>NZ_JBJHDO010000006.1:0-369630 GCF_050958605.1 Mesorhizobium sp. 1B3 | reverse complement strand
AGCGAGTGGGTCGAGGCTTCGGTCACGCCGGATGCAGCCCACCTCATGCCGGGCGAGACCGGCCTCTCGGACTCCCCGTTGGGTTACGGTTATCAGTGGTGGGTGATGGACGGGTCGGAAGGCGAGTTCGCGGCTATCGGCGTCTACAATCAATTCGTTTATGTAAACAGGGCGCGCCAAGCCGTGATCGTAAAGCTGTCAGCCAGCCGCGACTACGGCCTTAGCAATGACGAGACGTCGTACCGCGAGTTGGAGACCATCGAAGCCTTGCGAGAAATCGCGAGGACGGCATAGCCAATGGACGCTATCAGCCAGGGTGGCCGCCGGCTTCAGGCGCTCCACTCGAATTTTGCCCGGCGGAGCAGGACGGCGCGCCGCGCAATCGCGCTCCAACGGTGAATCTCGTTGACGGTGGCATGACACCTCTCGCAGGCTTTCAGGAACTTTCCTTATACCCGTGCGAGGTGCCGATCAGAACGGCGCTGCGGATCGTCTCGCCCGGACGCTGGATCGCTTGCCGCAAGCCTGTCAGCGACGCCGCAGCCGAAAGCTCGAGGTAGAGGCCATTGCGCGCGAGCGTCTGCTGGTCAGCTAGCGCTTGGTCCTGCGGGACGGAAACCGCCGTGCCGCGGCTCTCCGTAACCGCCAGGTACGACTGGTAGGTGACCGTCGCCCCGCCGATGGAGACGAGCAGCGACTTGCCGGGAAAGTGCATGCGGAGGTCTTGTCCAGCGAGGACCTCCTTCAGCCGCGGGAACGGCTCCACGGCGATCAGGCGCGGCAGACTGGATCGCTTGCCTTCCGCGACAGCGTCGGCCAGGCCGCGATAGATGCCCCAGAGCAGATCGCCGCGCGCTGTCGGCACGAAAACCGCATCGACTTCGGCTGTCGCTTCATCCTCGGCCAGTTCGTAGCCGAGAGACTTGTAGCCCTCGACGCCGTAGGCGTCGCTCCCGACTGGCGGATCGAGGTAGTTGGTGGCCGACGCATAACCCTCCTCGCGCACCTTGCGGCGCACGATCGCCCAGCGTTCCAGGCTGTCTTCCGTATAGATGATCTCAGCGCCGGCCATCTCGATAGCGCGCCGCCACGGAGGGCTGATAGCCGGCGTGGTGACGATGACGCAGCGGAGACCCGCCGCGGCTGCGTAGGCCGCCAGCGAGGCGCCGGCATTGCCGCTCGACGCGGCGATGACGCCGGGTCCGCCGCGATCCTTCGCGCGCGCCACGAACTGCGCGCTCATCCGGTCCTTGTGCGAACCGGTGGGATTGGCGCTCTCCAGCTTGATCGAGAGCCGCCCGAGGCCGAGCTCGTGCGCAAGGGCAGGCAATTCGACGAGCGGTGTGTCGCCCTCGCCGAGACATGGGAACGAGATGTAGGGGAGCCTGTGGGCGAAGCGCTGCATGCCGCGACCGCCGCCCCCAAACGCCGGCGGCACGGTTTCGTCATACACCGGCACGACGCTGGCAGGATGCCCGTCAGCCAGACAGCTCGGACATCCCTCCGGGTAGTCGGCTACGGGGTGGATCGCTCTGCATCGGATGCATTGGAAACCGGTCAGATGTTTGTTGATCGCTTGCATGACTCATTCGGTACTCTTGGGAGGGGAGATCGGAGTTGGGCGCAGGCGCATCACCGCCGGCAGAAGCAGTATCAGCAAGGCGGCGACCACGAAGACCGCGCTGAGAGGGCTGAGCAGGAACGCACTCACCTGGCCGTTTCCGATGATGAGGCCCTGCATGAGGCTTTCCTCGAACAGCCGTCCAAGCACGAAGGCGAGGAGCAGCGGCGCTACGTCGAACCCGGTCTTGCGAAGGCCGTAGCCGATGACGCCGAAGGCCAGCATCGCCGCCACGTCGAACATGTTGTTGTTGAGGCTGTAGGCGCCGATGACGCAGAAGAAGAGGATCAGGATCGACATCACCGCGCGCGGCACGCGAAGGAGGGAGACGAACAGCCCGACGAGCGGCACGTTGAGCACGACGAGGATGGCATTGCCCACGAACATGCTCGCGATCACGCCCCAGAACATCTCGGGATGGTCGACGATCAGCCGCGGGCCCGGCGTCACGCCAGCCATGAGCAGCGCGCCCATGATAACGCCGATCGTCGCATTGGCCGGAATGCCGAGGCAGAGCAATGGGACGAAGCTCGCTTGCGCTCCCGCGTTGTTCGCCGCCTCGGGTCCGGCGACGCCGGCGACGGCGCCTTTGCCGAAGGCTTCGGGCGCCTTCGAGATCCGGCGCTCCAGCATGTAGCTGGCGAAGCTCGCGATCATTCCGCCGCCGCCCGGCAGCAGTCCGAGGAAGAAGCCCAGCAGGCTGCCGCGCACCACCGGCGCGGCGGATTCGCCGAGCTCCGTCCGGTTCGGGAGCAACTCCCTGAGCCGTTTGGGAGTTGGGACCGCCTTCGTGCTTTCATCCCGGTCCTCGGCCATCAGCAGCACCTCGCTGATGCCGAACAGGCCCATCGCCAGGATGGCGATGTTGAAGCCGTCGCGTAGCGGCGCGATGTCGAACACGAAGCGTTCGTCGCCCGAGACGAGATCGACACCGACGGTGGCGAGAAAGAGCCCGAGCCCGATCATGGCGACCGACTTGATGCGCGACCCTTCGCCCACGCCGAGAACGAGCGTGAAGCCGAGGATCAGCAAGGACGTCTTCTCGATAGGGCCGAAAGCAAGCGCGAACTCGGCCACGCCGGGGCCAACGAGTGCGATGCCGACTGTGGCGACGATGCCGGCGAAGAAGCTGCCGAATGCGGCGATCGCGAGCGCCGCCCCCGCGCGCCCCCGCCGCGCCATCTGGTAGCCATCGATACAGGTGATGACACTTGCCGCCTCGCCGGGGATCTTCACGAGAATCGACGTGATCGAGCCGCCATACATCGCGCCGTAATAGATGCCGGACAGCAGGATGATGGCGCTGGTCTTGTCGAGATAGACCGAAATCGGCAGCAGCAGGCTGATCGTCGCGGTCGGACCCAGGCCGGGCAGGACGCCGACTGCGGTGCCGACGATGCAGCCCGCAAGCGCGATCAGCAGGTTCCAGGGCGTGGCCGCTTGCGCGAAGCCCTGAGCAAGATCACCGAGAACATCCATCAGCTATCCCCAGATCGCTCCGCCCGGAAGCGGCACCATCAGCGTGCGCTCGAACAGGAGCCAGCTTCCCAATGCTACCGCCGCGGCGATGATGACAGAGCGAGGCAGCGACATGCCTTCAAAGTGCAGGATCGCGGCCGCCACGATCGCCAAAGCCGGCAGCAGGCCGATGGCGGCGGTCAGAAGAAGGATCGCGACGAAGCCGGCACAATAGGCGAGCGCCGGCGACGCGAACCTCGCTGTCTCGCCGGTATCCCTTGCGAGAATGGTCCATACGCAGGGCACGATCACCATGGCGCACGACACCACAGGCATGAGTCCAGACCCCGGCATGCCCAACGACCAGATGCTGTAGTGAAGCAAGGAGTAGATCATCGCGACGGTAGCCGCGACGATCAGTGAGACGGCGCCTGCCACGCCGCTAGAGCCCCAGTTCCTTGATGGCCTGGCCGAGATTCGCATAGGCCGCCTTGGCGCGTTCGGTGAACTCCTCGCTGTTCCAGTAGAGCTTTCCGCCCTTCACCACCTTGAGATAGTCGGCGAACTCTGGCGCGGCCTGAAGCTCCTTCACCGCGTCATTCCAGTAGGTGACGACTTCGGCGGGGAGGCCGGCCGGCCCGACCAGCCCGTAGGTCGCTTCGACGGCGATGGGCTGCCCCATTTCGCCGAAGGTCGGTACGTCGGGGAATGCCGCGATCTTCTCGGTTCCGGTGGAGGCCAGGAGCCGCACCTGGCCGGCGTCGAGCTGCGGCCCATAATCGGACGACACGGAGGCCTCGATGTGGCCGCCGAGCAGTGCGGTCATGGCTTCCGAGCCACCCTTGAAGGGCACGAAGGTGGCTTGAGCCTTGGCACGACGGAAGGCTGCCTCCGTCGCAAGATGGGCGGCGCCGCGGACCGCCGCGGTTCCCCATCTGAACTTGCCGGGATTGTCGACCGCGAACTTCACGGCATCATCCCAGGTCGCGAACGGACTGTCCGCCTTCACGTAGAAGGCGATCGGCACGAAGACGTGGGCCGCTACATAGGTGAAACTGGTGAGCGGATCGTACGGCACCTTCTGCAGGTGCGGCGTCGTGCCGAAGGGGCTGACCGAATAGAGGCCGAGCGTGGTCCCATCGGGTGCCGCGTCCGCGACTTGGGCCGTGCCGATCGTGGCGCCGGCGCCGGGGCGAAAATCGACCGCGGTGGCCTCTCCCTTCTTATTGCTGGCGAAGTCGGCGATCACCCGCCCGCTCAGGTCGCCCGCACCGCCGGCGGCAAACGGAATGATGATTGTCGTCGGGCGCGAGGGATAGGCCTGTGCGCTGGCCGGCCGCGGCAGGCCGAGGATGCCCATGCCAGTGAGGCTCAGGCTCGAGAGAAGGAAACCGCGTCGATCCATGTCATTCCCCTGTGTGTTTCTATTATCGCAACACTGTTTCGATTTCCTATTGTATTGACGACCGAAATCTGTTGTCAATGCCGCGTCGCCTTTTGGCGCGAACCAGAATCATTCGATATGGGAACCGCACGCATGCTACAGACCGGCGCCGCCCTGGCCGCTCAGATCGCAACACTCGCTGGAGAGAGGCTCGACCGGACCCGCCACCAGATGGCGGCTGACAAGATCGACTTGCTCGTCATCGCGAGCCCGGAGAATGTGCTTTATGCCACCGGCTACGAGAGCATGGGCGCGACGATCAACCGACGCTACAGCTACGCAGCGCTCGTCACTCTGGACAACGCGATGCTGGTCGCGCCGGCGGCGGACTTTGCACCGGCCATCGATGCGGGCTTCGCGCCGGACAGTATTCACACATTCGGAAAGTTCTTCTTCAGCGGCGACACGCCGTCGTCGCACACCGAGGCGCGGCACGGTTCGTTCGACGGCGCGCTCCAGGAGGCGCTGAGCGGGGTGAAGGCGAAAACCGTGCTGGCGGAACGGGCATACCTCGCCAATGGAGCGCTGGACGCGCTGGCGGAAAGATTTGGGCAAGTGGCCGACGCAACGCCGTGGATGCTTGCCGTACGTGCCCGCAAGCTGCCGCTGGAGGTCGAACTCCTCCGCTACACGACCCTCATCACCGAGCGAGCCATCGAGGCCGGCATCGCCGCCGCGGCCGTGGGCACGACCGACAAGGCGATTGCTTCGGTCGTCGCTTCGCACATGTCGCTTGGCGGCGGCTTGCCGCGCAACGTCACGGTCGTCGGCGGCCTGCGCAGCGCGCTGGCGGACGCGATGAGCACGGAACGGGCTCTGGCGGCGGGCGACCTGCTGCGCTTCGACGTCGGATGCAGCTATTACGGCTACAAATCCGACATGGCCCGCACGGCCGTTATCGGCGAGCCAACCAAGCTTCAGGTGGAACGCTACGCCGCGCTGCTCGAAGGGCTCGACGTCACGATCGACGCGATGAGACCCGG
This sequence comes from Mesorhizobium sp. 1B3, assembly GCF_050958605.1. NCBI lineage: Bacteria > Pseudomonadati > Pseudomonadota > Alphaproteobacteria > Hyphomicrobiales > Phyllobacteriaceae > Mesorhizobium > Mesorhizobium sp. 1B3. The sequence goes on along the minus strand of NZ_JBJHDO010000006.1, from coordinate 364,124 downwards.
CGTTCGTGCCAGCGATGTGTTCGACGCCGGGGTCAAGGCGGTCGAGGCGAAGGGTTTCCGGCCATATCGCCGCCAGCATATCGGGCACGCCATCGGCATGGCAGTGTATGAAGCGCCCGTCATCATGCCGGAAAGTTCGGATATCCTTCAGGCGGGCAGCACATTCTGTTTGGAAACTCCGTATTACGAGCCGGGCTGGGGCGGTATGATGGTCGAGGATACGGGGCTCCTCGTCGACAGCGGCTTCGAACTCTTTTCAACGATCGACCGGTCTCTGCGCGTCGTTCCCGCCTGAGATCGGCCGGGCAATCGGGATTTGTCTCATGGTAGCGGGCGCAAAGCTCACAGGAAGCAGCCAGTCCCTTCAAAGGGGGCTGGAGATCCTGATCATCCTCGACAAGGCGGCTGCTCCGATGGGCGTCCGTGAAATCGCGCGGCAGCTGGAGGTCAATCCCACCATCGTCCAGCGGCTCATCAACACGCTGGCGCAGAACCATTTCGTCACGCAGGATCAGGAAACGCGCCGCTATTCGATCGGGTATCGGGCTTTCGGCCTCGGCTGGAGCCTGACGAAAAAGGATCGCTTGATCTCGGTGGCCAAGCCCGAGCTCGACATGCTGGCGACGAAACACTTGCTCAACGGTTATCTCGGCGTGCTGCGCGGCGCGCGTGCGGTCTACATTCTCTCGACCCAAAGCGAGGGGCCGATCGTCATCCGCAGCGTGCCGGGAAGCGAGACCTATCTGCACAGCACCGCGCTCGGCAAGGTTCTGCTCGCCGGGCTTCCCGACGACGAGGTCGAGAAGCTGCTCACGGGAGAGCGGCTCGAGCAGGTGACACCCAAGACCTGCACCGATCCAGCCGTGTTGATCGAACAGATCGGGGAAATCCGACGCCAGGGCTATGCGATGATTGCCGGCGAGAACATACCGGGTGTCGTTTCCGTCGGCGCTCCGATCCGCGACGCCTCGGAGCGGACGGTCGCCGGCTTGAGCACTGCATTCGCCGAATGGGCATCGCCGGAGTTCGACATTGGAAAGGTCGTCACCCTGGTCAAGGAGAGCGCGAAACGCATTTCGCAGATGCTTGGAAGCCAGAGTGAATGATCTGACGTGGAAGTGTCATGCGGTCGTGACGCCGAAGCGGACTGCATTCGGGAAGGTCTGCCCGCGGCAGCCCCCGGCCTATTTCACCCTTGGCTTGGCTCGGCTCGTCGCCGTCGCGCGGCCAGCGGTTGTGGGTAAGGCGATAGGGCGCTACCTGATTTTTTAGAGCTTGCATTCTAAAATGAAAGTTCTAAAACTGTCCATATGGCGAGAACGCGAGAATTCGACCGTGACACGGTGCTGCTTTCGGCAGCCAATCTCTTCCGGCAGCGAGGCTACAGGAATGTCTCGATCAGTGATCTGGAGAAAAGCACTGGCCTCGTCTCCGGCAGCATCTACAACGCTTTCGGCGACAAGGCCGGCCTCTTCCGAGCCGCGCTCGCCCACTATGTCGATGGGTTCGTGCGGCAGCGCATGAAGGTCTTCGCCGGCGACAAGGCGCGACTGGAGGAGCTGGAGGGTCTTTATCTGTCCGTACTGGAAATGCCGCTGGCCGATGGCCATGGCTGTCTCATCACCAACTCGATCGTCGAGTTCGGGCGTGAGGGTGGAGTTGCGTCGGAAGGCCTTGGGGAGGCTCTGGAGCTCGTGCGGAAAGGCGTGGCCGGCGTGCTCGAACGCGAGCTGGGAGCCGAAGCGGCCAAGTCCGAGACCACCCGTCTCATAGTCCTCTATCACGGCATTCTAGCGCTTTCGCGCAGTAGCACGTCATTCTCCGAAATGGCTGAGATGGTCCGGGCGGAATTCTCCCGGCTGAGAAATTTGCGCGACAGCGCTGTGAGCGCCTGAATGTTTGCTTCACCCCCTACGCAGGAGATTTCCATGCTGACGATGATCAATCCTTCCGGCTACCCGCAGTCGCCTTATTACAGCCAGGGAGCCCTTGCGACCGGCGCTCAGCGCACCTTGTACGTCTCGGGGCAGGTAGGGGTCGATGCCCAGGGAAAGGTGGGCGAGGGCATTGTCGAGCAGGCGAAGATTGCCGCCGCCAACCTGAACGCCGTGCTCGCGGAAGCGGGCATGGATAACAGCAAGCTGGCCAAGGTGACGATTTATCTGACCGACGAGAGCCTGATCCCCGCCTTCATGGAGGGAGCGGCAGGCGCCCTGCCATCACCTCCACCGGCAACGACGCTGCTGATCGTCAAGGCACTGGCCGCCCCGAATCTGCTGGTGGAAATCGAGGCGATTGCGGTGGGCTGACGCCCTCGGGAGTCCGGCCTATTTCATTCGCGGCTTGGCCCGGTTCGTCGCCGTGGCATTGACGGGGTCTTCCGGCCAGACATGTTTGGGGTAGCGGCCGCGCATGTCCGAGCGCACTTCGGCCCAGGAGCCGCGCCAGAAGCCCGGCAGGTCGCGCGTCGTCTGGATCGGGCGGTGGGCGGGAGACAGGAGTTCGAGCGTGAGGGGAACCGTGCCGCCGGCGATCGAGGGGTGCCGGTCGAGGCCGAACAGTTCCTGGACGCGGATCGCCAGCACTGGCGCTTCGCCGTCGTAGCGGATCGGCACATGGCTGCCCGAAGGAGCGTCGAAATGGGTGGGCGCAAGGGCTGATATCCTGCGCTGGAGGTCGTGCGGCACCAGTGACATCAGCCCGGCCTGGACGATGCCGGGATCGATGCGTGCGAAGGAGGCCTCGCCCGACAGGAAAGGCAGCACCCATTCGTCGAGACGCGAGAGCAGCGCTTCGTCGGACATATCCGGCCAGGGGGAGCCGAGCCCGCTATGCAGCCATCGAAGGCGCTGGCGAAGCGTCTGGGCTTCCTTGCTCCAGGGCAGGAGCGACAGGCCGTGGGAACGAAGCGCGTCCAGCATCGCTAGGTCGGCCTCCGCGCCCGATGGTGCTGGCAACATGCGTTCGGAAAGCAGGATAGCGCCGAGCCGGACCGTTTCGCGCACGCGTACGGCGCGGCGTTCCGGATCGAAGGCGCTTTCGGTCTTGCGCTCGATATGGCCGGCGAGCACCGTTCGGATATCGGTTTCCGAGACCGGGGCCGCAGCAGCGATGCGGGCGTTCTGCGCCTTGCCCTGGAGATCCGCGACCACGAGGAATCTTTCTCCTGCCAGAGGGTCGGTCGCCTCGACCGCGCCGCCGCGCCCATTGGTGAGCACGAACCGGCCGCGCTCGCCGCGCGCCATGGCGACGCGATCGGGCCACGCCAGGAGAAGCAGCGCGCCGGCCGACCCGGGCTCTCCCCGCCCACCTCCCGCCTGGCGGGCCAGCCGCTCGGCCAATTGCCGGGCCGCTATCGCACGAGGAGACTTTTCCGTCCGGAAACGTTCCAGACGACGCTCGAGGTCGGCGCTATCGCCGCCGAGCCCCCGCTCCGTCAGGAGCACGGCGAGCAGGGCGGCGTCGAGCGCCTGACCGGCATGCGCGGCCTCCGCCACCATATGCGAAAGCCGCACCGGCAGCGCCAGCTTGCGCATGTCCTCTCCGCTCTGCGTCAGCCTGCCGTTCGCGTCGATCGCCCCGAGCTCCGACAGCAGGCCGCGGGCTTCCGCCAGCGCCGGCGCGGGCGGGCGATCCAGGAAGGCGAGGCTCGTCGGATCGGCGACGCCGAAGGCGGCGCAGTCGAGCACCAGCCCTGAAAGGTCGGCTTCGAGAATTTCCGGCGGCGTGAAAGGCGGGAACGCGGCCGTCTGCTCGGCGCGCCAGAGCCGGATCGCGACGCCTGGTTGGGTACGGCCGGCGCGGCCGGCTCTTTGCGCGGCGGATGCTTGACTGACCCGCACCGTCTCGAGCCGGGTCAGGCCGGTGGCGGGTTCGTATTTCGGCAGCCGCGACAGGCCGGAATCGACAACAACGCGAACCCCGTCGATGGTGATCGACGTCTCCGCGATGGCCGTGGCAAGCACTACCTTGCGCCGGCCGGCCGGCGCAGGGCGGATGGCGGCATCCTGCGCCTTGCCGTCCATCTGGCCGAAGAGCGGCGCGATGTCGACATTCTCCGGCACCCTGCCTTCCAGCCTCTCCGCCGTTCGTTGGATTTCGCGCTGTCCGGGCAGGAAGGCGAGCACGCTCCCGGGCTCGTTCGCCAGCGCGGCGCGGATCGCTTTCGCCATTGCGTCCTCGAGGGGCATGCCGGCCGGACGCTCCTCGTGGCGGATGTCGACGGGGAAGCTGCGTCCCTCGCTTTCGATCACCGGCGCGTCGTCGAGCAGCTGGGCGACGCGTGCGCCATCGAGGGTTGCCGACATGACGAGCAGGCGAAGATCGGGACGCAGGGCGCCTTGCACGTCCAGCGCCAGCGCCAGGCCGAAATCGCCGTCGAGCGAGCGCTCGTGGAATTCGTCGAAGATTACAGCCGAGATCCCGGAAAGCTCGGGATCGTCGAGGATCATGCGCGCGAGCACGCCCTCGGTGACGACGATGATGCGAGTGGCACTAGAGATCCGGTTCTCCATCCGCATGGCGTAACCCACCCTTCCGCCTGGCTCCTCGCCCAGCAGGGCAGCCATGCGCCGCGCGGCGGCGCGGGCGGCGAGGCGACGCGGCTCAAGCAGCAGGATCCTGCCGTCGCCTCGCCAGGCCGCGTCGAGCAGTGCCAGCGGCACCAGCGTGGTCTTGCCGGCGCCGGGCGGCGCGACGAGCACGGCGTTCGGCCCGTCGTCCAGCGCGTTCCGCAACGCCGGCAGGACGGCCGTGACGGGAAGCTGGGGCAGATCTGTCACTCTTTCTTCCATCTTCGCGCGGGAAAAGCCGTGGCGGAGATATCAGCGCCGGCGGGAGCGTGGCAACCGACTAAGGCTCGCTCTGCACCGTGAGCTCCACGCGATCCGCGGCGAAGCGCGTCTCGGCGAACTGGATCGGAAGATTTTCCGGATCGACATTGATGGCCACCGTGACGAGCACGATCGCGCCCGGAGAAAGCTGGAGATCGGCAAGGTCGGAGGTATCGGCGTGGCGCGCCGAGACCAGAGTGGACTTTCGGAAATAGTCGTCGACACCGAAGGCCTTGAAGGCGGCCGTGATCGATCCCGTGCGCGCAAAGACCTTTTCGAAGCCGGGGAAACGGACGGAATCGATCCAGCTCGTGGCGCGCGAGACCGGCCGCCCGTCGGCCTCGCTGAGGATCTCCAGCCGCAGGACGGGCGCATCCTGGGGGAGGCCGAGCGCTTCGGCCGTCCGCGCATCCGCCGGTTCCATGGCATGCGCCAGCAGCGCCCCGCGCCTGTCGCGGGCCTGGCCCATCAGGCCGGTGGAGAACCGTGTGCGCGCCGAAATCGGATAGCTCAGCCGGCGGCGCTTTTCGATGAAGGTGCCGCGGCCCTGTTCGGCGCGCAGCACGCCCTCCTGGACCAGAGCGGCGATGGCGCTGCGCACCGTGTGGCGGTTCACCTTGAACCGCTCGGAAAGAACGAGCTCGGGCGGCAGCCGGCCGTCCTCGCCCAGTGTTCCGGCGGCTATGCCCTGCCGGATCCTGTCGGCGATCTGCCGCCACAGCGCCACTCCGCTTCGTCGCTCCACCGTGGTGGGCTCCATCATCTTTCTCCCTCCTGTCACAAACACGTCATGGACACAGGTTAGAAGCCAGGTATAATTTGTTCAGTTGTATAGAACAATAGACAAATCGAGCGAGGCGCGAATGAAGGTGGATAGACGACAGGAAAAAGAGGCCGAAGCGGCCCGCAAGTCCGCCATGGCCGTGATGTCGCAGGCGCCGGCCGACGCGCTGAAGCGGGCCTGGATCGAAGCCGGCTTCGAGGTCGAGGCGCATGCGGTGCGCGGGCCGGAGATCGGCTTGGTGACCGTGCGGGGCCGCATCGGCGGTGGCGGGGCTCCCTTCAATTTCGGCGAGGCGACAGTGACGCGCGCCACGGTCCGGCTCTCCACCGGCGAGATCGGTCACGCCTATGCGCTCGGCCGCGACAAGGAGAAGGCGCGGCTTTCGGCGATTGCCGACGCGTTGTGGCAGGACCCGGCGAGGCGCGGCGATGTCGAAGCGAAGCTGCTTGATCCGCTTCGAGCGGTGCTCGGCGAGGCCGACCGGCTACGGCGAGCCGAAACGGCTGCCACGAAGGTCGATTTCTTCACCATGGTGCGCGGAGAGGATTGATGGAAGCTCAAACGATCGAAGGCGGTTTCGGCAATCCGGTATTCGATGCGCAGATCGTGTTCCGCGCCGTGATGGATGCCATGGCCCGACCGGGTTCTGTAAGGCCGATGCCCGTCCTCGCGAGGCCGCCGGCGCCCCTGTGCCCGAGCACGGCGGCGGTGGCGCTGGCCCTGTGCGACCACGATACGCCGCTGTGGCTCGATACGTTCCCCCAGGCCTCCCCGGCGGTGAAGTCATGGCTCGGCTTCCATACCGGCGCGCCGATGGCCCGCACGCCCGACGAGGCGCTTTTCGCGGTTGTCGCCGCGCCCGGCGAGCTGATCTCGCTCGATAATTTCGCGCAGGGCACCCAGGAATATCCGGACCGCTCGGCCACGCTCATCCTGCAGGTGGAGACCCTTTCCGCCGGGTCTCGACTCCTGCTCGAGGGGCCGGGCATCGAAAAGGCGGCCAGCCTCTCGCCATCGCCGCTGCCGCGCCACTTCGTCGAGCAGTGGAAGCAGAACAACCAGCGTTTCCCGCGCGGTGTCGACGTGATCCTCGCCGCTCCCGAAGGCGTGGCTTGTTTGCCGCGCACCACCCGTATCCAGGAGGCCTGACGATGTATGTCGCCGTCAAGGGTGGCGAGGCAGCCATCCGCAATGCCCACAGATTGCTTGCCGATCGCCGGCGCGGCGATCGTTCCGTGCCGGCACTGCGCCTCGACCAGGTGGTGGAACAGCTTGGGCTCGGCGTCGATCGCGTGATGAGCGAGGGGTCTCTCTACGACAAGGAACTCGCCGCGCTGGCCATCGTCCAGGCACGGGGCGACCTGATCGAGGCGATCTTCCTCGTTCGCGCCTATCGGACGACCTTGCCGCGCTTCGGATACACGAAGCCGATCGACACCGCCGCGATGCTGGTGGAACGCAGGGTTTCAGCCACCTACAAGGACCTTCCCGGCGGGCAATTGCTCGGCCCGACCTTCGACTACACGCATCGCCTTCTCGATCCCGATCTGGCCGCCGGTGCGCCGGTCGATGCGTCCGAGCAGCGTGATGAAGCGGCGGCCGAGCGCATGCCGCGTGTCTCGGAAATCCTCGCCCATGAGGGGCTGATCGAGACCGACGTCGAATTGCCGGACGATCATGAGACCGGCGACATCACGCGCCAGCCGCTGGAATTCCCGATGGAACGCGACATCCGCCTCCAGGCGCTGTCGCGTGGCGACGAAGGGTTTCTGCTGGCGCTCGGTTATTCCACGCAGCGCGGCTACGGCCGCAACCATCCCTTCGTCGGGGAAGTCCGCATCGGCGAAGTCGAGTTGGAGCTGGAAGTTCCCGAACTGCCGTTTCCCGTCACCCTCGGTCGCATCCGGGTGACGGAATGCCAGATGGTGAACCAGTTCAAGGGTTCGGCCAAGGCGCCGCCGCAATTCACCCGCGGGTACGGGCTGGTGTTCGGCCAGTCCGAACGCAAGGCGATGGCCATGTCGCTCTGCGACCGTGCGCTGCGCGCCCGCGAGTTCGGCGAGGACGTGGTTGCCGCCGCGCAGGACGAGGAATTCGTCATCTCGCATTCCGACAATGTGCAGGCGACGGGTTTCGTCGAACATCTGAAGCTGCCGCATTACGTCGACTTCCAGGCCGAACTCGATCTCGTGCGCCGCATGCGCGCCGAGCATGACGGCCGCAACGATGCCGAGACCGAAAGCCGGGAGGCCGCGGAATGAACGCCCACGCCAGCGAAATCGCTTCCTACAACTTCGCCTATCTCGACGAGCAGACGAAGCGCATGATCCGCCGGGCGATCCTGAAGGGCATCGCCATTCCCGGCTATCAGGTTCCCTTCGCCTCCCGCGAAATGCCGATGCCTTATGGCTGGGGCACGGGCGGCGTGCAGGTGACGGCATCGATTATCGGGCCGGACGACGTGCTCAAGGTCATCGACCAGGGCGCCGACGACACCACCAACGCCGTGTCGATCCGCGCTTTCTTCCAGAAGGTGGCCGAGGTCGCTGTGACGACCGAGACCGCCAAGGCGACGATCATCCAGACCCGCCACCGCATCCCGGAACATCCGCTCGCCGAGGGTCAGACGCTCGTCTACCAGGTGCCGATCCCCGAGCCGCTACGCTTTCTCGAGCCGCGCGAGACCGAGACGCGCAAGATGCATGCGCTCGAGGAATACGGCCTCATGCATGTGAAACTCTACGAGGACATTGCCAGGCACGGCCACATCGCCACCACCTACGCCTATCCGGTGAAGGTCGAGGGCCGCTACGTGATGGATCCTTCGCCGACGCCCAAATTCGACAATCCGAAGATGCACATGTCGCCCGCGCTCCAGCTGTTCGGCGCGGGTCGCGAGAAACGCATCTACGCCATCCCGCCCTTCACCAGCGTGGTGAGCCTCGATTTCGAGGACCATCCGTTCGAGATCCAGACCTTCGAGGAACCCTGCGCCTTGTGCGGCGCCAGGAAGGTTTATCTCGACGAGGTGATCCTCGACGATCGCGGCGGCCACATGTTCGTGTGCTCCGACACCGATCACTGCGAGAAGCGCAGGGAAGAGGGACATCGCGGCCATCTCGCGGGAGAGGCGTGATGGTGACGGCGGTTTACAACAAGGGATCGAAGCAATGACCGACGAACCGCTTCTGCGCGTCACGGCGCTGTCGAAATATTACGGCTCGCGCATCGGCTGCGAGGACATCTCCTTCGATCTCTGGCCGGGCGAAGTGCTGGCCATCGTCGGAGAATCCGGCTCCGGCAAGACGACCCTTCTCAACTGCCTCTCGACCAGGCTTCTGCCGACCTCCGGCACTGCGGCCTATCGCATGCGCGATGGCATGTTCCGCGACCTCTACCGTATGAGCGAGGCGGAGCGGCGCTTCCTGATGCGCACCGACTGGGGTTTCGTCCACCAGAACCCCGCCGATGGGCTGCGCATGACCGTCTCGGCCGGCGCCAATGTCGGCGAGCGGCTGATGGCGATCGGCGATCGCCATTACGGCCGGATCCGGGCGACGGCGGTCGATTGGCTGTCGCGTGTCGAGATCGATGAGGATCGCATCGACGACGAGCCCCGCGCCTTTTCCGGCGGCATGCGCCAGCGCCTGCAGATCGCCCGCAACCTCGTCACCGCCCCGCGCCTCGTCTTCATGGATGAGCCGACCGGTGGGCTGGACGTTTCGGTCCAGGCACGGCTGCTCGATCTCCTGCGTGGGCTCGTCACGGATCTCGGCCTCGCGGCGATCGTCGTCACCCACGATCTTGCCGTGGCACGGCTCCTGTCGCAGCGCATGATGGTGATGAAGGATGGCCATGTCATCGAGACCGGCCTGACCGACCGCGTGCTCGACGACCCCCGCCAGCCCTATACGCAGCTCCTCGTGTCTTCGATCCTGCAGGTGTGACGATGATGGGTAGGAAACATCCTGATCGAGAATTGTTCGTCTTCGCACCCCCCTCTGTCCTGCCGGACATCTCCCCCTCAAGGGGGGAGATTGGCAGCCATCGGCCCATCCGCCAATCATCCCCGTCTCGGATGGAGCGCCGTCTCGGCGGCCGTCCAATCTCCCCCCTTGAGGGGGAGATGTCCGGCAGGACAGAGGGGGGTGATATCGCGTGCCAAACAGAAATCGGAGCGCACTAATGCCCACGCCCCTCGTCGTTTCCGAAGTCGCCAAGAGTTTCACCATGCACCTGCGCGACGGCATTCGCCTGCCGGTCGTGGCCGGCGTGTCATTTGCGCTGAAAGCTGGGGAATGCGCCGTGCTCGGAGGGCCTTCCGGCGCAGGCAAGAGCTCGATCCTGAAGATGGTCTACGGCAATTATGCCGTCGACCAAGGTCAAATCATCGTCTCCCATGACGGGCAATTGATCGACCTCGCTTCCGCCAGCCCCCGTACGGTGCTTGCCATACGCCGCGACACGATCGGCTATGTCAGCCAGTTCCTGCGCACGGTGCCGCGTGTCTCGGCGCTCGACGTCGTTGCCGAGCCGCTCGTTGCGCGCGGCGAGGGCAAGGAAGCGGCGCGCGGGCGCGCCCGTGAATTCCTGGCGCGGCTCAATCTTCCGGAACGCCTGTGGGCTTTGCCGCCGGCCACCTTCTCCGGCGGCGAGCAGCAACGCGTCAACATCGCCCGGGGCTTCATTACCTCACACCCGATTCTCCTGCTCGACGAACCCACCGCGTCGCTCGACGCCCGGAACAGGGAGGTGGTCATCGCCATGATCGAGGAGAAGAAGGCCGAGGGTGTCGCGCTGCTCGGCATCTTCCACGACGTCGATGTGCGCGAGGCCGTCGCCGACCGAGTCATCGACGTCACCGAGTTCGCTCCGGGGAAGCTCGCGGCATGACAAGGCTCTCGGAAGCGCCGCTGGTCCACGAGACGGCCGACGTTCAGGCCTCGACGCTCGGCCGCTACACGGAGATCGCGGAACGCTGCCGCGTACAGGAGACGATCCTCGGCGACTATTCCTACATGATGCAGGACTGCGCCGCCTGGTGCGTGACCATCGGGAAATTCTCCAACATCGCCGCCTCGGTGCGCATGAACGCCACCAACCATCCGACCTGGCGGGCCACGCTTCATCACTTCACCTATCGCGCCTCGGACTATTGGCCCGATGCCGAGCACGAGGCTGAGTTCTTCGCCGAGCGCCGCGCCCGGCGCGTCACGATCGGTCATGACACCTGGCTCGGCCATGGCTCCACCGTCCTGCCCGGCGTCACGGTCGGCGACGGGGCGGTGGTCGGAGCCGGGGCCGTCGTCTCGAAGGACGTCGCGCCCTACACGATCGTCGGCGGCGTCCCGGCAAAGCCGATCCGGCAGCGCTTCGACCGCGGGACGGCGGAGCGCTACCAGGCGCTTGCCTGGTGGGACTGGGACCACGACCGGCTACGCGCCGCGCTCGACGATTTCCGCAGCCTGTCGGCCGAAGCTTTCCTGGAGAAGCACGGCTGCTAGACCAGCTCCAGCAAAAGTGCGCAGCGGTTTTGCGTCCGGAATTGCATAAATGCTCTAGCGTCGCCTATTTATCGCGACCGTCATAGGGGATGCGCTGGAGCGTGGAGAGGTCTATCTCCTCGACGCAGCGAACATTGATCGACGCCATCTCCTGGCCTTCCGGGCTGACGCCCAGCCCGAACGGTGCGCAGCCGCAATTGCTGCAGAACATGTGGTCGATCACATGCTTGTTGAACTTGTAGGTGGCCATGTTCTCGCGCGGCGTATGCAGGGTGAGCTTGTCGCGCGGCACGAACCACAAGAGATAACCCTTGCGGCTGCAGTGCGAGCAGTTGCATTCGACCACGCTGGAAGGCGCGCCCTCCACATCGAACGAGACATTGCCGCAGTGGCAGCTTCCTCTGGCCATCGCTTTCCTTCTCCTGATTGATTTGCGGCCGATCCTACCGCGGCAGATTGCTCAGCAGAAGTGCGGTGCCCGCGGCTGTCCACGACAGCGGCACGCGATTCCGGCCGCATGGAGTTCCCCCGCCGGCTTCGGCGCCTATAATCGGCGGTGAAGCAACTGACGGAACCGTGATTCACGGGCCGCAAAAGACCGACACAAGCGACTTACATGCCTGCCAACGATCGAAAGAAAAGCCGTGCAACGCTCCTCGATGTCGCGCGCCGGGCGAATGTTTCCCGGGCTACGGCATCCCTCGTGCTCCGCAAGAGCCCGCTTGTGGGCGCTGCCACACGCCAGCGCGTCGAAGAGGCCATGCAGCAACTCGGCTACGTCTACAACATGAGCGCAGCCGGCCTGCGTGTCGAACGCAGCCAGACAGTGGGTGTCGTGGTGCCCACGCTGAAGAATCCTTTCTTCGCCGAACTCCTCTCGGGGATCGAAGCCGTCATCGATGCTGCCGGCCTCGTGGTGATCATGACCAACAGCGGCGACCTCGTCGATCGTCAGAGCACGTTGATGCGGCGCATGCGCGAGCATGGCGTGGACGGCGTCATCCTTTGCCCCGCAGCGGGCACGGAGCTGGCGTTTCTGGAGGGGATAGCCCACTGGGGCATGCCCCTGGTGCAGGTATTGCGCCATGTCTCCGACGAGATCGATTATGCCGGCGTGGACTACGCCGCCGGCATGCACCAAGCCGTCGACTATCTCGCTTCGCTCGGTCACCAGACCATCGCCTTTGCCGTGCATGGATCCATCCATTCCGCCTACCAGGAGCGCGTCGACGGCTTTCGCCTGGCGATGCAAGCCCATGGCTTCGACGCCAGCATGATCATCCGTGTTCCCATGCAGATGGCGCAGGTCGCCGGCTCCGCCGGGCTCCTGTTCGAGCAATCGCGGCCACCGACCGCGGTCATTTGCTTCAACGACATCATTGCCCTGGGGCTGGCGGCCGGCCTCTACGATCTTGGCCGCTCCGTCGGCCGCGACTTTTCGTTGATTGGCTTCGACGACGTGACGGATGCCGAAGCGATGCGTCCGCGTCTGACCTCCGTTTCCACGGCGCCGGTCGCGATCGGCGAAAGCGCGGCGCGCCTCCTGCTCGACCGGATAACGGATCCGATATTGCCGCCGCGACGGGCGGTCGGTCCGGCCGTGCTGCATGTCCGCCAGTCCTGCGCGCCGCCTGATATCGTGATGGCATGACCGGGATTCGCGGTTGACGTCGCCTGAATTCGGCTTTAGATCGATCTAAAGCTCGCTTTCAGCGGAGGGAAAGCGGGATCTGCCACGTCGGGAGGCTGCCCGTTGTACGAATTCAACTTTGCGCCGGTGCTGGCGGCGTTCGATCAACTGCTCGTCGGAGCGTGGCTGACCATCCGGCTTTCCTGCATCGCCATGGTGCTCGGCCTCGTCGTTTCGGTCGTCTGCGCCTGGGGCAAGACCTCCGGTCCGGCACCGCTCCGCTGGGTGATCAACGCCTATATCGAAATCATCCGAAACACGCCGTTTCTGGTGCAGATCTTCTTCATCTTCTTCGGCCTGCCCTCGCTCGGCCTTCGGCTGTCGCCGAACGGAGCGGCGCTTCTGGCCCTCGTCGTGAATTTCGGCGCCTATGGCACGGAGATCATCCGAGCCGGCATCGAATCCGTGCAGAAGGGGCAGATCGAGGCGGGCACCGCGCTTGGCCTGTCGAAGCTGCAGACCTTCCGCTACATCGTTCTCAAGCCGGCACTGCGTACGGTTTATCCCGCTCTTACCAGCCAATTCATCTATCTCATGCTCACTTCGAGCGTCGTCTCGGCGATTTCGGCTGACGATCTTGCAGCCGCCGGCAACGATTTGCAGTCGGCCACATTCGCGAGCTTCGAGGTCTATGTCGTCATCACCCTGATGTATCTGGCGATGTCTGTCGGCTTCTCGGCGATATTCTCAGCGATCGAGAGGATGGCCTTCAAATATCCGTTGAGCCGATAGGAGCCCGCCCATGATCAGGTCCTTCGGATGGAACGAGTTCTTCACCATCGTCATGGCGGCGCAATGGACCATCGCGCTCTCGGCCATCGCCTTCGCGGGCGGCGGTCTTGGAGGCCTGCTGATCGCGCTGGCGCGTGTCTCCGACGCCCGGCTGCCGCGCCTCCTCGCCATCGGCTTCATCCGGTTGTTCCAGGGAACGCCGCTGCTCATGCAGCTGTTCCTCGTCTTTTTCGGGATGAACATTCTGGGTTTTGCCATCAATCCATGGGCGGCCGCGGCAGTGGCGCTGACCCTTCACGCCAGCGCCTTTCTGGGCGAGATCTGGCGCGGCTGCATCGAGGCGATCCCGCCGGGTCAGCGCGAAGCGGCGACGGCGCTTGGGCTCGGCTATTATCGCCGGATGCGCCACGTCATCCTGCCGCAGGCGGCACGTATCGCCGTCGCGCCGACGGTCGGGTTCCTCGTGCAGCTCATCAAGGGCACCTCGCTTGCCGCCATCATCGGCTTCACCGAACTGACGCGCCAGGGTCAGATCATCAACAATGCAACCTTTAGCCCCTTCCTGGTGTTCGGAACCGTGGCTGCCGTCTATTTCGTTTTGTGTTGGCCCCTTTCGGTGCTCGCTAGCCGCATGGAACTCAAGTTTTCCCGAGCGACGGCACGTTGACGGGATCCCTTGCCGGGAGGAACCGGCGCAACCCAAGGACAGGAAAGATGAACATAACAAGACGCATGGCAATGGCACTCGTCGGCGCCGGCCTAATGGCGGGCATGATCACCGCTCCGGCCGCGGCGCAGACCGTCGAATCCATCAAGTCCGCCGGCACGGTGAAGATCGGAATGCTGGTCGATTTCCCGCCCTTCGGCATCATGAATGAAAGCAATCAGCCGGACGGTTATGATGCGGACGTTGCCAAGCTGCTCGCCAAGGAGCTCGGCGTAGAGGCTCAGATCGTGCCGGTCACCGGTCCGAACCGCATTCCTTACCTGCAGAGCAATCAGGTCGACCTGCTGGTCGCCTCGCTCGGCATCACCGAGGAGCGCGCCAAGAACGTCGACTTCTCGCAGCCCTATGCCGGCATTTCGATCGGCGTCTTCGGGGCGGAGGATGTTGCCGTGTCCAAGCCGGAGGACCTTTCCGGCAAGACGATCGGCGTCGCCCGCGCCAGCACGCAGGACACCGCCGTCACCAAGATTGCTCCGCAGGATGCCAAGATCCAGCGCTTCGACGACGACGCGAGTGCCGTCCAGGCGCTGCTCTCCGGCCAGGTCGAGCTGATCGGCGTCTCCAACGTCGTCGCGGCCCAGATCGAGAAGGCCGCCCCCGGCCGCTTCAACCAGAAGCTTTCGCTCAGCGAGCAGGTGCAGGGCATCGCGGTGCGCAAGGGTTCGTCCGAGCTGCTCACTTTCGTCAACCAGTTCATCGACAAGGTGAAGGCCGACGGTCAGCTCAATGCCATCCACGAGAAGTGGCTCGGCTCGCCGCTGCCGGACTTCGTCGGCAAGGCCAAGTAAAAAAAGAACAAGGGAACTCCCCGTCATGACCAAGCTGATGGAAAAGACACCGGCAGATGACCTGCGGGGAGCTTCCGGTCCCGCCGTGCTGATGGAAGGCGTCGACAAATGGTATGGCGACTTTCATGTCCTGAAGGACATAGAGCTCTCCGTCGCCCGCGGAGAACGGATCGTCATCTGCGGGCCCTCGGGCTCGGGCAAGTCGACGCTCATCCGCTGCATCAACCAGTTGGAGACCGTGCAGCGGGGCAGGATCGTCGTAGACGGGATGGACCTCACCGCCGGCGGCAAGAATGTCGAGCTCGTCCGCCAGGAGACCGGCATGGTCTTCCAGCAGTTCAACCTGTTCCCGCATATGACGGTTATCGAGAACTGCATGCTGGCGCCGATGAAGGTGCGCGGCATATCCTCGGCCGAAGCCGAGAAGACCGCGCGCAAGTTCCTGGAGCGCGTGCGCATCCCCGAACAGGCGGGCAAATATCCGGCACAGCTCTCCGGGGGCCAGCAGCAGCGCGTCGCCATCGCCCGCGCGCTCTGCATGAATCCGAAGATCATGCTCTTCGACGAACCGACCTCGGCGCTCGATCCCGAGATGGTCAAGGAAGTGCTCGACACCATGATCGATCTCGCCCGCGAAGGCATGACCATGCTTTGCGTGACCCATGAGATGGGATTTGCCCGCAGCGTCGCGGACCGCGTGATCTTCATGGATCGCGGCGAGATCCTCGAAATGGCGTCGCCGTCGGAGTTCTTCGACAATCCCAAGCACGAGCGCACCAGGAATTTCCTCGGCCAGATTTCCTAAGGCTGGCCTTAGGAAAATGGCCGAACGTTTGCATAGCCCCTCACTGTCCTGCCGGACATCTCTCCCCGCATGCGGGGAGAGAGACGCTGGCCGCTTGGGTTTCGCCAATCGGATACGCAGGCGATTGGCGAAAGCAGACACGACATCGACTCTCTCCCCGCATGCGGGGAGAGATGTCCGGCAGGACAGTGAGGGGCCTTCTCCTACAGCCGGCATTTGATGTCGCTGGCATCAAAAACTTACGGAGTTTCCAATTGAAGCACCATATCCTGCTGGTCGAACCGATGATGAAGGTCATCGAAGATCGACTCGACGAGGCCTACACCGTTCACCGGCTCTACAATCCCGAGGAGAAGCAGGCGATCGAGGCGGCGTTGCCATCGATCCGAGCGGTCGCGACCGGCGGCGCCACTGGCCTTCCCCGCGAATGGTTCGATCGGCTTCCCGCTCTCGGCGTCATCGCCGTCAACGGCGTCGGCACTGACAAGGTCGATCTCGAGCTTGCCCGAGCTCGCAACGTCCATGTCACCACCACGCCAGACGTGCTGACCGAGGATGTCGCGGATATGGGCATCGCTCTGATGCTGGCGCTGCTCCGGCATATCCCGCAGGGTGACCGGATGGTGCGCGAGGGGCGCTGGGCGAAGCGCGAACCGTTCCCACTCGGCACCAAGGTTCATGGCAAGCGCATCGGGGTTTTGGGCC
Organism: Mesorhizobium sp. 1B3; assembly: GCF_050958605.1. Classification (NCBI taxonomy): domain Bacteria; kingdom Pseudomonadati; phylum Pseudomonadota; class Alphaproteobacteria; order Hyphomicrobiales; family Phyllobacteriaceae; genus Mesorhizobium; species Mesorhizobium sp. 1B3. Next base: position 347,557 of record NZ_JBJHDO010000006.1, on the reverse strand, counting down.
TCGGCCAGATCGGGCAGGCGCTGGCCAGGCGCGCCGAGGCGTTCGGCATGGCCGTTCGCTACTGGAACCGCTCGCTCCTCGACACTGCTTGGGTCCGCCATGCCTCGCCGGTCGAACTCGCTGAGGACAGCGACGTGCTCGCCGTCTGCGTCGCCGCCAACGCCGCCACGCAGGGCATCGTCAATGCCGAGGTGCTTGCTGCCCTCGGCCCTACGGGCTTCCTCGTCAATGTCGCACGCGGCAGCGTCGTCGATGAAGATGCACTGCTTGCGGCTCTGAAGGGGGGAAGCATAGCCGGGGCCGGCCTCGACGTCTTCGTCGACGAGCCGACCATCCGCGAGGAGTTCTTCACCGCGCCGAACACCGTTCTCATGCCGCATCAGGGCAGCGCGACTGTGGAGACCCGGGTGACGATGGGCGAGATCGTGCTTGCCAACATCGCCGCCTATTTTGCCGGCGAAAAGCCGCCGACCTCCGTCAACTCACAAATGGACAAGCCATGATCGTTCGCCAGGCCTTCTTCGAAGGCAGCATCCGTTCTGGGCAAGAGACTGCCTTCAAGGCCTATGTCGCGGAAAAGCTGCTGCCCATGTGGCTGCGGTTTCCCGGCATCAGGGAAGTGCGCGTGCTCTACAATGTCGAGCGCGACGAGGGCGCCCCTTCCTACCCGATGGTGCTTTCCACCATGTATGACAGCCGCGAGGCTCTCGCGGCCGCGCTCGAGTCACCGGTTCGCTACGAGAGCCGGGAAGCGACCAAGGGCCTGTTCGACATGTTCGAGGGTCATATCCACCACCACGTCTTCGACCTGGCCGAGGGCTGAGACCGGCCGGGTGTTGCGCCGCGGTCTGCGGCCGGCCGCCAGGGAACGGAATGGATCCTCGTGTCAGCTTCGCTCACTGACGTGAGCTCGCGCCCGAGGATGACGATTTGCATTGAGGCCTGCGCCAATCGCCAGCGTTTGCGATTGGCATCGCGCCAGAAGCTTCGTCATACTCGGGCCCGAGCGAAGCGAGGATGACCCGAGTATCCATGCCGTTCCCTGGCGGCCGGCCGCCCGACGGCAGAGAACAAGGGCCTCTGTTGATCGTTACAAAACTGACATCGAACCGACACCGCAGCTTCATGGAGCTGCTTTAGCGGGTTCCCGTGGATAGGCCGAAGAGCCGCCGGACAGGGAAGCCGCAATGCTGGAAATCCGCAACGTGACACGCCGCTTCGGCGCGAAGACCGCCGTCGGGGGAGTGGCATTCGATATACCTCAGGGCCAGATGGTCGGAATCATCGGCCGTTCGGGCGCGGGCAAGTCGACGCTTCTGCGCATGATCAACCGCCTGATCGACCCCAGCCAGGGCTCGATCCTGTTCGAGGGGACGGATGTGTCGAAGCTGGCTGGGTCGGCGCTGCGCCGCTGGCAGCGCGACTGCGCCATGATCTTCCAGCAGTTCAATCTCGTTCCCCGCCTCGACGTCCTGACCAATGTTCTCCTCGGCCGGCTCAATCATCGGTCGACCGTGCTCAATCTCCTCAATGTTTTCTCCCGCGATGAGCGCGCCATGGCGATTTCGGCCCTGGAGCGCCTCGACATCGCCGGCACCGCGCTGCAGCGGGCCGGCACATTGTCCGGCGGCCAGCAGCAGCGCGTGGCGATCGCGCGGGCGCTGATGCAGCAGCCCAGGATGATCCTCGCCGACGAACCGATTGCTTCGCTCGACCCGCTGAACGCCAAGGTCGTGATGGACGCGTTGCGCGACATCAACCGGCGCGAGGGCATCACCGTCATCACGAATCTGCACACGCTCGACACGGCGCGTACCTATTGCAGCCGCATCATAGGCATGGCCGCCGGCGAGGTCGTTTTTGACGGCGGGCCCGGAGATCTGGACCGCGAGGCCGTGCGCCGCGTCTACGGCGCCGACGGCGACGGAAACGAAATCTCCGAGGCGATCACCTCGACCAGCATTCATGACGGCAGGCTCCGCCGCTTCGGCACCGCCGGCGCGCTCGAACCGGCCCTCGCCGGCCTCTGACGGCATCCAGACCTCACGAACGCTTCGGGCCAGCATTGCCCGAGCCCAAACAGGAGAAATATCTCATGCTCAGGAAGATCCTATTCGGCGCCGTTTCGCTCGCCGCCATCGCCATCGGTGCGGCCCAGGCGGAAGATCTCAAGGAATTCCGCATCGGCATCATCGGCGGCGAGAACGAGGCCGACCGGTTGCGCAATTTCCAGTGCCTGGTCGACCAGTTGCCTTCGGTCCTGGGCGTCGAGAAGGTGTCGCTCTTCCCCGCCGCCGACTATGATGGCACCATCCAGGGCCTGCTCGGCGGCACGCTCGACTATGCCGAACTCGGCGCTTCCGGCTATGCCAAGATCTATCTGGAGGATGAGGACGCGGTCGAGCCGATCCTGACCACCGTCCAGACCGACGGCGCGACCGGCTATTATTCGATCATGGTCGCCCGCAAGGATTCCGGCATCACGTCGCTCGCCGACCTGAAGGGCAAGAAGCTCGGCTTCGCGGATCCGGACTCGACCTCGGGCTATCTCATCCCCGTCACGTCGCTGCCGGCCGACCTCGGCAACGCCCCCGTGAAGGACTATTTCGCCTCGACCGGCTTCGGCGGCGGCCACGAGAACCTCGTGCTGGAAGTCCTGAAGGGCACCTTCGATGCCGGCACGACCTTCGGCTCGGGCGTCGGCGAATTCTCGGACGGCTACACCTCCGGCAACCTGAAGAAGATGGTCGACAAGGGCATCCTCGACATGGACGACCTCGTCGAGGTCTGGAAGTCGCCGCTGATCCCCAACGGTCCGATCGTCGTGCGCACCACGCTCGACGCCGACATCAAGGCCAAGTTCAAGGATTTCATGCTCAAGCTGCCCGAGACCGACGCGGAATGCTTCTCGGCCATCCAGGGCGGCGACTTCAAGAGCTTCATCGAAGTGAACGCGGACTTCTACGCCCCGATCATCGCTGCCCGCAAGGCGCAGATCGGCGGCTGAGGCAGATTCTTTTCAAACGCGCCGCGGCAGCCGCGGCGCGTTTGCATGAGGAAACTACATGAGTGGGACACTTTCGGAGGCCGGCCTGGCGGTCGAGCGCCATTGGCGCGAACTGGCCGGGCGGCGCCGGCTCTACACGATCGGTGGTGCCGCCTTCATCATCCTCGCTATGGCGGGATCGCTGTGGTTCGCCAATGAGAGCAATGCCGGCAAATTCTGGGACCGGCTGCCCTACTTCTTCGACTTTGTCGATCAGATGGTGCCGCGTGACGGCTGGGAGATCTTCCGGGCGCTGTTCGACCTGCCGTCGCCCTATGACGATGGCAGCCTGAAATACAACCATCCCGAGGGCAGGGTCTATCTCACCCAATCGCTCTATCTGCCCGAATATTTCTACAAGATGCTGGAGACCGTGAACATCGCGCTGGTCTCCACCCTTGTCGGTTTCGCCCTTGGCTTCGTGCTCTGTTTCCTCGCCGCCTCCAACCTGGTGACGCGGCGCTGGCTGCGCTTCTTCGTGCGGCGCTTCATGGAAATCCTGCGCGCCTTCCCCGAGATCGTGATCGCCGGCTTCTTTCTCGCTATCCTGTCGATAGGCCCGGTACCGGCCATCATCGCCGTTTCGATCCACACGGTCGGAGCTCTCGGCAAGCTCTTCTTCGAAGTGGTCGAGAATGCCGACATGAAGCCCGACGAGGGGCTGCGCGCCGTCGGCGCCAGCTGGATCGAGCGGGTCTGGTACGCGATCGTGCCGCAGGTCATGCCGAATTTCCTGAGCTATGCGCTCTTGCGTCTCGAGATCAATGTACGCGCCTCCACCATCATCGGCGCAGTCGGCGGCGGCGGCATCGGCGAGGAACTGCGCCTTTCCATCAGCCGCACCCACGAAGCCAAGACCCTGGCGATCGTCCTGCTGCTGCTGGTGACGATCATCGCCGTCGACCAGTTCTCTGCCTGGCTGCGGCGCAAGCTCGTCGGCGACCAGGCCTTCGCCTTCGGCCGGGGAGTCTGACATGTCCAATCTTTCTCAGGCCGACATCGCCGAAATCGCCGCCCGCTATCCCGAAGCCTTCGCCGGCTCGCAGAAAAAGAGACTGATCTCCTGGAGCGTGACGCTCGGCATCGTCGTCTATCTCGTCTTCGCCTGGTGGCTGTTCTCGATCGGCACGGTGTTCTCTTCCGGTAATTGGAGTATCGCCGGAAGTTATCTTGCCGACTGGGTGAGCTACGAGACGCGGCCCAGGGTGGATTTCAAGGAAGATGGCGCGACCATCGCCTATCCGCGCTTCTCCGCCTATAACGCCGAAAGGCACCCCGACTGGATCACGCTCGATCCCGCGCCGACGGGCGAACCGAAACAGATCTTCCGGCATGTCGTCATGGATATGGGCGCCGGCACGATCGAACTCACGCCGGGCGAGGTCGTCGTCGCCAGCGGTGGAGAAAGGCTGGAAATCCGGGTCTCGCCCGGCAAGGGCATCGAGCCGAACGGCCAGCTTCCCGCCTGGGCCGAGGAAAAGGAACCGGGCAGGAAGATCATTGTCGATTTCGGTTTCTCCGGCCGCGCCGAGATCGAGGACGACGAGATCAAGGTGCGCCGACGCTTCTGGGGATGGGAGAATTTCATCTTCGACGCCAACTCGCCGTTCTGGGGCAAGTCGTTCGGCGAGGTGATCACGCTTGCCTTTTCGAGCGAACGCATCCGGCCCGAAATGTCGAACGCGGCTCTTGCTTTTGACAACATCCTCAACAATGCCGAGTGGCAGCATGGCGACGTCTGGCTGAAACTGCTGCAGACAATCGTCATGGCGTTTGCCGGAACGGTGCTGGCGACGCTGCTCGCCTTTCCCCTGGCCTTCATCGCCGCCCGCAACATTACGCCGAACCGCATCGCCAACCAGCTCGCCAAGCGCTTCTTCGACTTCCTGCGCTCGGTCGACATGCTGATCTGGGCTCTGTTCTTTACTCGCGCCTTCGGGCCAGGGCCGCTCGCCGGCATCTCGGCCATCTTCTTCACCGACACCGGCACCTTCGGCAAACTTTATTCGGAAGCGCTGGAGAATATCGACGACAAGCAGCGCGAGGGTATCCGCTCCGTCGGCGCCAATCCGGCCTTGGTGCAGCGCTACGGCGTGCTGCCGCAGGTCTTGCCGGTGTTCCTGAGCCAATCGCTCTATTTCTGGGAATCCAACACGCGCTCGGCGACGATCATCGGCGCGGTGGGTGCAGGCGGCATCGGGCTGAAGTTATGGGAGGCCATGCGCACCAACTCCGACTGGGAGAATGTGGCCTACATGGTGCTCCTGATCCTGCTCGTCGTGTTTGTATTCGACGGCATATCGAACGCATTGCGGAAGCGGTTGATGGGCGCAGCTTGAGGCGGCGGCCACAATCCGATCAACCTCTTCTTGTACCCGCCATGACTTGCCCTCGGGATTCTGCTACGGACAACTCACGCGGCTTCGTCATTCTGTCATGCAAATCACCTATGGCATCGAGGCTCGCGAGGATAAATCATGCGTTATGCTATCTATTTCACGCCTGCCCAGACCGATCCGCTGACACGGATCGCGGCCAACTGGCTGGGGCGTGACCCGTTTACCGGCGCCGCTACGCCGGCTCCGGTGGTCGGCGATCTCACGCCGGCTGAGGTCGCCTTCCACACTGCGGCGGCACGGCGCTACGGCTTCCATGCCACGCTCAAGGCGCCTTTCCGGCTCGCCGACAGCGAGAGCGAGGCTACGCTCCGCAAGGCGATGGAAACTTACGCGGCCGGCATGGCTCCGGTCGTCATTCCGCGTCTCGTGGTCAAGCAGCTCGACGGCTTCTTCGCCCTGGTACCGGATGAAAGGCTTCCCGATCTCCACCGGCTTGTCGACGATGTGGTGGTTTTCTTCGATCGTTTCCGCGCGCCCCTTACGGAAGCCGAGATCGAACGGCGCAACCCGGATGCGCTGAGCCCTGGCGAGTTTCGCAATCTCTGCCAATGGGGTTATCCTTACGTCTTCGAGGCGTTCCGTTTTCACATGACGCTTTCCGGCCGCGCCGCCGAAGCAGAAGCGCCACGCCTGCGCGCGGCGATCGAGTCCTTCTTCGCGCCTGTCCTCGACAAGCCTGTCGCGATCGATGGGCTCGCCCTGTTCGTGGAGCCCGAGGCCGGAGCGCCCTTCACCGTCCAGTCCTATCATCCGCTGGGGAACCGGCGGGAAAGAAAGTCCGCCTGACATGCCTGCCGAAACAGTACTCACCAACGCCCGCCTCGTTCTCGCCGACGAAGTCGTCACCGGATCGGTGCTGATCCGCGACGGCCTCATTGCCGACGTCTCCAGCGGTTCGTCTCGCGCCGGCGAGGACGTCGAAGGCGATTACGTCATTCCGGGCCTTGTCGAACTCCACACCGACCATCTCGAGGGCCATTACGCGCCGCGCCCCAAAGTGCGCTGGAATCCGATCGCCGCCGTGCTTGCCCATGACGCCCAGGTCGCCACGGCCGGCATCACCACCGTCTTCGACGCGTTGCGCGTCGGCCTCGACGAGGATGGCGGCATGACTCCGGACGAAATGCGCAAGCTCGCCGACGCCATCGAGGATAGCGTGCGGCAGGACCGCGTGCGCGCCGACCACTTCATCCACCTGCGCTGCGAGGTTTCCGCGCCCGACTGCCTAGACGGCTTCGCCTATTTCGACGGCGATGACCGGGTCCGGCTCGCGTCGCTCATGGACCATGCGCCGGGCCAGCGTCAATTCGCCAAGCTCGAAGCCTATGCCATGTACTACCAGGGCAAGCTCAAGATGTCGGACGAGGCGTTCCGCGCCTTCTGCGAGCGGCGGATCGCCGAATCCGCCGCCAACTCCGCCACCAACCGCACGGCCATCGCCGATGCCTGCCGAGCGCGCGGCATCGTGCTCGCCAGCCATGACGACGCCACTCTGGCCCATGTCGAGGAGGCTGTCGCACAAGGGATTCGCGTCGCCGAGTTCCCGACCACGTCCGAGGCCGCCCGTGCCTCCAAGCATGCCGGGCTCGGCGTGCTGATGGGAGCGCCGAACGTCATGCGCGGCGGCTCCCACTCCGGCAACGTCTCTGCGCGCACGCTGGCCGAGGATGGCCTGCTCGACATTCTCTCGTCGGACTACATCCCCTTCAGCCTCATTCAGTCGGCCTTCTTCCTGGGCGAGGTCGTCGACCAGATCACCCTGCCGGAGGCGGTCGCCATGGTATCGCGCAATCCGGCCGAAGCCGTCGGCCTCACCGATCGCGGCGTCATCGAGGCCGGCCGCCGCGCCGACCTTGTGCGCGTGCGGGTCGATGAGCATGTGCCGGTCGTCCGCACTGTCTGGCGGGAAGGCCGCCGCGTCGCATGATGGCCTCCGCTTTGATCGAGCGCGAGCTGGCCAGTGCTCCTTTCCCGGTCCGCAACGGCGTGTTCGTTGCGGTGGTCGGGCCGAGCGGCGCCGGCAAGGATACCATCATGGCCTACGCGCGGGAGCGTTTCGCCGATGAGAACAGCGTGCTCTTCGTGCGGCGCGTCATCACCCGGCCGTGCGACGGCTCCACCGAGGATCACGATTCGCTCACCGATGCCGCCTTCGACGAGGCTCGGCAATATGGCGCCTTTGCGCTCGCCTGGGAGGCGCATGGGCTGAAATACGGCTTGCCGGCAGATGTCGACGATGCAATCGCCGAGGGCCGAGTGGCCATCGCCAACCTGTCGCGCGGGGCGCTTCCGCTGCTCAAGGAACGCTACGAGAACGTGGTCGTGGTTGAGATCACAGCCGCGCCGGAGATCCTGGCCGAGCGCCTTGCCGCGCGTGGTCGGGAGTCCCGTGGCGAAGTGCTGGCGAGACTGGCGCGTTCCGCGAAATTTGACAGCGAAGGTGCGGTCGTCATCGACAATGGCGGCGCGCCCGAGACCGCCGGCGAGCGTTTCGCCGAACTCATCCGCAAGGCGATCGCCAGAGCCGATGTATCGGGGACAGTGGAGTAGGCTGGCTCCTTAGCCTGCTTGGGCCCGAGGGACGTCCAGCGGGGGTACCACCGCCGCTTCGACTTTGCCGAGCTGGAACACCTTCGTCGCCTCGCCGCGTCCGCGCAGCCTGTGTTCGCCCGCCGGGATCGTTTCGAATTCTTCGTCGAGACGCGAAGCGGTCTCGCCGGAAATTGTGATCGAGACCGCCGCGTCGGGCGCGAGCTGCTTGCCAAGCTCCTGCAGCCGCTGGCTGATGTTCACGGTATCGCCGATGATCGTATAGTTGACGCGGTCGGACGCTCCGATGTTGCCGACGATAACCGAGCCCGTATGGATGCCGATCCTGACACGAAAGGGCTGGCGACTCTCCCTGGCCTGCGCCCGGCCGTCGTTCTCCAGTTCGTCGCGGATGGCTGCGGCTGCGCGGACGGCCGCCGCCGCATGGCTCTCGAGACGGTCCGGCGCGCCGAAGAATGCCAGCATGCCGTCGCCCATGAACTTGTCGACCGTACCGCCATGCGCGTCGACCGCGCGGCACAGGATTGAAAAATGATGGTTGAGGAGCTTGGCCGTAGCGGAAGCGTCCATCTGCTCCGAAAGCGTGGTGAAGCCGGCAATATCGGTGAACATGACGGTAACGATCGCTTCGCGCGGTTCCGCGATCCCTATTTTTCCGGTGCGCACGAGCTTGGCCACCAGCGAGCGCGGCACATAGGTCGAAAAAGCGCGCAGGCCGATGAGCATCGCGTTGAAGGCAGACGCCTGCTCGTCCAACTCCAGCACCCTGCTGCGCGGCAGCGGCTTCACCTCGTCGAGATCGAAATCGGCGACGCGCGTGGCTTGGCCGGCGATCGTCTGGATCGGGCGTGACAGGCGCCTGCCCAGCATGATCGCAATGACGATCGCCGCCGCCATCGCTCCGAAGCCCAGCAGCGCCGATCCCATGACACGCTCGATCTCGTCGCCGATCTGCCTGGCCTCGAAATACGCGCCGATCGTCCAGGGTCGCTCGCCATAACCGCTGATCTTGCGAGTGATGGCGACGTAAGTATCCTCTCCGTTCCCGTTGGATCCCTCTTGCTCGTCGACCTTGATCTCGGCGACCTCGATGTCGCGGCCGCGCTTGGCGCTGAATTCCGCCTCGGGTTCCCGCCCTTCATACCGGGCGAGCACGGGATCGCCAAAGGTGGCGAGCGACGCCAGCGGCCGGATGCCTTCTTTCAGTGCGTTCGGATCGGCCAGCCGCGGGTCGGCCAGGATGGAGCCATCCCCATCCAGAATGAAGGCATGCGTGCCGAAGCGTGACGACAATTCCCGCGTGATTTCGGACAGTTTCTGCAGTTCCACTGCGGCGATCACCCAGGCCTGCGTCGCGCCGTCGCGCGTGAGCGGCACGGAAACGTTGGCGAACAGGCCATGTTCGTTGGCCACGAACGCGCCCCACCACCGCCCTTCGATCTGTCGCCGCTGTTCCAGCGCAGCCCTCACTTCAGGTGATTTCTCGGATTCGGCCGGGAGCTGCCGGACCGCTCCGGGCGGGTCGGCCTCGCCGGCGCCGCGCGCCGCGCCCCTGCAGACCAGATCGGGCGTGCAGATCAGCATCACGTTTGTTTCGGGCGTGGCCGATAGGGCACCGGCCAGTGCCGCCGACATGGCCTCGTCGTCGATCTGGAAGTCGCCCTGCGCATAAAGCTGTGCGACCCCGTCGACGGCGTCTTCGGCGCGTCCCATCTCGGCGCGCAGCGCATCCTCCATCGCATCGATCAGAAGCGTCGACTGAGCGCCCAACAGATCGAACGTATTGCGGACATTGGCACCCACCGACAGTGTCAGCACGCCACCGACCGACAGGAACACGAGGGTGCCGAAACTCAACGCCATGAGGACTGAAACGGGAATGCGACGCCGCTTCTTTTCGGGGCGGACCAGACGGACCGGTTGCGCGGGCGTGCTCATGCATCCAATGTCGTAATAAGCCGGGGAATTGCAAGCCCGCAAGGTTCGGATCCTCCGGCAGCCGCCCGACGCCGGTGGTCATTGCCTGGTGAAAAAGTCGCGTTAGAAAAAATCATGGACTTGTCGATTCCCGCTTCTCCCATTCGACGTGCAGGTGAGCGATGGTCTGCAACGACCCGCCATCGCCTCTTTGAACCCAACCCACTGGAGACAGCACGATGCGTTTTATGGTGATCGTTAAGGCCACGAAAGACAGCGAAGCCGGCATCATGCCGAGTGCGGAGCTGCTCGAAGCCATGATGAAATACAACGAGGAGCTGGTGAAGGCCGGCATCATGCTGGCCGGCGACGGCCTGCAGCCCAGCTCGAAGGGCGTGCGGGTACAGTTCTCCGGCCCCAAGCGCACAGTCGTCGACGGTCCCTTTGCGGAGACCAAGGAACTCGTCGCCGGCTACTGGATCTGGGAAGTCGCCTCGCTCGAAGAGGCGATCGAATGGGTCAAGCGTTGCCCCAATCCGATGCCCGGAGATTCGGAAATCGAGATCCGTCCATTCTACCAGATGGAGGATTTCGGCGAGATCGTCACGCCGGAAATCCAAGAGCTCGACAAGCGCCTGCGCGCCGAGACGGAAAAGCTCTCCAAGGGCAAATCCTGACGCGGTCTCTTGCGGCCGATCGCCCGGTCAGGCGATCGGCGCCTCCCGCTTCGCGGCATCGCACCGAGGCATGCCGCTCAGCGGCCGATCAGCGTGGCCGGCCACATCACGAGCGCCGGGAACAGAACCATCAGCAGCAAGACGATCAGCTGCGCGATGAAGAACGGCCAAACGCCCTTCATCAGATTCTCCATGGAGATCCGCGCAACACCGGCGACGACGTTCAGGACTGTGCCTACGGGCGGGGTGATGAGCCCGATCGAGTTGTTCACGATGAACAGGACGCCGAAATAGACCGGGTCTATCCCTGCCTCCTTGATGATCGGCATCAGGATCGGGGTCAGGATGAGGATCGTCGGCGTCATGTCGAGGGCGGTGCCGACGATAACCACCAGGACCATGATCGCGAGCAGGAGCAGTGTCTGGTTGTCCATGAAAGGTTGCAGCAGATCGACCACAGTCGCGGCGACCTCGGCGATCGTGATCAGCCAGGACGATACGAGGGCGGCCGCCACCAGGAACATGACGACGGCTGTCGTCTTTGCCGAACTGACAAGCACATCGAAGAGTTCGGCGAATTTGAGCTCGCGATAGACGAACAGTGCGACGACCAGCGAGTAGACCGCGGCAACCACGGCCGCCTCGGTCGGCGTGAAGACACCGAATTTCAGGCCGAACACGATGATCGCGGGGAGGAGAAGCGCCCAGAAGCCCTCGACGAGAGCATGCACGAGATCACGCGCCGACCGGCGCGGCGGCGACATGATTTCCTCGTTGCGGACCTGCAGCCACCAGGCGGCTGCCAGCCCTATCCCTAGAAGGATGCCCGGCACGATGCCGGCCAGGAAGAGCTTGGTGATGGAAACGCCCGCGACCACGCCAAACAGGACAAAGGCGATCGATGGTGGAATGATCGGCCCGATGACGCCTGACGCGGCCACCAGTCCGGCGGCCCGGTTCTCGTCGTGGCCCGCCTGGACCATCAATGGGACGAGCAGCGTCGCAAGAGCGGCGGCATCCGCGACCGCCGAGCCGGAGAGGGCCGACAGCAGGCAGGCGGCCGCGATCGTCACGTAGCCCAACCCGCCCTTGACATGGCCGACGGCCACAAGGGCGACGTTGACGATACGCCTCGCCAGGCCGCCGCGGTTCATCACCTCGCCGGCCAGCATGAAGAAAGGCACCGCCATGAGCGGAAAGGAGTCCGCGCCGTTGATGACGTTCTGCGCGACGATCTGGGAATCGAAGATCCCGATATGGATCATGAGCGCCACGCCGCTGACCAGAAGCGCGTAGGCGATCGGCATGCCGATGGCGATCGCGGCGAGAAGGGAGCCTACGAAAACGAAGATCGTCACGTGTCGCCGTCGCCTCTCTGCCTCGCCGCGACCGCCTTCCCCTGCAACAGGGCCTCGGCCTCTTCCTGTTCCTCGGATTCCTTGACGATGGTGAGGTCTGCCGCGGCCGTGCGTCCGGCCGCCAGTCGGATCAGGTCGGCGAGGATGATCACGCCGGAGCACACGCCAAAGACGACGCCGACACCATAGAACCAGGCCATCGAAAGGCCCGAGGCCGGTGCCAGCACATCCCAATTGATCATGGTCTGCTTCCAGGCACCGTCCAGCAGCAGCCAGGTCACGTAGAGCATCAGCAGCTGGCTGATCGCCAGGCATGACTTTCGTCCCAGTATCGGCAGCCGCCGCACCAGCGCATCAACGCCGATATGCCCGTGGTCTCGCAGCGCCACAAGGGCGCCCAGAAAAGTCAGCCAGACGAAAAACCAGCGCGAAAGCTCCTCGGACACGGTTATGCCGGAGTTGAAGGCATAGCGCAGCACGACATTGCCGAAGACCAGCACGACCATTGCCGCCAGCAGCAATGCGATGACGATCTTGATACCGAGAAAGAAGCTGTCGACGATACGGATCATGCAATTCGCTGCATAGGGAACCTCGATCGAAGGCGAAACGTGATTCGGATGCACATAGGGTCAGAAGATGCGGGCGACATCGTCGAATATCCCTACCATATCGTCCAAGACCGACGCGTCGTGCGTCGTCGACAGATAAACGCGGCCGTAAGGCTGCGGCATGAGAAGCAGCGCTCGCCGCCGCGCCTCGAGGTGAAGTTTGAGGGTGCAATCGGCGCGCGCGCGCGCCGCGGCCTCCGCATAGGTTGTCGGCTCCTCCGCATGAAACCAGATGGTGAAGACGGAGCCGAAGCCTGACGTCGAGAGCTGTACGCCTGCCCCCTCGGCAAAGGCATGGACGATCCGACTGCGCAGGCCGTCGCCACGGGCGAGAAGCCCCGGATAGTCCACCTCCTTCAGGATCGTCATCGTCGCGGAAACGGCGGCCGTCGCGACCGGATTGCCGCTATAAGTTCCCGCGCGCACCACCTCGCCGCGCTCGCAAAGCATCATCACGTCAGGCGTGCCGAGCACCGCCGCAACGGGCAGGCCGCTGCCGATGGCCTTTCCGACGACCGCGATATCCGGACGCAGGCCGGCCGCATGGCTGGCAAGTCCGAACGCGACGCGGAATCCCATCAGCACCTCGTCCGAGATCACCAGCGCACCGTGGCGTCGTGCCGTCTCGTAGACATGTTCGAGATAGCCGGGCGCCGGTCTTATGCAGCCGGCATTGGCCAACATCGGCTCGATCAGCACCGCGGCAATATCGGCATTCTCGGCGAAAAGGTTGTCGATGTCCTGTCTGTCGTTGAAGCGGAGGAGGGTCGTGCGGCCGCGCAACGGGCGTGTGTTCGAAAGCATGAGAGCGTCGTCGGAACCGGCATTGCCGAAGGCGACGTCGTCGTACCAGCCGTCGAAGCCCGCGGCGACTTTCGCGACAAGCGTCCGGCCCGTCGCCGCCCTGGCCAGCCGGCAGGCAAGGTGAACGGCCTCGCTGCCGGTATTGGTGAAGATCACGCGCGAAAGATCGCCCGTCGTCTCGCTCAGCCTGGCGGCTGCCTCCTCCTCCCCGGCATGGGCGAAGGCCGGCATCGACCCGTTGGCCAGAGCACGGGTGGCAGCCTCGACCACTGCCGGATGGGCGTGGCCGATGAGCGTGGCGCCGAAGCCGAGCGCGGTGTCGATGTAGCGCTTGCGTTCGACGTCCCAGATGTGGGCGCCGAACGAGCGCCCGCTGAGGAAGGGCAGGCCGTCCAGCATGGGCAATGCCCTGCCCGCGCTGGAGATCCCTCCGACGAGATGACCCATGGAATTCTCTTGCCTTCTGGATTCATGTTCGGGCGGTGTCATCGCGAGCACTGCCGGTCTGTGATTTCGATCAGCGCTTCTTGGCGATTTCCGTGTTGATCTCCTGAAGCAGCACGGGGTCAGCTTCTGCGCTGAACTTCTCCACGACGGGCTTGATCGCCTCGCGGATGCGGTTCAACTCGTCGGGCGAGATCTCATTCACCTGCATGCCGGCCGCCTCGAGGGCCTGGAGGGACTCGGCGTTCTTCTTCCGCGATACCTCGCGCTGGAACAGCCTGCTTTCAGCGGCCGCCGATTTCAGGACCGCCTGCTCTTCCTCGTTCAGCGCATCCCAGCTCTTCTTGCTGATGATCACCGTCTGAGGATTGTAGATGTGGCGCGAGATCGAGAGATAGGTCTGCACCTCGTGGAACTTCATCGCGTCCACGGTCGCGAGCGGGTTTTCCTGCCCGTCCACGACCTTCTGCTCGAGCGCGGAATAGAGTTCGGGGAACGGCAAGGGCACGGCATTCGCGCCGAGCGTATTGAAGAGATCGATGAAAAGCGGCGACTGCACCACCCGGAGCTTGAGCCCGCTGAAGTCTTCCAGCTTGGCGATCGGCCGCGTGCTCGTGGTGATGTTGCGGAAGCCGAGTTCCCAATAGGTGAGGCCGACGAGGCCCTTTTCGGGCAGCTTGCCGAACAGCTTCTCGCCGACCGGCCCATCGACCAGCGCGTCCGCTTCTTCGGGATTGTTGAACAGGAAGGGCAGATCGAGCAGCCCGAAATCCTTGACGACGCCGCTCAGCAGGCCGCCATTGAGAACCGTGATGTCGAGCGTTCCACCCTGAAGGGCCGAGACCGTCTGCAGGTCACCGCCCAGGGAACCGTCCGGAAACAGCCGCACGGTCATCTTGCCGCCGCTCTTCTGCTCGACGAGTTCGGCGAACTTCTGCGCGCCAAGACCCTGCGGATGCTCCTTCGAGCCCGTGAAGGCGAAGCGGAGCGCCTTTTCGCGAATCTCGGCGCCGGCGCCGCTCGCCAGGACCATCGAAAGGCCGACGATGGTGGCGGTGAGAAGTGACTTGGCACGGGTCATCATGGCAGCTTTTCCTCGTGTTCAGGGAATGCTCGATTCGTATCGATCGGGTAGAGCGGTCGCGCGCGACGGTGACGCAGTCCGTCGGGGCGCCGGCTCGTGAGGCCCGGCGTCGCCGCGACGCGGCAGTCGAACTGCCCGGCAAGGCTGAGCCGGAAATGATTGCTGGATTTGACGACCATATAGTCGAGATCGTCCGGGGACGTCCCCGCATGGGTGGCCAGGGCCGGATCGCAGGCGGAGGGCCCCTTCGTGGTGAGGACGAACAGACGCGGGCCGGATCGCAGCACGGCGGTCGGGCCGAGATCGTTGACGACGCCCTTCATATAGGCGCCCGCATTGGCGAACAGGCCGGCGGTCAAGGCCGTGACCATTCCCCGGACGGGCAGGGGCGTCAGCCCCGGCGTGAAGCGGCCCCCGATGTCCAGCGAGATTTCGCGGCCCACGCCTTGAGCGGCGCAAGCCGCGACGGCCTCGGGGTCGAGGAGGGGAATGAGTCCGCGAGCGTCGGGCGCGTGGAGACTGGCGAAGCGCGCGATCTCGACCGAGTCTCCCGGCGCACCGGCAAGCACGCTGTCGCCCTGGTCGCCTATGGCCGCCGCCCGCCCGTTCAGGATACTCTCGAAGATGCCGGGCAGCTCTTCGGCCTGCCCGGCAAAGGCGTCGCGCTGGCACCAGAGCTCGGCCGCGACGGCATCGGCAAGTGCCGTGGCCTCGTCGGCATCCGGTCCATAGGCCAGTACCACCTGCCCCATGCCGGGCAGGTCCAGAAACGGGTGCGTGTTGAAGATGGAGACGTCGAGGATGCCGGGGCGGCGCTCCCGCTCGGTCGCGAGCTTGCCGAGAACGGCTCGCATCCCCGGCTCGCCGGTCTCGTCGCGCCACAAAGCCAGCATCGGCACGGTGCGCCGCACGCCGACGGGGCGCGGCCGCATGGCGGAAACGGACACCAAGAGATCGACGGCGCGCGCCCCGGTCTCGACCATGTCGGAATGGGGATGGGTGCGATAGCCGGTCAGGATATCGGCATTCTCCATCATGCGCGCGGTGACGTGGCCATGCAGGTCGAGCGCCGCGGCGACAGGCACGTCGCGACCGAGAGCGGAGCGCAGCCGTTCCAGGAGCTCGCCCTCGACGTCGTCGAGGCTCACGCCCGCCATGGAGCCATGCAGTTCGAGGCAGATCGCATCGGCGCCGGCGGCGCAGACCGTCTCGACCATTCGGTCCAGAAGCCGGCCGACCGTCCCGTCCTCGATCGGCCCGCCCGGTCGCGCTCGTGCCGCGAAGGCGGGCACGGGTTCGAGCTTCAGTTCGCGCAGCCTGCGGATGATCCCGCCGAGGGATGTCTCGCTGTCCTGATAGGCCTCGATCAGCTCCGCTCCCTCGTGGCAGGCGAACTCGCCGGCGCCTGTCGGGACCAGATTGAAAGAGTTCGTCTCCTGCCAAAGCAGGCCGACGGCCACGCGCCGCATAGGAAGAGCCCCAACCGGCATCCTATGCCTCCCCCTCGCCGCCGCGCGGCCTTTCCTGGACGACGGCCCTCATGCCGTCAGATCCCGAAGAGCTTCGGCAGCCATTCGGTCATGCCGGGAAAGAGCGCGACGCCCGCGATACAGACGAGGCTGGCGATCCAGTAGGGCATCAGCCATTTCGAGACCGCGTACATGTCGAGCTTCGCGATGTTGCAGACGACCGTGATGTTGGTGCCGACCGGCGGCGTGAAAAGCCCGGCGCCGAGGGTCAGCGTGAACAGCACGCCGGTCTGGAAGGGCTCCAGGCCGGCATCGCGCGCGATCGGCACCAGGATCGGCGTCATGATCACGAGAGACGGCCCGAGATCCAGCCAGAAGCCTACCGCCGACAGGACGAAAAGGATGAGCAGCACCGTCACGACCGGACCCGCGGAATAGCCCGAGATCCACTCGGCGGCGATCGTGGGGATCTGCTCGACCGTCAGGATCCACGAGAACGGCGTGGCCAGCGCCATGATCATCATGATGACGCCAGTGGTCGTCACCGCGCCCACCACCGCAGGGTAGAGGTCGCGAAAGGAGAGCTCGCGATAGATGAGCTTGCCGACGCAGAACGAATAGACGACCGCGATGGCGGACGCCTCCGTCGCGGTCGCGAAGCCGCCGACGATGGTGGCCAGGACGATCATCGGCATGAGCAGGGCGGGAAGGGCCAGAAGTGTGTCGCGGCCGACCTCCTTCGCATCGAATTTCGTCTTGAGACGCGGGAAGTCATGGCGCTGCGCCACGATCCAGGTGGTCGCCATCATCACGGCGGCGACGAAGATGCTCGGCAGGATGCCGGCGAGCAGCAGGCCGCCTATCGAGGTGTTCGTCAGCGCTCCGTACAGGATCAGGATGACGCTCTGCGGTCCGATGATGCCCAGCGTGCCGGCGGCAGCGGTGACCGCCGCCGCGAAAGCCTTGGGGTAGCCGCGTTCCGTCATGGCGGGGATCATGATCGAGCCGACCGCTCCGGTGTCGGCTGTGGCGGAGCCGCTGATGCCGCCATAGACGAGGGCGGTTGCCACATTGACCAGGCCGAGACCGCCGCGGACACGGCCGAGCAGGTGCTCCGCGATGTTCACGATACGGCGCGTGAGACCGCCGCGATTCATGAGCTCGCCGGCAAACAGGAAGAGCGGGATGGCGGCGAGCGTGATCTCGTCGGCGCCGCGGATGGTCTGCTGGGCGAACCACGCGGCCGGCAGCGTCAGGTCGCCGCTGACGATCGCCAGCAGGCTCGACAGGCCCATGGCCCATGAAATGGGCACTCCCGCGAAAAGCAGGATCGTGAAGGAAAGGATCAGGACGGCAAGCGTCATGCGGCGGGCTCGCGCTCCGGATACGGGTCCCCGCCTCTCATGATGCGTATCAGCCTTGCGGCGCCGATACCCGCGAGGGAGAGCCCCAGGACGAGGATCGATGCGATGGTCGTGCCGCCCGGCAGACGCAGCACCGGTGTCGGAACGAAGGCGAAGCGCTGCCACACGGCCCAGCCGCTCCAGAGGAAGACGATCCCGAGCGCGAAGACGCAGACGGCGATCCCACAGTCGATCGCGCGCCGGATCGAAGGCCGGAACGAGTCCTTGATCGGATCGAAGGAGACGTTCTCGCCCCTGATCTCACCAACGACGATGCCGAGGAAGGTCACCCAGACGAACGCGATCGCAGCCACTTCGAACGTCCATTCGAAGTGGCTGAGGCCGAAGAGGCGGGCGACGACGCTGAGCAGGGTGGAGACGAACATGATGACGAAGGCGACCGCCCCCGCGAACGCGAAAAAGCGTTGCCCGCGACCCTTGTGCGGCGCGGGATTCACCAGGAGAGGAGATTGCTCCACGAGGCGCCTCAGTTGCCCGACGCCTGGCGCACCTTGGCGATGAGGTCGGCGCCCCATTCCTTGCCGAACTCGTCGTAGACGGGCGTCACGATGGAGTGGAAGGCGCTGGTGTCGACGTCGGTGATCTCGATGCCCTTGCCCTTCAGCTCTTCGAGAATGCCCGCATAGGTGGCGTCGAGCTGGCCACGGTACCATTGGACCGTTTCCGCCGCCGACTCCCTGATCGCCGCCTGTTGGTCGGCCGGCAGGGCATCCATGCGGTCCTTGTTCATGAACCACCAATTGGCGGTCCAGATATAGTTCGCGATGGCGAGCTTGTCGGCCACCTCGTACCATTTGGAATCGTAGTAGTCGCGGATCTCCGGTTCCACGGCGCTGACGACATGCGCCTGGAGCGAGGTATAGACTTGGCCGAACGGAATGGACTCGGCCAGCGCGCCGAGCTGGCGCATGGTCGCGAGAATGACCGGATTGGGCGGAGTGCGGATCTTGAGGCCCTTCAGGTCGTCGGGTCCGGCGATGGACTTGTCGCTCGACGCGAACTGGCGGAAACCGGAATCCAGCGCGCCGAGAAGCACATAGCCGCGGTCCTCGCCGAAGCCCATCAACTCCTTTCCGACCGCGCCGTCGAGGAAGGCATGGACCGCCCTGTTGTCGGAGAAGAGGAAGGGGAGCGAAGTCACGTTCAGCCGCGGGTCGATCGCGTCCACCGAACCGCCGAGCCCGATGTCGATCGAGCCGACGCCGACGCCCTCGACGATCGGATCCTCGTCGCCGAGCTGGCCATCCGGGAAGATGACGACCTTCAGCGCGCCGCCGGTCTTCTCGGCGACTTTCTTCTGAAACTCGAGCGCCGCCTTGTTGATCAGGCTGTCGGAAGAAGACGCGTGAGCGAGGCGAAGGTCTGCCGGGGCGGCCGCGCCAGGGAAAGGCGCGATGGCGGCCGCCAGAAGGGCAGCGCCAAGAAGCATGTTGCGGGTCAGTCTGGAGAGGTACATGGTTGGCCTCGCGGATCGGGAACGGCTGAGACTGACAGGCAAAGAAAAATTCGTAAACAATAGAATCCAATATTTTCAATGTTTTATGCAGGCATAAGTAACGTTTATGACAGCGTGGGGAGCTTGCGTTTTAGCGGGTTCTGCTTCAATTCTCGGGGATTGAGGCCCCTCGCGGAACCCTCGGTTGAAGCGATCAGGGAACTCGCCCATGCGCCATCTCGACAGGGAAGCCCTTGCCGCCTTCGTGGCGGTTGCCGAATCCGGCTCCTTCACGGGTGCCGCACAGCGGCTGAACAAGACACAGGCCGCCATCTCCATCGCGGTCGGCCGCCTCGAGGAGCGGCTCGGCAAGAAGCTCTTCGACCGGCTGCATCGGCGTGTCGCCCTGACGAGCGCCGGCGAGCGGCTGCAGCATTACGCCCAGAAGATCCTCAGCCTCGAGGACGAGGCGATCGCTTCGCTGAGCGATGCGACGCATGAGGGACGCGTGCGGCTCGGCATGCCGGACGACTATCTCGACTTCTTCGGCTCCGCGCTCGTCACGTCGTTCGCGCCCCGCTATCCGCTGGTCAGCATCGATCTGAGGTGCAACTTTTCGTGCCAGCTCGAGATGATGGTGGAAGCCCGCGAACTGGATATCGCCGTCATCACCCAGGACGCCATGGAGCCGAAAGGCGAGGTCCTGCGCTCCGAGCGGCAGATCTGGTGCGCCGCGCCCAACCGATATCCCGAAACGGCGGCGGTGCTCCGTCTTGCGCTGTTTCCCGACGGCTGCCGGGCCAAGCCGCATATCCTGAAGGCATTGGACAAGGCGGGGCGGCCCTGGAAGATCGGGTACTCTTCGTCCTCGGTGCAAGGCATACAACTGGCGATCGCTTCAGGCGACATGGTGACGGTCCTGCCGGAATCGGCGGTGCCGCCGCATTGGCGGCGGCTCGGCGAGGCCGAGGGCCTTCCTTCCATGCCTCCTCTCAACCTCGCGATCTACACCTTCCAGCAGGCGCGCCTTCCGGTTCGGCAATTGACCACCTTCATCCGGGGAAGCTTCGGCGACCATGCGCGGCTGGGTGATGGGGAAAAGCACCGACGGAGCGTCGCGCCGGCTTCAGCCTGATGCGGGCCGGCGCCCATGCGGCGCGTCGGGACAAGCGGGGCTTTCGGCACGTTTCGACGGCTGCGGCGAGATCGCGTCCCCGTCAGCCGATCCGGAGCAGGTGATTGTCCCAGGCATATGCGTCGAGCAGCGCCTCCGAGCCGTCGGCGGCGAGGATGTCGCCCGTCCCGGTGGTCGCGCGGAAGCCGGCATGGTCGGGCGCGACACCGCACACTTCGACCAGCGATTTGACCGCGAGCACCTTGCTGGTCGCCGCCTCGATCACCGCGTAGCTGTTCCCCTGCGGGGACGAGACGGCGACGGTGCCGGCCGCCGGATTGGCCGCGACCGAACCGATATAGTTCCGGAAACCCGCCAGCACGTCGCCGGGCATATCGACGAGCGCGAGCTCTTCGCCGCGCCGCGCCTTGCCGACGAGCAACGGACGCTCGCTTGCCGGCCCTTCGTGCTGGCAGCCGAACCAGACGGTTCCCTGCTGATCGATCGCCATGTGGCGGATGGATAGCTGATGCAGCGCGGCCGGCAGGAAATGCTGTTTGAGAAGCGCGCCGGTCTCGCGGTCGATGAAGGCGAAGGACGGCTTCATCGTCGCGATATTCAGTTTGGCGCGGCCGAAATCCGGATGGGTCTCGATGCCGCCATTGGCGATGGCAAGTGTCCTGCCGTCGGCCAGAAGCAGCATCTCGTGCGGCCCCACCCCGTGGGTCGGGAATTCGCCGATACGGCGGAAGCCGTCGCGCGCGTCGTAGATGCCGACCATGCCTGCGGCATTGTCGAAATCGTTCTCGGTGGCGTAGAGCAGCGCGCCGTCGGGCGAAAAGACACCATGGCCGAAGAAATGCCGGCCTTCGACGCTTGCAATGGTCTGAGGTTCGGTCCGCTCCTCATGGTCGAACACCACCATGAAGGTGCCGGGCTGGCGGGCGAAGACGACGGAGCGCCGCGACACCGGATCGAAGGTCACATCGTGGCCGCGTTCGGGCAGAGCGGCGGAAAACACGACCTTGCGCTCTTCCGAGAGAACGGCCACGCCATAGCCGCCGTCCCGGCGCTGGAAGGCGGTGGCAAAGACGGCGTCGGTCGTGTCCAGCGCGAAGGCTTGTCGCGGCAGCAACGCGGCCGCAAAGCCCGTGCCCGCGGCCTTCAGGAATTGTCGGCGGTCGATCAGCGAGGTATCCATCGTCAGTCGCCGTCGAGCGAGGAGAAGCCGGCGGTGAGGCCGAGCTCGGCCGAGAGC
This sequence comes from Mesorhizobium sp. 1B3, assembly GCF_050958605.1. Classification (NCBI taxonomy): domain Bacteria; kingdom Pseudomonadati; phylum Pseudomonadota; class Alphaproteobacteria; order Hyphomicrobiales; family Phyllobacteriaceae; genus Mesorhizobium; species Mesorhizobium sp. 1B3. The sequence goes on along the minus strand of NZ_JBJHDO010000006.1, from coordinate 325,967 downwards.
CGTTTGCCGAACAGTTCGGAAAGGCTGGTGGTGACCAGCTTGAAATAGCTGAGCTTGCCGCGCCGTTCGGGATCGGCCAGCACCTCTTCCACCGGACCCTTGGCGCCTTCCGCCGCGCGGATGGCGTTGCCGAATTCGAAGTCGATCGATTGCGCTATCCAGCGGGAATTCTCGGGTAAGCTGTCGGGAAGGCCCGAGACGTCGAACAGGGTTTTCATGCCAGCCATATTGCCTGCAAGCGCTGGGGCGGTTCCCTGGGAGCGCCAGAACAGCGCCTGCTTCGGCTTGTCGGTCTTCTCCGTCTCCCCGAGGAAGCTGCCCACACGCTGATCGCGCACCAGTTCCAGCCCGTTGACGAAAATATCGAGAAGGTCGTTCAGTGCTTCGGCGTCGGTGCGGTAGAGCGCATTGTCGGGTGAGGGGGCGGTCCAGATCGCGCCGAAGCCGCTGGGGCCCTCCCAACCTTTCTCGATCGCGCCGGCGATCGTGTCGAGATTGCCTGAAATTGCCGCGCCGTAAGAGCAACGGAAAGCGTCTCCCGTCGCCAGCTCTTCCGAACCCGTGCCGAACAGCACGAATTCGAGCGCGCCGAGGCCCTGCATGGCGACGCTCTTTCCGGCGAGCTTGGCCGGGTCGGTCACGCTGGCGTCCTGGTCGGCGATCGCCGCCTGCACCTGCCTGAGTCCGATGCCCTTCCGATCGGGCCAATAGAGGACGCGTTCAAGCCGGTTTTCCTCGGTCACCGGTCCGATGCGAATGATCTCGACTTTGGCCCAGGCGCGGACCGCCCGGCCGAAGGTCGCACGGGCGGCATCGAGCGCGGCGGGCGAGGGGGAGGCGCAAAGCTTGCCGACCGTCGATTTCAGGGCGGCGGTGCTGCCACGAAAGGCGGCATAGGCGGGCTTGACGAAACCTTCGACGGCGGCACCGACCGTTTCGGATGCGGTCCGTTCTGTGGGAAGAGCGGGAGCAGTGGCCAAGGTCAGGGCGAGAAGTGCCAAGCCGACGGACTTTGCGGCCGAGCGCGGGGAATGCCCCTCACTGTCCTGCCGGACATCTCTCCCCGCATGCGGGGAGAGAGACGCTGGCCGCTTGGGTTTCGCCAATCGGATACGCAGGCGATTGGCGAAAGCAGAGACGAGATCGTCTCTCTCCCCGCATGCGGGGAGAGATGTCCGGCAGGACAGTGAGGGGCTTTTCGAACCATCCATCATCAGAGCGACTCCAGAAAGCGGATGAGCGCCTCACGATCGGCATGTCCGAGCGCCGCGAAGCCGTCGCGCGCCTTCTGGGCTTCGCCGCCGTGCCACAGGATCGCCTCGGCCAGGTCGCGCGCCCGCCCGTCATGCAGGAAGAAGGTGTGGCCGCTGACGGTCTTGGTGAGGCCGATGCCCCACAGCGGCGGCGTGCGCCATTCCTCGCCGGTGGCCTCGCCCACCCTCTGGCCATCCGCCAGCCCTTCGCCCATGTCGTGCAGCAGGAAATCGGAATAGGGCCAGATAAGCTGGAAGGCCTGGGCCTTGTTGGGCGCGTCGCGGCGGGTGACGAATTTGGGCGTGTGGCAGGAGACACAGCCGAGCTCGTAGAAGATCTTCTTGCCGGCGAGCACGCTTTTGTCGTTGGTCTTGCGGCGAGCCGGAACGGCAAGGTTCTGCGAATAGAAGGTGACGAGATCCATGACCGGCGGCGGCGCCTCGACGTCGCCCAGTCGCTCCTGGACGCCGGTCGGCATGGCGCGGCAGGCAGCTTCGGCCTCCGTGCAGTCGCCCCAGTGCTTCGGCGCCTCCGGCGTGGAGATGCCGATGTCGCCGGCGAAGGCGTCCGCCGTCTGCTGCCGGATCGTCGCCGTTTGCGCCTTCCAGCCGAAGCGGCCCAGCGTGAGCTCTCCGCTCGAGGGATCGCGCACGATCTGCGGCCTGCCGGAGATGCCGTCCCCGTCGCGGTCGTCGGGATCGGCGCTGGCGAGGATATCGGCCGGATGGACCTGCTCGACGAGACCGAGGCCGATCATCGCCGGCGTCACCCGCGCCGAAAGTGTGGTTTTCGGATCAAGCGGGCCATAGGCCGGTGCGTCCACCGTATAGGTCGGCTTGCGGAGCGAAACCGCCGTCCCGTCGCCGAATTCGACCGGTATTTCCTCGTAGGTGATCGTCATGCGGCCTTCCCCGGCGAGGCCGGGCACGGCGAGATCCTGCAATTGCGTGCCGTAGACGGGGTCGGGGAAGTTGAGGGCCCTCTTGTCGGCCAGCGCCTTTTGCTCCTCGACGGTCTCGGCGTCGCGCGCCAGGCGCAGGAACATCGATGTCGCGTCCGGATTGTCCTCGGGCGGATGGCCGCGCCCGTCCTTCAAATGGCAGCTCTGGCAGGCACGCGCGTTGAAGAGGGGCCCGAGCCCGTCCGAGGCCTGGGTGGAGGAGGGCGACGACACCCAGAGCTTGCGGAAGATTCCATTGCCGAGCTTGAAGGTGCCCTGTTCCTCGAAGGTGATGTTGGCCGAGGAGTGCGAGAAGGCGTCCTGGTTGATGCGCTTGCGCGAGGTCCCGGCGCCGCCCTGCATGGGCTCGAACTCTTCCGCCTTGGAGAAGTCGGTCGTCGGCCGCGTGACGGCCTCGACCCGCGCCAGGTCTTCCGCGGTGAGATCCCTACGGCTGGTTTCGAGCCCCTTGGCTTCGGGCATGCCAGCATAAGCGATGGTGGCGAAGGCCAGCGTCGCGAGCACGGCGCTGGAAAAGAGTGCCGGGACGCACATTCTGGGCAAGAACTGTAACAGGGGTGAAAGTCGTGGCACCCCCCTCTGTCCTGCCGGACATCTCCCCCTTGGCGTGTACGACAGGTCCCCCTCTCCGTCTCGGCTTCGCCGAGCCACCTCTCTCCCACGCTGCGCGTGGGGGAGAGGAATCGCCGGCCGCGCACTTGGAGCCCTTCCTCTTCCCCACGAAGGGGGGGAGAGGTGGCTCGGCGAAGCCGAGACGGAGAGGGGGACCTGCCGAGCAACGAGGAACGAGATTTCCGGATGTGTGAATGTCGTAGCCCTGAAGGCGGCAGATGCCCGGCAGGACAGAGGGGGGTGTGATGGGCGGGATGGCCCGGCGGGCGCGCGGCGCCTCAGAAAATTGATGCGCCGCATCGTCCCATGCCTAGTCGGCCTCGTTCGCCGGCGCGGCGTTGAGCAGGCCGTATTTTTCTTCGCCGATCGTGGAGAGCAGGTCGAGCTGGGTCTCGAGGAAGTCGATATGGCCTTCCTCGTCGCTCAGCAGCTCCTCGAAGAGTTGCATCGAGACGTAGTCGCCGAGATCGTGGCAGATCTCGCGGGATTTCTTGTAGGAAGTGCGGGCGTCGTATTCGCCGGCAAGATCGGATTCGAGCACTTCCCTGACATTCTGGCCGATGCGCAGCGGCGCCACCGACTGAAGGTTAGGATGACCTTCGAGGAAGATGATCCGCTCGATGATCTTGTCCGCGTGATGCATTTCCTCGATCGATTCCTCGCGTTCCTTCTTCGCGAGCTTGGCATAGCCCCAGTCTTCGAGAAGCCTGTGGTGAAGCCAATACTGGTTGACCGCGCCGAGCTCCAGGAAAAGAGCCTCGTTAAGCCGCTCGATGACTTGTGGTTCGCCTTTCATGGGTCCTGCTCCCGTACTGGACGCGCAACTCTCTCACGCGGTCCAAGTGTGAAACGACTTCCTCGCCGCCCGCCTCCGAGCGTGCGTGGTATTCCTCGGTTACCCGAATGATCGTTTCGACCACATTTGGGAAGCAGCCGCAACAGCGTCCGCGCTTTTGCAGCGTGTGATAGACCTTCGCGGGCACGATAAGTGTCCACGGATCCTTCTCGAGCAGTTGGATGATGGTGTCTTCGATCTCCTTCTGGGTGATCAGGTTGCAGTGACAAATCAGCATGACTAACTCGGAATTGGCTACGGCGAGGCGCCGGTGGCTAGGGTTGCCGGAGGCAGCGGCTCCTACTGGAAGACCTTGCCGGGCGCATCGAGGCTGTCGGATCCCTCGAATGCGATGGCGTCGAGCTTGAGCGCCGCGACGGCGCGTTCGATCGACTTGGTCTGGTCGACCAGCGCATCGATCGCTGCCTGCACGGCGGCGTTGCCTTCGGCATTGCCCTCGCCGATCTGCTGGTCATAGGCTTCACCGGCAACGGCGCGGGCCTGGATGGCTTCCATCTTGGCGACCGTCGCGTCGAGCTTGCTGGAGAGCTCGGCGTCCACGGCCGCGTCGGCGGCCTTCACGAGCTCTGAAACGGACGGCCCCTCGACGACCGAGCCGTCTACGCGCTTGTACCGACCCTGATAGACGTTGCGCATGCCGACGGCGTCATAGAGATGCGAGATGTGGGTGTTGTCGGAAAAGCAGTCATGCTCCTCCTCGGGGTCGTGCAGCAGCAGCCCGAGCTTCATGCGCTCGCCGGCAAGCTCGCCGTAGGAGAGCGACCCCATGCCCGTGAGGATGGTGGAGAGACCGGCGTTGGGGTCCCCTTCCAGCAGTCCTTTCCGTCCCTCGCCGCCATCCTTCCAGTTGGCGACCATCTCCTCGAGATCGGAAACCAAGAGGTCGGTTGCCGCCGCGAGATATTCGGCGCGGCGCTCGCAATTGCCGCCCGTGCAATTGGCCTTGTCGAAGTCGGTATAGGGGCGCTGGCCGGCGCCAGCATCGGTGCCGTTGAGATCCTGCCCCCACAGCAGGAACTCGATGGCGTGATAGCCCGTGGCGACATTGGCCTCGATGCCGCCCGCTTCCTGCAGAGTTTCGGAAAGAAACTCCGGTGTGATCTTCGAGGCGTCGACCTTCTGGCCGTTGATCTCGATCTCCGTGTTGGCGATCACATTGGCCGTATAGAGCGTGTTCTCGTCCGATTCCGTGCCATAGCTCGCATCGACATAGTCGATCAGCCCTTCGTCGAGCGGCCAGGCATTCACGCGACCTTCCCAATCGTCGACGATGGCATTGCCGAAACGATAGACTTCCGTCTGCTGGTAAGGGATGCGTGCGGCTTTCCAGGCTTCCCGCGCCGCGTTCAGCGTGTCCTCGGAGGGCTTGGCGATCAGCGCGTCCGCCGCCTGGTCGAGCAGCTTGGCCGTGGCCAGCGCGTCCTCGTAGCCGGCGAGCGCGATGTCGGCATAGTTGGCGAGCACCGCCTTGGCGTCGGTATCCGCCTTGGCCGGCAGCACGAACACGGCAGCCGTCAGGACGCCGGTGGCGAGGATCGCCGCCACCTTGCCCGAATACCTGGGCATCGCCATGATGAAGGTCATTCCAGTCTCCTCAGTGAACGGTGGCGCGTCCGGCGCGTCTCAGGACGTCTTCGATCGCGTGGGCGGGAATCGGCAGAAGATATTGGCTCAGGCCGGCCAGGGTTTCGGCGAAGCTGGCGGCCGCGTCGCGGATATCGTTGCGGCGTGCCGGGCACGACATGGCCGACAGGCAGGTCGCGGCGGCATCGGTGTCCTCGTGCTGGAGCGCCGCTATGATGCCGAGCGCCAGGCATTCGTCGCGGCATACGTGATGCGCGCCGAAGGGAAAGCTCGCCAGCGGGCAGGCCGCGCAAACGCGAAGGGTACGAACAAAGTGGGACAGTTCGGCGAGCGCCCGCCGGCCATCCGCGCCGCCGAGATGCTGGGTATAGAGCGCCCAGCCCATCTCCCATGGCGTGACCGATCCGGTCTCGTAACCCGCCAGCCAGCGGCGATAGCCTTCGAGCACCAGCTTTTCGGGCAGGCGGTCGAAATAGCAGCCGTTATGGCCATTCATGTCGCCGACGCGAAAGCTCACGTATGACGCCCCGTCGAACGAGCGGCATCGGCCTGGCGTGCTTCCATGGGGAAGCGCGTCGAGGCGGAACGGCACGGCATTGAGGAATGGACCGCGTCATGGCGCGGCCTGCAGACAACAGTCACCTCTATCCTCCAATCGAATGGGTTCAAGGCCCAGACATCAAAGGTTCATGGCCGATCTTAAACCCGGGCGGCCATCAAAAGTCAACGGAATTTGGAAAAACCGCCTTCAAATCAATAACTTAGAATTATTCTAAACTACCGCCGTCAAGTTTTTCGAGCTGTCCGCGGGCGGGACGGCCGCGGGTTTCAGTGCGACCTCCCTTTGATATTGCAAGCCAATTCTGGCTGTGCTCGAGATCATGTCCGGCCGGCCATCGGCCAGGCTGCGCCATATCGCCGCGCCGGACATGTTCCTCTCGTCAGGCGCTGGCGCTGTCGAGTTCTTCGATGTCTTCGGGCGAAAGACCGATCGCGGCCGCGCGGATCAGGCTTTCCAACTGCGCCAGGGACGTGGCGCTGGCGATAGGAGCCGTCACGCCGGGCCGCGCGATCAGCCAGGCAACCGCAATCTCGGCAAGCTTTGCATCGTGGCGCGCGGCGACCTTTTCCAGCGCGGCGAGAATGCGCGTGCCGCGATCGTTGAGATACTGCTTCACGCCTTCGCCGCGCTGGCTTTTACCCAGATCGGCCTCGCTGCGGTATTTGCCGGAGAGGAAACCCTTGGCGAGGCTGAAATAGGTGATGACGCCGATCTCCTCGGCCATGGTCAGGTCGCGCAGCGCACCCTCGAACTCGGCCCGGTCATAGAGATTGTAGCCGGGTTGCAGCACCTCGTAGCGCGGCAGCGACTTTCCCTGAGCCACCGCGAGCGCCTCCTTGAGCTGCGCGGCGTCGAGGTTCGATGCGCCGGCATAGCGGATCTTGCCCTTGGCGATGAGCTTCTGATAGGCGCCGAGAGTTTCTTCATAGGGCACCGACGGGTCGGCCCAATGGGAGAGATAAAGGTCGACGACGTCGGTCTGAAGCCGCTTCAGGGAGGCGTCGATCGCGGTCTCGATATAGGCGGCTGAAAGACCTTTCTTGCCGTCGCCGAGGTCGGACCCCACCTTGGTGATGACGACGATGTCGTCGCGATTACCGCGGCTCTTCATCCATTTGCCGATGATCGCCTCGGACTCGCCGCCGGAATTGCCGTCGTGCCAGCGCGAATAGACATCCGCCGTGTCGATCGCGTTGAAGCCGGCTTCGGCGAAGCGGTCCAAAAGCTCGAAGGACGTCTTCTCGTCGATCGTCCAGCCGAACACATTGCCGCCGAACACGACCGGCGCAATGCGCAGCTCCGTACGGCCCAGCCGTCGCTTTTCCATCATTTTTCTCCGGATTTCTGGTGGGAGGAAGCCGCATCGGCGGCGCGATCGCTCATCCTTGCATGCGGGCGGCCTTCGTGAAAAGTGCCGTGATCTTTTCTCGATCGGGCCAGCATTTGACTTTTGTCAGACCTCGTGACTATTGTCGAAACAGGAGGAAGCGCCCATGCCGATCCGGCCGGCCGATCAGATCATACATAAGGCCGCCTGGCTCTATTACACGCATGGCCTGCGCCAGGACGAGGTCGCGCGCGAGCTGAACATTTCGCGCGCGTCGGTCGCCATGTATCTGCGCAAGGCACGCGAGACCGGCATCGTCAGCATCTCGACCTCGACGCAGCTCTTCCGCGAGGACGTGCTGGCCCGCGAGGTGGAGGATGCGTTCGGGCTCGACGCCGTCTGGATCGTGCCGCATGCCGGCGCATCGGGTGACCGCGCCGAGGTGCCGCTGGTCGCGGCCGGGGTATTCCTGGACCAGGTGCGGCGCGGCGACCGCATCGGCATCGCCTGGGGCCATACGGTCTACGACATCGCCGACGTCATGTCCTATGCCGACCTTCAGGACGTCACGGTCGTCCAGCTCTGCGGCAATCTCGGCGCGCCCTATTCCTACCGGCCCGACCAGTGCACCATGGAGATCGCCCGGCGCCTCAACGCCAAGGGCCTCAATTTCTACGCGCCGCTGGTGCTGACCACGGAGGAACTCGCCGAGCAGTTGCGCAGCGAGCCGGTGATCCGCGAGCAGCTTTCCGGCATCGCCGAATGCAATCTCGCGCTCTATTCGGTGGGCACGATCGACGAGGACAGCCATGTGGTGAAATGCGGCGCGCTCACGCCGGCCGAGATGCGCGCGCTGAAAGGCGAGGGCGCGGCCGGCGTCATCGCCGGCCAGATCATCGACGCCGCCGGCCAGCAGCTCGACTGCAGCTACAACAGGCGCGTCATCTCGGCCGATCTCGCCTCGATCCGCGCCATCCCCAAGCGCCTGATGGTCGCCCATGAGGATGCCAAGCTCGATCCGCTCCGGGCCGCGCTCGCCGGCGGCCTCTGCTCGCAGCTGGTGACGACGGCCTGGATCGCCCGCCAGCTCCTCGACCGCGCCGGCAAAAATTCCGTCACCATGGCCGACTAAACCATGGGGCCAGCATGATCGACCACCCACGCCGCCCCCCTCACTGTCCTGCCGGACATCTCTCCCCGCAGGCGGGGAGAGAGAACGCAGCTGAGCGGGTTTCGCCAGTCGCCGATGGCGAAGATTGGCGAAAGCGGAGACGACAGCGATCTTCTCCCCGCAGGCGGGAGAGAGCGCAGCTGAGCGGGTTTCGCCGGGTCGCCGATGGCGAAGATTGGCGAAAGCATAGACGACAGCGGCCTTCTCCCCGCAGGCGGGGAGAAGTGGCCGGCAGGCCGATGAGGGGCCTGCCGACGTCCAATCCCTGCGCCCCCCGACACAACACGAAACGCTAGCCAAAAAGATCCCGACATGAAGAACCTCTGGAACGATGCCACTGCCGAAGCCCTCGTCGCGGACTATGCCAGCAAGGGCGTCGACCGCGATCTGGCGCTGCGCGTCTACACCACCCGCCTTCTCGGCGGCGATCCGCGGCTGGTGCTCCATGGCGGCGGCAACACCTCTGTGAAGAGCGGGGTCACCGATCTCGTCGGCGACGAATGGGACGTGCTCTGCGTCAAGGGCAGCGGCTGGGACATGGCGGTCATCGAGCCGCAGGGCCTGCCGGCGGTGAAGCTCGGCGCGCTTCTCAAGGCGCGCGCCCTCGACCGCCTCTCCGACGAGGACATGGTGGCGCTGCAGCGCGCCAATCTCATCAACCCTTCCTCGCCCAACCCCTCGGTCGAGACGCTCCTTCATGCGTTCCTGCCGCACAAATTCGTCGACCACACGCACTCGACCGCCGTTCTCGCCATCGTCGACCAGCCGAACAGCGAGGAACTGAGCAGCAAGGTGTTCGGTCCGAAGATGGGCTTCGTGCCCTATATCCCGCCGGGCTTCGACCTCGCCAAGGCCGCCGCCGATATCTATGACGCCGACCCCTCGGTCGAAGGCCTGATCCTCGACAAGCACGGCATCTTCACCTTCGGCGACACGGCGCGGGAAGCCTATGATCGCATGATCCACTACGTGACGCTCGCGGAGGAATATATCGCCGCGAACGCCAAGCCGCGCCCGACGCCGATCGAGCTTCCCGCGCAACTTGCCAAGGCGGCCGATTTCGCCCCGGCGCTGCGCGGCGCCGTCGCCTTCGACAGGGGCGAGGGGCGCTTCGACCGCATGGTGAGCGATTTCCGCACCTCGCCGGCCATCCTCGAATTCCTCGCCTCGCCAAGGCTCCAGGCGGTGGCGCGCATCGGCGTTTCGACGCCGGACCTTTCGATCCGCATCAAGACCGGCCCGATGGTGCTGCCCGCGCCGGACGCGGCGAAGGCCGACGCCTATCCCGCCGCCATCAAGGAGCATGTCGCCGGCTTCGTGCGCGACTACACCAGCTATTTCGAGACGAACGACGCGCTGGACGACGTGAAGCGCACCATGCTCGACCCGATGCCGCGTCTGACGCTGGTGCCCGGCCTCGGCATGTTCGGCCACGGCCGCACGCTGAAGGATGCCAGGATCGCCTCTGACGTCGGCGAGATGTGGATCGAGGCGGTGCGCGACGCCGAGGCCATCGGCACCTTCCAGCCGCTCGACCATACCGATCTCTTCGGCCTCGAATACTGGTCGCTCGAACAAGCCAAGCTCGCCGCGAACAAGCCGAAGCCGCTGACCGGCCAGGTGGCGCTGGTCACCGGCGGCGCCGGCGCGATCGGCGCGGCGACCGCCGCGCTCTTCGCCGCCAACGGCGCGCATGTCGTGGTGGTCGATCTCGACGGCGAGCGTGCGGCGGCGGTCGCCAAGAAGGCCGGCAACGATTCCATCGGCGTCGGCTGCGACATCACCGACCCCTCGGCCCTGCGCGCCGCCTTCGACAAGGCGGTGGCGACCTATGGCGGCCTCGACATACTGGTCTCCAACGCAGGTGCTGCCTGGGAGGGCGGCATCGGCGAGATCGACGAGGCGCTGCTGCGCAAGAGCTTCGAACTCAACTTCTTCGCCCATCAGAACGCGGCGCAGAACGCCGTTCGCATCTTCAAGCAGCAGGGCACGGGCGGCGTGCTTCTCTTCAACACCTCCAAGCAGGCGGTCAATCCCGGCCCGAAATTCGGCGCCTATGGCCTGCCCAAGGCGGCGACCCTGTTCCTCTCGCGCCAATACGCTTTGGAATACGGCCCGCTCGGCATCCGCTCCAACGCAGTCAACGCCGACCGCATCCGCTCCGGCCTGCTGACCGACGAGATGATCGCCAGCCGCTCCAAAGCGCGCGGCCTCTCCGAGAAGGATTACATGTCGGGCAACCTGCTCGGGCTCGAAGTTACCGCTGAGCATGTCGCGCAGGCCTTCCTGCACCACGCCCTGGCCGAACGCACCACGGCCGATGTGACGACCGTCGACGGGGGGAATATCGCGGCGACGCTGAGATAGACGGGGTGGCAGGGCGTCCGACGCAAGGCGGGCGCCTTCGCGGGGGCCTTTTCCATCAGTTTACTGCCGCCGACTAGGCGTTGCTTTTTTCGATGGGGATGGGGAGCGAGATGGCCGCCCCACGCATCGAATTTCAGATCGACCCGAAAGCGACCTGCACATTGTGCAACATGACGGGCAGCAATGCTCCCCATTCTTGCCGTTCAAGCAATCAGATTTGTTCGCCACGAGCGGTCATTGCTGAAAACACGCATCTACGTAGAAATTGGACTTGCATTAAGGCGGGCGCATCCTGGGCGGGATAGATCGTGCCGCCCGTATCGACCGGAACGACGGCGGCGAAGTCATCTGGGACATGCGCGGGGTCGGCCACGACCGCGGCGATGCGGTCGGCTTCGATACACACCGCTCCGCGTGCGTGGATGGTCGCCTTTTTTGTCCATCGACACGATGCGCCCGACAAGCGCATGTCGGTCGCTTGTGCTGATGCGATGAGGTGCCCCTTTGATCCTCCCAATTCCGGCTAAGCAGGTTGCTCGGTTCTTTCCGGTGTCAACGCGTCCGGCTGATCGTCACCATTTTCGTCGGTCTCTTCGACGATGACACCTTCCAGGAATTGGCTGTGCTTTTCCTGCAGATATTTGATCGCGGTGCTCTCATCGGCGGAATGCTGCAGATGCTCCTGGAAGAACTGAAGCCGAGCCCGATTTTCCTCGATTAGCTCACCCCACGTCTCGATGCCGACGATATGTCGCGGCCCTCGCGCGATTAGGCGGCGCTCGCGATCCGGACCGCTTTCGATCTCATGCTTTGCGAAATCGTCATAGGCGTTGGAGACCAGCCAGAAGTGCCAGCGCACGCCGTTGACGGTCGAGAACCGTTCGTCCGACGTGACGGCGATCGCGTATTTTTTTGCCTGCGTGATCTCCTCGGCGCCGATCTTCACTTTCGGCGCCTTGAGCTCAACGATCATGTGTTCGATGTCGTTGGCACGATGTCGTCGCGTCGAGCGCGAGAACATCAGGTCGATGATGCCGCGCGCCTTGCCGATCACTTTCACGGGCTCGTCGATCGCGATTTTCGGATCGAGATGGTCGCGATGCTTTTCCAGGACGCGACGGAGATCCTTGTCGCTCACCCAGAGATTATACTCTTCGCCGAACACCCAGGTGTTTTCGGCGAGGATTTTGTGGAGCTGGGTGCGTTCCTTCAAGCGGCCTTTGGTTTCCGGGTCGAAGACGATCGACTCGAGCGCGGATATGAACTTCAACCGATCGGCGACAGTCTTGGCGGCGGTGATGATCGCAGACAGCGTCGTTTCCTGCAGGAGGTTCGCAAGCTCCTTCTGCTTGCGCGCTGGAAGGTCGAGCACTTCCTTCAGGATGAGCTGCAACTCCTCCGGTCCGCGCTCGATGGCGTTGCGCAGCATGCGAAGGTGTAGCGCCTTCGCCTTCGCCGAGCTGATGCCGAGATCGGGCGCGAGCTCCTGAACCTGGACCGCGACGATATCGAAAACCTGACGCTCTACCTTCTCGACGGCGTTCTGCGGCGTGCCGCGATAGGGATAAACGTCTTCGGCGATCCATTCGTCGACCAGGGATCGAGCCTTTTCCGCCGATTTGTCGCGAAAATAGTCTTTTATCGCCGAGCGGGCATTTTCGACCGCGCCGCTCAACAGGGGATCCATTTCGGAGAGCGCGAGGCGTTCTTCGTTATGCAATTCCTCGACGTAGCTGGATTTCAGATAGGCGGAGAAAGAGAAGCCGGGAATGTGGAAACGCGTCTCGACCTGATCGAACGGAAAGCCGCTCGCGGAGCACAGATAGAGGACACGCCGCGCATCGGTTCGCCATTCGATGACTTCGAGCTCGACTTCGTGCTGGGCGCCATCATCCTTCTCGATCAGCGGCAGTGACGCCTTGTGATGACTGGCGATCACCTTCTCGGGATCGAGCCTCTGGCCGGCGATCGAGATCGAGACGCTCCGATAATTCATCAGGTAGAGCGCGAAGATCTCGTTCAGGTCCTGAAGGCCGTCTTCGCTCTCGAAGGTCTTGAAATCACGCCGGAGGTCGGCGACTTCTACGATGACGCCTGTTGCGCGTCCGGGCGCCGGCACTTCCTCGGTGATGGTAACGTCGGTGAGATCGGCCTCGAGGAGCCGGACCTCGAACGCCTTCCGCCCGGACTGATCGTCATAGCAGACCTTCCATGTGACCGACTGGCCGAGGGCGAACGCCTTGTAGCGGCCGCGTCCTTCTTGGCCGTGGATCATGCGGCGATTGCGTTTGGTCTGTCGGACGTGCCGCTTCCAAGAGCCGCCGAGATTGCCGAACAGCGCCCGAGCATCGCTGCGGGAAAATCCGTCACCATTGTCGTAGACGACGATTTTCGACATCCCGCCTGCGAGATCGTTGTGTGCGAACTCGACAGATACCTCGGTGGCGTCTCCATCGAGGCTGTTCCACAGCAACTCCGCAAGGGCAGGCACAGGCTTCGCCTTGGTCTGCCGCGCGACGAAATCATCTCTTACCGCGACGGATACGTGTTCTTCGCCGGCCATTTACCCTCCCGGCCCTTGAGCGGGCCATTTTCCCACGCCGACCACGCCGAGCGGCGCCTTTCAGCCTCACCGCCAACTCGTGCCGTATACTCCTCAACCCGAGTGCACCTGCAGCCAGCGGCCGAAAACTTGCTACAACTCACGCCTTAGCAAGCGTTCCTGATCGCCTCGAATCTGGTCATCTGCTGGCGTCCAACCGAAGCGATCGAAAAATTCTTTGATGAGCTTCAGGGACACATCGACGGCTGGAGTGGCGGCAAGATCGTTCTGCAACGCACCGCTAACCTCGACCGTTTCCGCCTTCGTCACTTTTGGATCGAAGAATGGCATTCTATTCCGCCCCACCCATAGGCGTCGGTTCCGCAATACATTCCCTGTAATCGAAATCGACACGCCATCCTGGAATGAGGCTGCCTGAGACAAGCGGCTCGCGAATTCCACGATCTCTGTGAAGAGATAGATAACTCCCTCTATACTCAAGAACGGCTTGTTGGGCGCTCCGTTGAACTCTTCTCGATCCTCCCACATCGCCATATATGAGAGAAACTGGCCACTCTGATACATTCGCCAAAACTCATGGTGTACGTACCAATCAGTCCATTCGGCGTAGAACCCATCGTTGTTCTCACTACCGCCGAATTCATCCCTTCCACGATGGATGTGCGGAAAATCCCACCCTCGCAATTCAACGCTCGAACCGTGCACCAGTGTTCTGCATTGTGCGAGGGACAGTTTTTCAGGAAGAGGTCTCACCGGCCGAATGTTTATACGCCAGTGGCCCGCAGACCGAACGTTCTCTAGCAAGCCGTCCTTCATCACAAACCACCCAATTCAGCATCAAACGCGTTTGTTTGCTCAACGGGTAATCCGATGCCTATCTCTCGAAGCTGTGCTGCGCGTTTCGCGATTGATCGCTCGATCAACCGTCTCATGTCTGTTGCATTCGAGATCGCGGCGCTTTGCGGCTTCTGCGCACGGCTTCGAAAATAGATGCTTCCTTCCGCGAATTCTGGCTTTTTTGCCCCGTCAATCATGCCGGTCTTTTTGCATATCACGGGAAGCTCGTCGAACTCTCGGACCTCAATGACCACATACTTGCGTCCCGCCGCATCGGTAGGTGTTTTGACGCTGAAAATCACTTCCGGGTCCGCATACACGGCCATCTGGTCGCGCATTTTGTCAGGGGCATATGTAGCGAGTTGCTCGTCGGAAAGACCCTGACGTTCAAACGTCTCGTCAACCACGCCTATGATGATGCGTCCCCCGTCTTGGACATTCGCCATCGCGAGGATGTCTTTAGCTAAGCTGATCTTGTGCCATTCCATCGCCTGTTTGAATTCAAGCCGATCGGTCTCCTCTGCTCCATCAAGAAGCCTTTCCAATTCTTCGGTCGTCATCGATGTCTCCCACCTGAGACCAGTAGAAACGACGCTAATAATTCGGTCAACAAGAAGAACTGCTCTCTGCCCGCTTTCCGACAATCTGTGGGTTCAGGGACGTCGGAATATCATGCGTTTAACAGGGCACTTGCTCCATTTGGATCGGGCGGTGGTCATGTCGGCTTTGTGACGACGGCTTCGGGATCGCGATCGTCAAATTACTACGACCGAAATGGGGTCGGCTGCAGAACGTCGGCTTCAGGCGCGGCGGCAGCCACATGCCGACTGTCCGCTGCCGGCCTCAATCCCGATCAGCTCGATAACGCTTGGGGTGGAGTGCGGACCGACGGCTTTCAAGGTCAGAAGCAGGCGTCACTTCAATCAACAATGGTCCTGACGCTGCGCTCTGCCTTCGAAGGACTTACCAGATGTCGAGAAGCAAATTGCACTGGCGGTCGGCGTCGAAGGAGTTCTTATCGGCATTCTCGTCTAGTGGGGACCAAGCCCCAAAAAAATCGTCCACCAGACCATCAGTGGCCATTGAGACCAGCGACCGAGGGGAGCGGTAGTTTCGTACGAAATAGCCAACGCGGTGATAGTCCTCATCGTCAATCAATGTGGCAGTGCTCATTTCGTACTGCATTGCATGCCACATATCTTCGAGCTCAAGCATGCGAAACGCCGTGCTTGGCCAAAACCTTGCGACTCGCGCCTCCAGGCAAGCGAGGTTTATCTGTGACAGCTCCACCAAAAACCTCCCCAGGCTGATGGCTTCACCCACCGACACGAGTTGGTCACCGAATACCGATAGGCCCGTTGAGGGAAACCGATAGGAGAAGAGTTCTCTCTGATCCTTGGCCGCTAGTAGCTTTTGACTGAACCTTGCTTGATGCCCAGAACCAAGGCGTCGCAGCTTGTCAGCCGTTGTGTTCAATATGTTGGAATGCGTCATTTCAATGGATTTTTCGCCGCGCCACTCGACGCAGGGTAGCGTGAGTAAGAACGCGCGGCACGTGTTCATCATCGTGTAGTAGCCAAGGTACGGAAGCGTGACCTGAAGATTTCGATCCTCTGCGTACTCCGCTGAATTACCGAGCACCGTAGCTCCGAGGACAAATTTCAATGCTAGGTAGCTGCGTACAAACCATTCCGTGTTGAGGGCATCGTCAAAATTTTTTGCAATCGGGTCAAACAATTTACGTGTTCGCTGTATGTACGATCTTATTTCGTCATCCGTGCATATAAGCGTCAATTCCCGATAATTGTAGGCTACTTCGGATCCGGTTAAGAAAACTATTTCATCAGATAGCATTCGGTATCCCTTTTACACTTCAATTTGCTTGCCTGGCTAACTATTCCTAGTAAATTTTCTCTATTCTGCCCTGACCGCATCGGTCAAAATATTCAGCGACAGTTTCAGGTTTTTCCGTTCAAGCGTAAATGCCGGAAGGGTCGAAATTGGAACGGCTTTTCTTGATCAACCGTCACCGTAAACCGGACGGACCGCTTTCGGCCCCAATCCGGAATAGCCTAAAACGGCTTCGACTGATGGAACTGGCGGGTTTCAGCGGATTCACTCTGAGTTGCAGATCGGGAAATGCCTAAGGGCTTCTTTTTTTTAGATTCCTGCTTCTGAAATTCTGGAAGAGACAGCTTCTGGCTCGCCTGCTCCAACAGGAATTCGGCCATTCCATCGCCATTGAACCAGTATATGAAATCCACCGAGTTGCGGTCCGGGTCCTCGTCGCTAAAAGCGGCGAAGCTCTCCAACAAAAGATCTCGGGCGTCATCATCGCCAGCGAAATCGAACCATTCGCCGGAATACCAATAGCGGGCGAAACCAGTATGGAGACATCGTTCGTGGTGAGATATTCCCCAAAAGGGTTTCTGTCCAATCAGCTCCATGTCAGGCAGCCATGTCTTTGCAGCATTGAGCCGATTTTGAGCACGCTTTGATTTGCCTATTTTATATTTTCCATGGTTCTCGACGATATAGATGAATCCGGGGTCCACTCGATGCAGATTCCAGACTGGCATGACGGTGCCGGCTTTTTCAACGATCATTTTGAGTCCCTCTCTTGCAAGCGAATGCTACTTCCATGGAGGTAAATACGCGAGAAATCACTACGCTTGTTGGGGCTTGCATTGTCATTCCTGCCGTGGCTGGTCTTGCCCGACATGCAAGCCGCTGAACGGTCGGCCTGCCGAAGGGCCGCTTTCCGCTGAGTTGGCTCGAAAGCTGTTGCCGGCCCCAAACAGGACGCTCATCGTCTGGTGCTGAGCAACAGCTGCTGACACGTTGCTGAAGTGCTCCAAATCGACCGACCTCTGCAGCCCAAAGTGGACTTTCGTCCACCGCGCAACGCGTCGGCTATCCCACAACCTACCAGCCGGCTTTGTTCGAAAGAAAAAGGGCGGCACCAGGCCGCCCCTTCCACAATCGCTTTTGACAGAGCCTACTTCCCCGGCAGCGGCATCCACGCCGGAACCGCCACATCGGCATGGGCGAATTGCGGCATTTTGGCCGACAGTTCTTCCATGTTCTTGATGTCGTTGTCGTTGAGGTCCTTCTGGGTGATCAGCGTCGGCGGCACGATCACGCTCTTGCCCGGCTCCTCGCCGGCGAGGAGCATGGCGAGCGCGCGCACGGAAACCTGGCCGACGACAGCCGGGTTGGTGGCGGCGGTGGCGACCCAGGCGCTGTCGGCCTCGCGCATGGCGGCGATGTCGGAGGTCGAGATGTCGGCCGAGTAGATCTTGATGTCCTGGGAAAGGCCGGCCTCGTCCACCGCGATCTTCACGCCCTTGGCGAATTCGTCATAGGGCGCGAACATCACCTTGATGTCGGGATTGGCCGACAGCACCGAACGGGCCTGGTTGGCGACCGAATTGGCGATCGGGTTGTCGAGCGTGCCGAACTGCGCCGCCTCGTTGATGCCCGGATATTTCTTCTTGAACTCCGCCCAGGTCTCGTTGCGGCGGTCGAGCGGGGCGATGCCGGCGACATAGACGTAGCCCGCCTTCCAGCTCTCGCCATTGTCCTTGATCGCCTGTTCGAGCGCGAGGCGGGCAAGGTCGCGGTCCGACTGCTCGATTTGGGGGATCTTGTCGTTCTCGACATTGACGTCGAAGGCCACGACCTTGATGCCGGCGTCGACGGCGCGCTGCGCGGCTTCCTTCATGGATTCCGTCAGCCCGTGCTGGATGATGATGCCCTGCACGCCGAGCGCGATTGCCTGGTCGACCATGTCGGCCTGGAGGGCGGCGTCCTGGCGGCTGTCCAGGACGCGCAGGTCCACCCCGAGCGCCTTGGCCTGCGCCTCGACGCCGGAGAGATAGGCCTGGAAGAAATCGCCGGTCGAGAGATAGCGCACCAGCGCGATCTTCACCTTGCCCGGGTCGTCAAAGGGGGCCGGCTTGTCCTGTGCCAGTGCCGGCGCTTGCATCAGCGCCGTCGCGCCGATCAGGCCGAGCGCAAGTCTTCCGAATGTTCTGCGCGTGAATTCCAACATGCTTTCCTCCACTTTCCCTTTGGTTTGTCAGCGTTTGCCCCGATGCGACAGGGCGAAGGTGAAGACGAGGGCGACGACGAGCACCGCGCCCTTGACGAAGTCCTGCGTGTAATAAGGCGCGTTCATCATGGTGAGCCCCTGAAGGAGCACGCCGACGAAGAGCGCGCCGATCGCCGTGCCGAACGCATTGGGTTTCGCCGCGCCGAGCACGGCGAAACCGATCAGCGCCGCGGCGACGGAATCGAGCAGCAGATTGTTACCCGAGGCGATGTCGCCGCGTCCAAGCCGGGCAGCGAGAAGAATGCCGCCGATCGAGGCGAAAATACCCGAAATGACATAGGCCCAGATCTTGTATGCCTTGACAGGCGCGCCGGCGAGTTCGGCGGCCCGCTCGTTGCTGCCCACCGCATACATCATGCGGCCGAAGCGCGTATATTCCAGGAAGAACCAGATCAGCACCGCGAGCACGAGCAGGATCACCACCGACACCGGCACGAGGTTGGGGATGAAGAAGTCGAAGCGGTGCCGGCCGAGCGCCAGAAAGGCGCTGCTGAAGGAACCGCCGGCGACGGAACCGTCCGGCATGGTCATGCCCGTGGCGATCGAACGGCCTTCGGTTGGAATGCGCTGCAGGCCGACCAGCAGGAACATCATGCCGAGCGTGGCAAGCAGGTCGGGCACGCGCATGTAGACGATGAGGAAGCCGTTGATCAGGCCGACCACCACGCCGATCAGCAGGCAGACGACCACCGCGACCAGCGCGTTCTGCTCGAGCACCACCATGACATAGGCCGCCGCCATCATGGCGCTGGTGGCGACCGAGCCGATGGAAAGGTCGAAGCCGCCGACGACCAGCGTGGCGGTCACCCCGAGCGCCAGGATGCCGGTGATGGCCACGGACTGGAAGATGAAGACGGCGGCCTGCGGAGAAGCGAAACCGTCCGTCGAGAGGGAGAAGTAGGCGATCAGCCCGGCGAGCAGCGCCAGGAAGCCGTAACGGATGACGATGTTCTGCAGGTCGAATTTCGCTGCGGCTTTGTTCATGGTCTCGGTCTCGCTGGTCATGCCGCGCCCCTGGCATTCTGTCCGGCCACTTCGGCGAGCAGCCGTTCCATGTCGATGCCCGCATTGCGATGCTCGCCGACGATCGTGTGCTCCGACATCACGAGGATCCGGTCGGCGGTTTCGAGCGCCTCGTCGAGCTCGGTGACGAAGATCAGCGTCGCCCGGCCGCTCGAACTCGCCCGAAGCTTGGCGGCGATGTCGCGGCGCGCGGCGATGTCGACGCCCTGGAAAGGTTCGTCCAGCATGAAGAGGGATGCCGGCTGCGACATCCAGCGGGCGACCATCACCTTCTGCTGGTTGCCGCCGGAAAGGGTGGCAAGGTCGTCCTTCTCCGAGCGGCAGACGATGCCGAGCTCCTTGATCTGGCCGCGCGCGACGGCGCGTTCGGCACCACGCCGTGAAACGCCCATGCCCGAGATCCGTTTCAGGAAGGGCAGGCTGATATTCTCGTAGATGTTGAAGTCGCGCACGATGCCGCTTTCGGCCCTGTCCTTGGCGACGAGGAAGACGCCGGCCTCGATGGCCTCGCGCGCCGAGCCCGGTCGATAGGGGCGCCCCGACAGCATCATCGAGCCGCCGAGCGGGCTGCGCACGCCGAACAGGGTTTCCGCCAGCGCCGTCTTGCCGACGCCGACGAGGCCCGTCACCGCTACGATCTCGCCGTCGCCGAGTTCGAGCGAGATCGGCCTGGCGCCTTCGGCGATCGTCAGATCCTTGGCGCTGAAGATGGCGTTGCCGCCCGCTCTCGCATCGATCGCGCCCTGATCGCTGCGATGCCCGAGCATGGCGTTGACGGCCCCTTCATAGTCGAGCGGCTTTTCCTCGAAGCTTCCCACGATCGCGCCGTCGCGCAACGAGACGATGCGGTCGGCGAGGCGCCTGATGTCGGACATGCGGTGCGAAATATAGAGGATGGCGACGCCGTGGGAGCGCAGCCTGTCGATCAGCGCGAAGAGCCGGTTGGCCTCGGCGCTGGACAGCGACGAGGTCGGCTCGTCGAGGATCAGCACCTTGGGTTCGTGCGCCATTGCGCGGGCGATCGCCACCATCTGCCGGTCCGCCAGCGACAGGTCGGGGATGGCGGCGTCGAGATCGATGTCGAGCCCCATGCGCTCGGCGACGGCGCGGGCCTCGCGGCGGACCCTTCTCGGGTTGAAGAAAAGCGGCGCGCCGGCGCCGCTCAGCCGGTCGAGCGTGAGGTTGGTGGCGACATCGAGGGCGGCGACCACGCCGTCATTGATGTTCTGATGAACGGTGACGACGCCGGCACGGATCGCTTCCGCCGGTGTTGCCGGCGCGAAATCCTCGCCGCGGAGAGACATCGTGCCGCCGTCGCGCGAATAGACGCCGCTGACGATCTTGACCAGGGTGGATTTGCCGGCGCCGTTGGCGCCCATCAGCACGGTCACTTCGCCTGGATGAAGTTCGAGGCTCACGCCTCCGAGGACTTGAATCGGGCCGAAGGATTTCCTCAGGCCCGCTACGCGGAACACGGCATCCCCGACCATTTCGTCCTCCCTTGAAAGAGAAGGCTATGGGCTGTTTCGGCAAATGTCAACACGATTGACATTTGCCAGCAGGCTCTCTAGCGTTCTCCCGTCATGAATACTTCGCAGGGACGAAGCATGCGCGGATCGGGAGGCCGGACATGACGCAAACCGCTTTCGAGGCTTTGACGGTCGAGAGCCTGCCGGGCAGGCTGGGTGGCATCGCCGCGCTTGTCGAGCGCCTTGGCGAGGACAGCTCCGCGTGGAAAGTGCGCGAGGTGGGCGACGGCAACCTCAACCTGGTGTTCATCGTGGAAGGCAGCAAGGGCGCCGCGGTGGTCAAGCAGGCACTGCCCTATGTGCGCCTCGTCGGCGACAGCTGGCCCTTGCCCTTGAAGCGGTCCTTCTTCGAATACCACGCGCTGAAGCGTCAGGAGGCACGCGCGCCGGGCACCGTGCCGGCCATCTACCATTTCGACGAGGCGCAGGCGCTCATCGTCATGGAATTTCTGTCGCCGCACATCATCCTGCGCAAGGAACTGATCGCCGGTCGTGAGCTGCCGCGGATCGCGGAAGATCTGGGCCTGTTCACGGCACGCACGCTGTTCCGCGGCTCCGATTTCCACATGGCAACGCGCGACCGCAAGGCCGACCTGGCGCTCTTCGCCGACAATGTGGAGCTTTGCGGCATCACCGAGGACCTCGTTTTCACCGATCCCTATTTCGAGGCGAAGCTCAACCGGCATACTTCGCCGCAGCTCGACCCGCTCGTCGCCGAGCTGCGTGCCGACCGCGACCTGAAGGTCGAGGCCCAGCGCCTGAAGCACCTCTTCGCGTCCAAGGCCGAGACGCTGCTGCATGGCGATCTTCACACCGGCTCGATCATGGTGACGGACGAGGAAACCCGCGTCATCGATCCGGAATTCGCCTTCTACGGGCCGATCGCCTTCGACGTCGGCATGCTGCTTGCCAATTTCTGGATGGCCTATTTCTCGCAGCGCGGCCACGAGGAGAACGGATCGCGCGATTCCATGCGGGCCTATCTCCTGCGCACCACGGCCGAGATCTGGTCGGTGTTCCGCGGCGAGTTCTCCCGCCTGTGGCGCACCGAGCGCACCGGCATGCTCTATCACCGGAGCCTCTTCGAGGATCGGGGCGATGCGCTGGGCGCCGAGCAGGCGCTCGACCGCCTGTTGCACGAGATCTGGGAGGACACTTTGGGCTTTGCCGGGGTGGAGATCCACCGGCGCATCCTCGGCCTCGCCCACAATGCGGATTTCGAGACCATCGAGGACGCCGATTTGCGCGCCTCCTGCGAGGCGCCGGCGCTCAAATTTGGCCGTCATCTTGCGGTAAACTGCCGCCAGATCCACAGCATCGAAGAGGTCAACAACCTGGCCGCCCTGATCGAGAAGGAGAGCCGCCCGTGAAAGTCGCTGACCGTCATTACCGCACCATCTGGCTGAACGAGGATGGACGCTCGGTCGACATCATCGACCAGCGCTGGCTGCCGCATGACTTCCGCATCGAGACGCTGCGCACGGTGGACGCCGTCGCTGTCGCCATCCGCGACATGTGGGTGCGTGGCGCGCCTCTAATTGGCGTGACGGCGGCCTACGGCGTCGCGATCCAGATGAAGGACGACCCGTCGGATGCCGCCCTCGACGCCGTCTGGGAAAAGCTCCACGCGACGCGTCCGACCGCCATCAATCTGCGCTGGGCGCTGGACGAGATGCGCGGCATGCTGCGGCCGATCGCGCCGGCCGAGCGGGCCGCCGCGGCTTACAAGCGCGCCGGCGAGATCGCCGACGAGGACATCGAGCTCAACCGCAACATCGGCAAGAACGGCCTCGCCGTCATCCGTGAAATCGCCGCTAAGAAGAAGCCGGGCGAGCCGGTCAACATCCTCACCCATTGCAATGCCGGCTGGCTGGCGACGGTCGACTACGGCACCGCGACGGCCCCGATCTATCTGGCAGTCGAGGAAGGCATTCCGGTCCATGTCTATGTCGACGAGACGCGGCCGCGCAACCAGGGCGCCCAGCTCACCGCCTGGGAGATGGCCGGCCACGGCGTGCCGCATACGCTGATCGTCGACAATGCCGGCGGGCACCTGATGCAGAACGGCATGGTCGACATGGTCATCGTCGGCACCGATCGGACCACCGCCAATGGCGACGTCTGCAACAAGATCGGAACCTATCTGAAGGCGCTGGCGGCGCATGACAATGGCGTGCCGTTCTATGTCGGCCTGCCGTCGCCCACCATCGACTGGACGGTGTCGGACGGCCTCAAGGAAATCCCGATCGAGGAACGTTCCGCCGACGAGGTCTCCTATGTGTGGGGCAAGACCGCGTCGGGCGAGATCGCGCAGGTGCGGGTTTCCCCGGATGCGTCTCCCGCCGGCAACCCCGCCTTCGACGTGACGCCGGCGCGTCTCGTCACCGGGTTGATCACCGAGCGCGGCATCGCCGAGGCATCGCCGGAGGGCCTGCGCGCGCTGTTTCCGGAGCGGCAAGTCAGGAAGAGCGCCTGATCCGATTTGGTCCATGAAGTCCGGTTCGAATGAACCGGACTGGGCCTTGGGCGTTACTTCGCGATGGGAACGACGACGCAATTACAGCCGGACCTGTTCGGCTCACCGATCGTGCTGCCGGAAGGATTTCGATACCGGCAGGACCTCCTCGCGAGCGAGGAGGAGAGTGCGCTCGTCGCGCAGTTGCGTGAACTCGATTTCAAACCGTTCCAGTTCCAGGGGCATGAGGGGAACCGCCGTGTCGTCTCCTTCGGCCTGCATTATGATTTCGCCGATGGCAGGCTGAAACAGACGCGCGAAATACCTTCTTTTCTTTTGCCCCTGCGCGGGAAGGCTGCCCAGTTCGCGAGGCTCACGCCGGAGCAACTGCCCCATATTCTCGCAACGGAATACACGCCTGGAGCAGGCATCGGCTGGCATCGGGATCGGCCGGTGTTCGGTGACGTGATCGGTGTGTCCTTCCTCTCTGAATGCCGCTTCCGCTTCAGGCGCCGCGTCGGCGCGAAATGGGAGCGCGCCGCGCAGATCCTTGCGCCGCGCTCGATCTATCTGATGCGAGGGCCTGCGCGCACGGTGTGGGAACACAGCATTCCCGCGGGCGATGAGCTCAGATACTCGGTGACGTTCCGGACCTTGAAAGACGCAGCGAGTGCCGAATGATGGTATTTTCGCGTGATCGCGGGCAGGCGGCAGCGGGATGCCATGGTGTTCTTCACGAGTGACACGCATTTCAACGATCCTCGAATTCTCCGGATCGATCGTCGCCCGTTCGCTTCGCTCGCCGACCATGACGAGGCGTTGATCGCGTTCTGGAACGAGACCGTAAGGCCTGACGACGAGGTCTGGCATCTCGGCGACTTTTCCCGCGGCAGCAAGGCAGATGCGGAAGCGCTTCTTTCGCGCCTCAACGGACGCAAGCACCTGATCATCGGCAACAATGACGGGCCTGACACGACCGCCGCGTCCGGCTGGGCCAGCGTTCAGCATTATGCGGAATTGGCGGTCGACGGCATGCTGCTGATCCTTTGCCACTACCCGTTCCGGACCTGGAACCAGATGGGCAAGAAGTCGATCGACCTCCACGGCCATTCACACGGCAGGCTGAAGCCGCTCACGCGCCAGTTCGACGTTGGCGTCGATGCCTGGAACTTCCGCCCGGTTACGCTCCCGGTTCTCCTCCGGTCGCGCTCCCGATCCCGTGCTTTGGCTGAAGAGTGACTGAACTGCCGCAGGGCGAGCAGTCTGCGCAGGTCCCCCTCTCCGTCTCGGCTTCGCCGAGCCAGCTCTCCCCCCACTATCGTGGGGAAGAGGAAGGGCGCCGAGCGTGCGGCCGGCGGTTCCTCTCCCTCACGAAGTGGGGGAGAGATGGCTCGGCGAAGCCGAGACGGAGAGGGGGCCTGCCACCTCGGAATAGAACTCGACCTTTCCTATCCGGCGCGGCGGACTTCGTCGCGCTTGGGAAGTTTCCAGTCCGGCCTCGGGAAATGACAGGTGTAGCCGTTCGGATAGCGCTCGAGATAATCCTGGTGCTCCGGCTCGGCTTCCCAGAAATCGCCGGCCGGCGTCACTTCGGTCACAACCTTCCCTGGCCAAAGACCAGAGGCATCCACATCGGCGATGGTCTCTTCCGCGACGTGCTTTTGCTCGTCGTTCAGATAGAAGATCGCCGAGCGGTAGCTCGTGCCGACATCGTTGCCTTGGCGATTGCGTGTCGATGGATCGTGGATCTGGAAGAAGAATTCCAGGAGGTCGCGGTAGCTGATCCTGGTGGGGTCGAATTCGATCTCGATCGCCTCGGCGTGGCTGCCGTGATTGCGATATGTCGCGTTGGGCACGTCGCCTCCAGTGTAGCCGACGCGGGTCGAAATGACGCCGGGGTAACGACGGATCAAATCCTGCATCCCCCAAAAACAGCCACCAGCCAACACTGCGCGTTCGCTCGGGATACTCATCTGGATCTCCTCGGTCGTGAGTTTCCTCCAATATAGGCATTGCAGGCGCCTATTGTCAGGCATGAGCGCTGTCGATGCGGCTCGCGAATCGACCGGCGCTTGATCAAGTCAGCGCATAGGGCAGCACGCCGCGCCTGTTGTGATCCACTGCCAGACGCTGCTTCAGTGGCGGCACGGCGCGCTGGGCGCAGTTTGGGCGGTCGCAGATGCGGCAGGAGATACCGATGGGATCGAAGGCCGAGCGGCTGGTGATGTCGAGCCCGTCGGCATAGACGAAGTCGCTCGCATAGGAGATCTCGCAGCCGAGCGCGATCGCGTAACGGCGTGGCGTGGCATTGAAGCCGCCGCTGCTTTTCACGATCTCCGTCGCGACGCTCAGATAGCGCACGCCGTCCGGGGTTTCCGCGAGCTGGCGAATGATGCGGCCGGGCATTTCGAAAGCCTGGTGGGCATTCCATAGCGGACAGGCCGCGCCATAGCGGGCGAACTGGAGTTTGGCCGCGCTGTGTCGCTTGGTGATGTTGCCGGCGCGGTCGATACGGGCGAAGAACACAGGCACCCCCTTCATTCCGGGGCGCTGCAAGGTGGACAGCCGGTGCGCGATCTGCTCGAGGCTTGCGCCGAAACGCGCCGCCAGCAGTTCCAGATCGTGCCGCAGCTCCCGGGCTGCCGCGAGGAACGGCTGGTAGGGAAGGGTGAGCGCGCCGGCGAAATAGTTCTGCAGGCCGATGCGGCAGATCTCGACGGCCTCGGGGGTGCGGAACTCGCCACGCCGAGCGATGGCGTCGATCTCCGCACCGAACTCTAAGGCGGCGATCTGAAAGGCCATCTGGAAGCTGCGTGTCGCGGCGGGCGCGTAGGGATTGAGGAAAAGGGCACGGGCTGCCGGATCGAAGCGCCGCAGCGTGTCCTCGCCCGGATCGATCTTCAGAATGCGGATTCCGTGACGGGCCTCCAGCCGGTCCGGCAAAGCGATGCCGGGATCACGGTCGGGCAGTCCGAGATCCGCAGCCAGCCGCTCGGCGGCAAGGTCCAACTCGTGGACATAATTGTCGACGAAATGGAAGAAGTCACGAACCTCCTCATAGGGCGTCAGCTCGGCAAAGCTGTTGGTCCGGACCATCTGGTCGTCGTAGCTCGCGAGTTGCTCGCCATTGCGCCGATAGGCCTGGTGACAGGCGATCAAAGCGTGCGCCAAACCGGGCGCATTCTGCGTGATCAGCTTCAACTCATGAAGCGTCGGCGCATAGGGCTCGAAGAGCGGGTCGGCGAGGGCTTCGACAAGCGCCGAAAGCAATCGGTCGCCATCGCTTGCCGAGAGCGTGGCGATATCCACCTGGAATTTTTCGGCCAGAGATAGCAGGACCGCGGCCGAGACCGGGCGCTGATTGTTCTCGATCTGGTTGAGATAGCTCGTGGAAATGCCGAGCCGTTCGGCGAAGGCCGCCTGCGTCGTCCTTCCGGCTTCGCGCAACTCGCGCACGCGCCGGCCGATATAGAGCTTTCCCGAAGCCATGTTCGCATTTTCGCAATTCGCTGTTTTCAATGTTCTATATTACGCTTTTGCACCTCTTCCAACATTTTCTCCGCTCGCCTCCCGACTTAGACGGACCTTTGGTCGATGGCGGCCTGTACGTTCGTAATTTGCGCATGTCTTTTCCCGAAACCGCACACTTTCGGGAGACATGCTTTAGGAGGCAGGGATGACGCTATTTCACGCGGCTGCGGCGAGAGGACGAACCGATGCGCGCCGTTCTTGAACAGCTCGAAGAGCGCCGCGCCGAGGCGCGCCTGGGTGGGGGCCAGAAGCGTATCGATGCCCAGCACGCCAAGGGCAAGCTGACCGCCCGCGAACGGCTCGAAGTTCTCCTCGACGAGGGCTCGTTCGAGGAGTTCGACATGTATGTCACGCATCGTGCCGTCGATTTCGGCATGGCAAGCCAGAAGGTGGCGGGCGATGGCGTGGTTACGGGCTGGGGCACGATCAATGGCCGCCTCGTCTACGTCTTCTCGCAGGATTTCACCGTGCTCGGCGGGTCGCTGTCGGAAACCCATGCCCAGAAGATCTGCAAGATCATGGACATGGCGGTGCGCAACGGAGCGCCGGTGATCGGGCTCAACGATTCCGGCGGCGCGCGCATCCAGGAAGGCGTCGCTTCGCTTGCCGGCTATGCCGACGTCTTCAAGCGCAATGTCGAGGCTTCCGGCGTCATTCCGCAGATTTCGGTCATCATGGGACCCTGCGCGGGCGGTGCCGTCTATTCGCCGGCCATGACCGACTTCATCTTCATGGTGCGCGACAGCTCCTACATGTTCGTCACCGGCCCCGACGTCGTGAAGACCGTCACCAACGAGATCGTGACGGCCGAGGAACTGGGCGGCGCGCGCACGCACACGCAGCGATCGTCCGTCGCCGACGGCGCCTTCGACAATGACGTCGAAGCCCTGGAAGGGGTGCGGCGCCTGTTCGACTTCCTGCCGCTCAACAATCGCGAGAAGCCGCCAGTACGGCCCTTCCATGACGATCCCTCGCGGATCGACATGCGGCTCGACACGCTGATCCCCGACAGTGCCAACAAGCCCTATGACATGAAGGAGCTGATTTTGGCCATCGCCGACGAAGGCGACTTCTTCGAGATCCAGCAAGCCTTCGCGAAGAACATCATCACCGGCTTCCTGCGCATCGAGGGGCAGACCGTCGGCGTTGTCGCCAACCAGCCCATGGTGCTGGCCGGCTGCCTCGACATCGACTCCTCGCGCAAGGCGGCACGCTTCGTGCGCTTCTGCGATGCATTCTCCATTCCGATCCTGACTCTGGTCGACGTGCCGGGCTTCCTGCCGGGAACGGCGCAGGAATATGGCGGCGTCATCAAGCACGGCGCGAAGCTTCTCTTCGCCTACAGCCAGGCCAGTGTGCCGATGGTCACGCTGATCACCCGAAAGGCCTATGGCGGCGCCTATGACGTCATGGCGTCGAAGCATATCGGCGCCGACGTGAACTATGCCTGGCCGACGGCGGAGATCGCGGTGATGGGCGCCAAGGGCGCGACGGAAATCCTCTATCGCTCCGAGATCGGCGACAAGGACAAGATCGCCCAGCGCACGAAGGAGTATGAGGAGCGCTTCGCCAATCCTTTCGTGGCCGCCGAACGAGGCTTCATCGATGAGGTGATCATGCCGCATTCGTCTCGACGCCGTATTGCCCGCGCTTTCGCGGCCCTGCGCGGCAAAACGGCCGAAACGCCGTGGAAGAAGCATGACACGATGCCATTATGAGCAGGTCGACGATGTTCAGGAAAATCCTTATCGCAAACCGCGGTGAAATCGCCTGCCGTGTCATCAAGACGGCGAGGAAGCTCGGCATCGCAACGGTCGCAGTCTATTCCGACGCCGACCGTGAGGCGCTGCACGTGAAGATGGCCGACGAAGCCGTGCATATAGGTCCCGCGCCTTCGGCTCAGTCCTATATCGTCATCGACAAGATCCTCGATGCGGTGAAGCAGACCGGCGCCGACGCCGTACACCCCGGCTACGGCTTCCTCTCGGAGAATGCTAATTTCGCCGAAGCCTTGAAAGTCGACGGCATCGCCTTCATCGGCCCGCCGCCGGTCGCCATTGAGGCGATGGGCGACAAGATCACCTCGAAGAGGATCGCCGCCTCCGCGGGCGTGAGCACGGTGCCCGGTCACATGGGGCTGATCGAAGACGCCGACGAAGCGGTGCGGATCGCCTCCTCGATCGGTTATCCCGTGATGATCAAGGCTTCCGCCGGCGGCGGCGGCAAGGGCATGCGCATCGCCTGGAACGAGCAGGAAGCGCGTGAGGGCTTCCAGTCGTCGCGCAACGAGGCGAAAGCCTCCTTCGGCGACGATCGCATCTTCATCGAGAAATTCGTCACCGAACCGCGCCACATCGAAATCCAGGTGCTCGGCGACCAGCACGGCAACATCGTCTATCTGGGCGAGCGCGAATGTTCGATCCAGCGCCGCAACCAGAAGGTGATCGAGGAGGCCCCGTCGCCTTTCCTCGACGAGGCGACGCGCAAGGCGATGGGCGAGCAGGCCGTGGCGCTGGCCAGGGCGGTCGGCTACTTTTCGGCCGGTACGGTCGAGTTCATCGTCGATGGGGAGCGCAATTTCTATTTCCTCGAGATGAATACCCGCCTGCAGGTCGAGCATCCCGTGACCGAGTTGGTCACCGGCCTGGACCTCGTAGAGGAGATGATACGCGTCGCCGCCGGCGAGCGGCTCCGCTTCACGCAGAACGACGTCAAGCTGGATGGATGGGCGGTCGAAAGCCGCCTCTATGCCGAGGATCCCTACCGCAACTTTCTGCCGTCGATCGGCCGGCTTACACGTTACCGCCCGCCGGTCGAAGGCCGCCGCGACGATGGCACGATCGTGCGCAACGACACCGGCGTGTTCGAGGGCGGCGAGATTTCGATGTATTACGACCCGATGATCGCCAAGCTCTGCACCTGGGCTCCCGATCGCCTGGCCGCAATCGAAGCGATGAGCGCCGCGCTCGATGACTTCGAGGTGGAAGGCATCGGTCACAACCTGCCATTCCTCTCGGCTGTGATGGAGCAGCAGCGGTTCCGCGAAGGCCGGTTGACGACAGCCTATATCGCGGAAGAGTTTCCTGACGGTTTTACGGGGGTGGTGCCCGGGTTGGCCGATGCAAAGATGATCGCCGCGGCTGCGGCGTTCATCAACCTGCGGCTGCAGCGCAGGAATGCCCAGATCTCCGGTGCGCTCGCCAACCATAGGAGACCGATCGGCCAGGACTGGGTCGCCACTTTCGATGACTACAGTTTCCCCACCCATTGCCGGGATGACGGCGACGTCACTCTCGTGGAATTCGACGATGGCTCGGCGCTGGATGTTTCCAGTGACTGGCAGCCCGGCGCGACGCACGCGTCCTTCGATATCGGCGGCAAGCGGATTGGAATCAAGACGAGTCTGGGCGGCTCCGGCATCCGGCTCAGATGGAGGGGCATCGATACGATCGCATTCGTGCGGCCGCCTCGCGTCGCCGAACTTGTGCGCCTGATGCCCAGGAAGCTGCCGCCGGACACGTCCAAGCTCCTGCTCTGCCCGATGCCGGGCGTCCTGACCACGATCACGGTGGCCGAGGGCGATACCGTCGAGGCCGGCCAGGCGCTCGCCACGGTGGAAGCGATGAAGATGGAGAATGTGCTGAGAGCCGAGCGGCGCGCCACCGTCAAATCCGTCGCGGCCAAGGCCGGCGCAAGCCTTGCCGTGGACGAACTCATCATGGAATTCGCGTGATCATGGCTGCGACAGGCACCCCCCTCTGGCCTGCCGGCCGTCTCCCCCTCAAGGGGGGAGATTGGATCGCAGTTCAGTTTTCGCCAACCGTCGACAATTGGCGAAGCAATCAATGGCAGCCAATCTCCCCCCTTGAGGGGGAGATGGCCGGCAGGCCAGAGGGGGGTGAGACCGCTCCTCAGTCTCTCGGGAGGTTCTCATGACTAAGCTCGAATTATGGCGCGCGGCGGCCGAGAAGGAGATCAAGGCGGATCCCGACAAGCTCGTCTGGAACACGCCCGAAGGCATCGAGGTGAAGCCGCTTTACACGGCGGACGACCTTCAGGGCGTCGGCCATCTCGGCTCGCTGCCCGGCCAGGCGCCATTCGTGCGGGGCCCGCGCGCCACCATGTATGCCGGCCGGCCCTGGACGATCCGCCAATATGCCGGCTTCTCCACGGCGGAGGAGTCCAACGCCTTCTACCGCAAGGCGCTTGCCGCCGGCCAGCAGGGCGTGTCGGTCGCCTTCGACCTGGCGACTCATCGCGGTTATGACAGCGATCACCAGCGCGTCGAGGGCGATGTCGGCAAGGCCGGCGTGGCGATCGATTCCGTCGAGGACATGAAGATCCTGTTCGACGGCATCCCGCTCGGCAAGGTCTCGGTATCGATGACCATGAACGGTGCGGTGATCCCGATCCTCGCCAGTTTCATCGTCGCCGGCGAGGAGCAGGGTGTGGCGCGGGCCCAGCTCTCGGGGACCATCCAGAACGACATCCTCAAGGAGTTCATGGTCCGCAACACCTATATCTACCCGCCGGAACCATCGATGCGGATCGTCGCCGACATCATCGAGTATACGGCGCAGGAGATGCCGAAATTCAACTCGATCTCGATTTCCGGCTACCATATGCAGGAGGCCGGGGCGACGCTGGTGCAGGAACTCGCCTTCACGCTGGCCGACGGGCGCGAATATGTGCGGGCGGCGCTGAAGAAGGGCCTCAATGTCGACGACTTCGCCGGGCGGCTCTCCTTCTTCTTCGCCATCGGCATGAACTTCTTCATGGAGGCGGCCAAGCTCCGCGCCGCGCGGCTCCTGTGGACCCGCATCATGGAGGAGTTCGAGCCGAAGAAAGCCTCCTCGCTGATGCTGCGCACCCATTGCCAGACCTCGGGCGTGTCGCTGCAGGAGCAGGATCCCTACAACAACATAGTCCGCACAGCTTTCGAGGCCATGTCCGCGGTGCTCGGTGGCACGCAATCGCTGCACACCAACTCCTTCGACGAGGCGATCGCACTGCCCACCGAGTTCTCGGCCCGCATTGCCCGGAACACTCAGCTCATCCTCCAGCACGAGACGGGCGTGACCAAGGTCGTCGACCCGCTTGCAGGCTCCTACTATGTCGAGGCGCTGACCAGCGAACTGGCGGAAAAGGCCTGGGCCCTGATCGAAGAGATCGAGCAGCAGGGCGGCATGACCAGGGCCGTCTATGAGGGGCTGCCCAAGCGAATGATCGAGGAGGCTGCAACCCGCAAGCAGGCCGCGATCGACCGGGGCGAAGAGGTGATCGTCGGCGTCAACAAATATCGGCTGGATGAGGAAGACCAGATCGACACGCTGGAGATCGACAACACGGCCGTGCGCCAGTCGCAGATCGCGCGGCTCCAGCGCGTGCGCCGACAGCGCGATCCGAACGCGGTTGAAGCCGCCTTGGCGACTTTGGAGGAAGTGGCGCGCACCGGAGAGGGCAATCTGCTGGGAGCCGCGGTGGAGGCGGCCAGGGCGCGCGCTACCGTCGGCGAGATTTCCGACGCCTTGCGTCGTGCCTTCGGCGACCATGCCGTGGTTCCCGAAGTCGTCGGCGAGATTTACGGCAAGGCCTATGACGGCGAGCCGGAATATCGCACCTTGCTCTCCCGCCTCGACCAGGTCGCGGCCGCGCTGGGCGGCAAGCCCCGTATCATGGTGGCCAAGCTCGGCCAGGACGGCCACGACCGTGGCGCCAAGGTCATCGCCTCGGCATTCGGCGACATCGGTTTCGAGGTGCTGGCGGGCCCGCTGTTCCAGACGCCAGGGGAAGCCGCAGACCTGGCCGTCCAGTCCAGGGTTCATGTGGTGGGCATGTCGTCGCTGGCGGCAGGCCATAAGACGCTGGCGCCGCAACTCGTCGAAGCCCTCAAGGCAAGAGGTGCCAGCGAAGTCGTGGTCGTCGTCGGCGGTGTCGTGCCACGCCAGGACTATCAATATCTCTACGATCACGGCGTCGCCGCCGTCTTCGGGCCCGGCACCAACGTCCTCGACGCCGCCAACGCCGTGCTCGACCTCCTCGAAGGCAAGCGCCGGAACCGGTAGCGGAACTTAAGATTAGTATGATCAGAAGCGTTGACTTCTGACCGGCCGCATTCGCCCCTCACTGTCCTGCCGGACATCTCTCCCCGCACGCGGGGCGAGAGACGCCGGCCGCTTGGGTTTCGCCAATCACCAGCGGGGCGCGATTGGCGAAAGTGGAGATGAGAGCGGTCTTCTCCCCGCATGCGGGGAGAAGGTGCCGGCAGGCGGATGAGGGGCTTGGCTAAACGGTGGATCCCTATCGCTGCTGGGATAAGCCAGCTTCCTGAAGTGCGAGCCTGGAGCAATTCCAGGAAAAGTGGGAACCGGTTTTCCGGCCGAAATGCTCTATCGAGCGGGCTTTGAAATCGCCGCGGCGACCATGTCGCAGACCGCGTCGATATATTGCTCGATCGTTGTGCCGCGTTTCCGATATTTGCCGCGCTTCACGTACCAGTCCTGCAGCAGGGGCTTGATCAAGGACGCAGTGAGTTCGACGTCGGCTATGTCGAATAGATTCTGTTCAACACCGCGCCTCAGCACGCCGGCGAAGATCTCCTCGGTGGCGACCTCGCTGTCCGTGGCCATGCGACGCTCGTTGGCGGGGAAGGACTTCGCCTCCATATAGGCGAACACGAACCAAGGCTGCATGGCTTCGGTGAGCCGTATATGCGCCTCGATCAACCAGCGCAGGTGGGTTTGCGGATCGTCGGCAATGTCCGGCGGCGCGGAACCCAGCACTTCCCTCACCGTGGTCGATACTTCGCCCAGGACCATCGACAGCAGCGTCGTCTTGTTGTCGAAGTAAGAATAGAGTCCACCCATGCTGAGCCCTGAGGCCTTGGCGAGATCCCGCAGGCTGGTTGCCTGAAAACCGCGCCGGTTCGACAGTTTCAGGGTGGCCTCGATGATGCGGGCAAGATTGGCGACCGCGAGATGCGGCTTCTGGATGCGGATGGCATCGCGATGCCTTTCGAGGATGCGTGCACACAGCGCTTCCGTGGAGAATTCGGTTGTCCAGTATCTGCGGTTTGCGACGTTCAAGCCGTTTCCCATCTCACTTCTTCCATGCACCCTATCGTATCGAGGCCTGCGGTGGAAACCGCATTCGGGAGAAATCCGAAGCGAAAACAAAAGGCTAGGCCGGCAATAGGGGTAACAGTCGAAACACCGCCTCTGTCCTGCCGGACATCTCCCCAACAAGGGGCGGAGATGTTCGGCAGGGCAGAGGCGAAGATCAAACATCCTATTGCAAAAGGATTCGATTGTGCATAAAAAATCGAGCGCTCGCTCGTTTTTGGGAGGTTCCCATGCTCTTCGATGATCTCCAGGGCAAGAGAGCCCTCATCACCGGGGCTTCCGGCGGACTTGGCTTGCATTTTGCCGAGCTGCTTGCGCGTTATGGCGCGTCGGTCACGCTGGCGGCCCGCCGCAAGGAGGCCCTCGCCGAGGCCTGCGCGAGGATCGTTGCCGGGGGCGGCAGCGCTTCGTCGGTCCAGATGGATGTCGCCGACGCTGCCTCGGTGGTCGCGGCGCTCGCCGAGGCCGGGCCGGGTTTCGACATACTGATCAACAATGCCGGGATTTCCGGGGCGGCGCCCGCGCTCCAACTCGACGCCGAGGAGTGGGATCGCGTTTTCGATACGAATCTCAAAGGGGTGTTCGTCGTCTCCCAGGCGGTCGCGCGCGGTATGAAGGCTTCCGGTCGCGGCGGCGCGATCGTGAACATCGCTTCTATCCTTGGTCACCGCGTCGCCGGCAATCTCAGCGCCTATGCCGCTTCGAAGGCCGGCGTCATCCAACTCACCAAGGTTCTGGCTCTCGAATGGGCGCGCGAGGGCATCCGCGTCAACGCGCTTTGCCCCGGCTACATCGAGACCGACATCAACCGCGAATTCTTCGAGTCGGAAGCGGGCCTCCAATTGATCAAGCGAATTCCGCAGCGCCGGCTGGGCCAGGCGCGGGAGCTGGATGGCGCGCTCCTGCTGCTGGCTTCCGCCGCCGGCAGCTACATCACCGGCTCGTCCATCGAAGTGGATGGCGGGCATCTCGTCTCATCTCTGTGAGGGACCTCATGAATTTCGAAATTCCAGCCCGCGTCGAAGATTATCGGGCGCGCATCGCCGATTTCGTTGATCGCGAAATCCTGCCGCTCGAAGCCGATCGGGCGTCTTTCGACGCTCACGGCAATATCGCGCTGCCATTGCTCGACACGTTGCGAGCCAAGGCGCGGGCGCAGGGGCTGTGGTGCCTGCAGCTCAAACCAGAGACGGGTGGGCAAGGGCTCGGCAAGATGGGCATGGCCGTCTGTTACGAGGAGATGAACCGCTCGATCTTCGGGCCCGTGGCCTTCAATTCCGGCGCGCCGGATGACGGCAACATGATGGTGCTCGAAGCATTGGCCACGCCGCAACAGAAACAGAAATGGCTTGCCCCCATCGTCGAGGGCCGGGTCCGATCGGCTTTCGCCATGACCGAGCCGCATCCGGGCGGTGGGTCCGATCCGTCGATGATCATGACCCGGGCCGAGCGCCGGGGCGATAAATACGTGGTCACAGGGCGCAAGTGGTTCATCACCGGAGCCGAAGAAGCGAGCCATTTCATTCTTGTCGCCCGCACTTCCGA
Organism: Mesorhizobium sp. 1B3; assembly: GCF_050958605.1. Lineage (NCBI taxonomy): Bacteria > Pseudomonadati > Pseudomonadota > Alphaproteobacteria > Hyphomicrobiales > Phyllobacteriaceae > Mesorhizobium > Mesorhizobium sp. 1B3. The sequence continues at coordinate 290,555 of NZ_JBJHDO010000006.1, read as the reverse complement.
CGATGCCCGGCACGGGCTCTCCGCGCTCCTGTTCCATAGGGATCAGCCGGGATGGCGCATCAAGCGCCGCATCGAGATCATGGGGCCGGAAGAGCATGGCGGCCATTGCGAGTTGGAATTCGACGGGCTCGAGATCCCGGCCGAAGACCTGTTGGCCGGCGAAGGCAAAGGCATGAAGGTGACACAGGTGCGGCTGGGACCGGCGCGGCTTACCCATTGCATGCGCTGGCTCGGCCTTGCCAAGCGCTGCGTCGAGATCGCGCGCGCCTATGCCGCCGAGCGCTATGGCTTCGGCCAGCGCCTGGCCGACCGCGAGAGCATCCAGCTGAAACTCGGCGACCTCGCCATGCGCATCGAAATCGGCCGCATGCTGGTGATGAAGGCGGCTTGGGAGCTCGATCGCGGCGGTTTTGCTCGCAAGGAAGTGTCCATGGCCAAGGTGCATGTCGCCAACGTGCTGCACGACGCGGCCGATATCGGCATCCAGATCAATGGTGCCCGGGGCTATTCGACGGACACCGTGCTGGAATGGATCTATCGATATGCCCGTCAGGCGAGGCTGGTCGACGGCGCCGACGAGGTCCACAAGATGGTGTTGAACCGCTTCCTGAATGAGGAGGAGCTGGGTTTCTGGCGCTGGCGCGTTGAAGGCGAGGCGTAGGGAACCGGCTATGGAGGGTGGACAGCCAACCCGCGCGCAGCAACTGGACTTCGACCCGGACGCCCTGGAATCTTTTCTCCGCCAGCGCTTCGGCCAAGGCACGATGTCGCTCGAAAGGATCAGCGGCGGCCAATCCAATCCGGCCTATTTTGTCGATTTCGGGGGCCGTCGCATGGTGCTGCGCAAGAAGCCGGCAGGGCCCATCCTGCCCGGAGCGCATGCCATCGACCGTGAGTTTCGCGTGCTCCAGGCACTTGAGCCCACCGACGTGCCGGTGCCGAGCCCCATCTTGTTTCACCACCAGGACGAACCGCTGGGGACGCCCTTTTACCTGATGGAGCGGCTCGATGGCCGCGTCTTCCACGACTGCTCGCTACCCGGGCTTAGCCGGGAAGAACGGCGGGGCGTCTATCTCGGCATGGCCGAGGCGCTCGCGAAACTGCATGCCGTGCGTCCCGACGAGATCGGTCTCGGCGATTACGGAAAACCCGGGAACTATTTCGAACGTCAGATAGGCCGCTGGACGAAGCAATTGAGGGCATCGCCCAGCGAACGGATCAACGCGCTCGAAATCGTGGCCGACTGGCTGCCGCGGAACATGCCCGCCGACGATGGCCGCGTGTCGATCGCGCATGGCGATTTTCGCTTGGGCAATTTGCTCTTTCATGCTGACAGGCCGGAGGTGATCGGCATTCTCGACTGGGAGCTCTCCACCCTCGGCCATCCTCTCGCCGATCTCGGCTTTTGTTCCATGACCTGGCATTCTTCTCCTGAGGAGTATGGCGGTATTCTCGGGCTGGACCTGGAAGCGCTCGGCATTCCCACCCAGCGCGAGTTCCTCGACCATTACTTCGCCCATGCGGTATCGACCGCGCCGCTGCAGCGCTTTCACCTCGTTTTTTCGCTGTTTCGCTTCGCGGTGATCTTCGTCGGCATCGCCGACCGGGCACGCGCGGGCAATGCCGCCGGGGCCGACGCCGCCGAAGTGGCACCGCTGGCCGGCCGCTTCGCGGCCAGGGCCGTCGAGATCATCGAAGGCGCTCGTCCCTGGTGATTGCTGGGGTGGGCTGATGCGAGCTTGAGACGCCCGCGTGTTCGGGCGTCTTCCAGGTTCCCCCTCTCCGTCTCGGCTTCGCCGAGCCACCTCTCCCTCACTTCGTGGGGAAGAGGAAGGGCGCCGAGCGTGCGCCGGCGGTTCCTCTCCCCTACGCGCAGCGTGGGGGAGAGGTGGCTCGGCGAAGCCGAGACGGAGAGGGGGAGCTGTTGCACGCCCTATATCATGTTTGTACGCACAGGAGCTGCGCACGACGCCTGGCTAATTCACCAGCATGCCGGCGGGGTCGAAGCCTGGGCTTGCCCGTTTGACGATGTCGGCGGTGATGCGGGCCGAGCCGGCCGACATGGTCCAGCCCATGTGGCCGTGACCGACATTGAAGACCATGTTGGAGAAACGTCCGCCGCGCCCGAAGATGGGGGTTCCCTCGGGCGTCATCGGCCTCAGCCCCGCCCAATATTGCGGCTTGGCGTAGTCGGCGCCCTTCGGGAAGATGTCGCGGATCGCCGCAAGCATGTGACGGAAATCGTCCGGCTTGTGGGACTTGTCGAAGCCGGCGAACTCGGCGGTGGCCGTCACCCTCATCCTGTCGCCGAACCGGGCGTAGGCTACGAGATTGTCTTCGTCGACACCGCCCACCGTGGGCGGCAGGCTGGAGGCTTCGATCGGCATTGTCACCGAATAGCCCTTGATCGGATAGATCGGCAGGGAAACGCCGAGGCGTCGCGCAAAATCGGGGGCGAAGACCCCGAGGCAAAGCACGAACTCGTCGGCGGCGACGGTGCCCTTGGAGGTGACGACGCGGTCGATCCGGCCGCCGGTTGCTTCGAAACCTTTCACCTCCGTGTCGAACTGGTAGGTCACGCCGAGCTTCTCCGCGCAGTAGCGGGCGAGATTCTGGGTGAAGACCCGGGCATCGCCGCTGCCGTCCGAAGGGCAGTAGACCGCGCCCGCGAACTTGTCCTTGACCGCGGCGAGCGCCGGGTCGATACGCGCGGCTTCCTCGGGCGAGATCGCGCGCAGTTCCAGCCCTTCTTCAGCGAGGATGCGGGTGTTGGCGGAACCGCGCGCGAAGGATTCCGGCTTGCGGTAGAGGTAGAGCAGACCGCCGTCCAGGCCGTGATATTCGACGCCGGTCTCCGCCACGATGCCCGTGAGCCGATCCTGGGAATAGAGGCAGAGCCGCACCTTGCGCTTGGTGTTGGCGCTGGCCTTCTCGGCCGTGCAATTCATCAGGAACTTCCACGACCAGGACCATAGCCGGGGGTCGAGGCTGGGGCGGAAGCGCAGCGCCTGGCTGTCGTCGACGAGCGAGCGAAGCAGGATGCGCGGCGCCTTCGGCGACGACCATGTATAGGCATGGCCGGGCGCGATGAGTCCCGCATTGGCGAAGCTGGTCTCCGCCGCTGCCTCGGGCAGGCGTTCGATGACCGTCACCTCGTGCCCGTCGCGGGCGAGCTCATAGGCTGTGGTGATGCCGGCAACACCGGCGCCGAGCACGGCAACGCGCATCCTCGATCTCCGTAGCTTGCTCTGGACGCTGCTCAGAGAGCAGCGATCACGGCGATCTCGACCGTGAACTGCGGCGCAGCCAGCTTCGATTCCACGGCAGCGCGGGCAGGGGTGTTATCCCTAGCCACCCAGCCGTCCCAGACCGCGTTCATCTCCGCGAAGTCGGCCATGTCGGCGAGCCAGATAGAAGCGGACAGCAGCTTGGTCTTGTCGGTGCCTGCCTTCGCCAGCAACGCATCGATACGGTCGAGGATGTTCCTGGTCTGCGCGGTGACGCTTTCGCCTCCCGCGTCGAGAGCGACCTGACCGGCGAGATAGACCGTGTTGCCATGGACCACGGCCTGGCTCATGCGCGGGCCACCGTCGATTCGCGTGATGCTGCTCATTCTGAAACTCCAAATTTCATGCTCAACGGCCGCGACTATATGTGGACAGAAGTGTATCCACAAGAGGATTGTGAACTGCACTTCACCATGCCATTAGTGCGGCGATGCGAGCATTGATCGACTCAGAAACGGGGGCTTGAGCCGGTCGGAACGGAGTGAAGGTGCAGACGACAGCCAAGCCGAAGAAGACGGGCCGCGCGGCCGACAGCGTCGATAAGGTCTATCAAGCGGTCAAGGAATTGGCGGTCGAATACCGCTTCAAGCCCGGCGAGCGCGTCAACGAGGTGGAGCTGGCCAACAGGCTGGGCGTCTCCCGGACCCCCGTCCGCGAAGCCCTCAACCGGCTGGCGCGCGACGGCTTCATGAGCTTCGTCCCCAATCGCGGTTTCTATGCGCGCGACATTACCCCGGAGGGCGTGCAGGAGCTCTATGAGCTGCGCGCGGCGATCGAGCGGGCGGCCTTCAGGCTTGCTTGTCAGCGCGGCAGCGACGCCGACATCGCCAAAGCCGTCGCGATCTGGCAGAACAACAGCGATCTCGGGTCGACGACCGACTGGGCGAAGGTGGCGGAGGCCGACGAGGCCTTCCACACCGCCGTCGTCAAGCTCGCCAAGAACGAGCGCATGCTTGTCGCCCTGGAGTCCGTCAACTCGCTGATCCGTTTCTTCCGGCGCATCGATCTCGAAAGCAGCCGCCGCCGGGGCGGCCTGTACGACGAGCATGCGGCCATCATCGATTGCCTCAAGCGTCGCGATGGAGAAACCGGCGGAGAGCTCCTGGAGCGCCACATCACGCTGAGCTCGGCTCACGCGGTGGAGGTGACCAAGGAAGGCCTGGCACGGATCTTCTTCGGGAGGACGGGGTAGCGCCCACGTGCCCTCGGAGATCGTTCCCTGGATTTCTCACCGATCGCAAAATCGAGTTACTTCTGGTGGCGATCGGAATCTCCCTTCGACTTAGAAGGCTCATCAATTCAGGCGGCATCGTTTCAAAATGAGACACTAATGCGCTGGTGGAAATCATTGCGATTTCGAGCAATGCTTTCTTCACCAGCTTGCTTGCCGTGACTAGGCTGATCATCCCGGCCGAGGCCGAAGGGCGAGGCGACCCAAGCCTCATCCACCCCCGCTCCCAGAGACACGATCGTGCCCTCGGCAAAGAGTGCTTGCGGCGTTGATAGCAGGAGGAGAGGATGCGGATCTCAAAAAACCAGGCAGCAGAGCAGGCAACGAGCACCAGCCAGCGCCTTGGGGATCTCACGGCGATCGAATGGCTTTTCCTCATCGATCCGGTCAACGATGCGATCATTGGCACCAGGCGCAACGACACGCTCAGCGCACAGGCCGAGGGCGACATCGTCTTCGGGCGTGCTGGTGATGACGACCTGAGCGGCGTATTCAACCGGACGGGGCTCATCGGCGGCAGAGGCCATGATACGCTGACGACCGAGGTCGTCGTGCCGGTAACGGGCACCGAGCCTGTTCACGGGCTCGCGATCCAGATCGGCGGCTCGGGCAACGATGCTCTCGATGCGACCGTGACGCTCCAGGGCGGAGACATTCGGGACAGGGATGTGACCGCCGAGGTCTTGGTCGACGGCGGCCGCGGCAACGACACGATCAATGCCGTGGCGAATGTATTTCGCCCGACATTCGGAAACGTGATCGTAACGACCCGCGTTCTCGGCGGGAGCGGCGATGACACCATTGATGCCCTCGCGGACACCCGAGGTGCGGGTGGGGTCGACAACTTCGCCATGAACTCCGTCGATGGCGGTTCCGGTGATGACCACATCAGGGCTCAGGCTGAAACGGAGCTCGTAGCAAGCCATGCGACAGCCATGAACGTTCTCAATGGCGGGGACGGCAACGACGTCTTGGACGCCTCAGCCAGGGGGAGGTCCATTTCCACCGAGTTGGTGTCGAATTCCCTTCACGGCGGCCGAGGCGATGACGTGCTACGGGCTTTCAATTTTACAAATTCCGACTTCGGGACGCCGGTCGGCATTAACGAGTTGTGGGGTGATGACGGCAGCGATGTCCTCGAGGCAACCCATTCCGCCAGCTTTAACGGCGTCACCGATGTCACCAACCGGCTGGATGGTGGCAAAGGAGATGACAGCCTGAACGCGGACATCACCGGGAATGGTGGGAGTGTACGGGCCCTGAACCGCCTCGACGGAGGCGATGGACAGGACACTTTGATAGCGCGCCTCGATGTTGTGGCTATTGGCGGGGCGCCTGTGCGGCCTTTATACGATGTTGCGAATGTCTTGAATGGAGGATCCGGCAACGATCATCTCGAGGCTTTCCTTTCAATAGGCAGACCTGATGTCACAGGTACTTCTCCAGTCGAGAACCGCCTGGACGGCGGCTCCGGCCACGACACTCTTGTGGCTACCGTTGCGCCCGGCACGGTTCCAGGGAGCAGCTTTCTCAACGGCGGCTCTGGCAACGACCGGCTCACCGTCTTCGGCGGCTCGGGGAATGTCCTCAACGGAGGAGACGGAAACGACACGCTGGTTGGCGGCATCGGCGATGACGACCTGATGGGGGAAGACGGTGCCGACCGCTTCGTCTTCGCTCCGCAAAGCGGGCACGACACGGTAGATTTCGAGAAAGGCCAGGACATCCTGGATTTCCGCGCCCTCGCCGCAACCGTCAGCAGCTTTGCCGATCTGGATATCGATGTGATCGGGCAAGACAGTGTCATTCACTTCGACACCGATGACGATCTCACCGTCCTCGGCGTGACGGATTTGAGCGAGAGCGATTTCTTGTTCGCGTGAGTGTAGGGCGCTGCGTGTCCAGATGGACGCGCAGGGTCTGTGATCCCGCAAGCTTAGCGAAGTGGCGCGAGGTTGCTACCGAATCGGAGCCGATGCGGTAGCCTTCCAGCTATCTGTTTTTTCTCGGTTCCTCAACAGCCAGAGGGGTAGCACAGCCTCGGGTTGCAGCCATACGGTTCTTGGCTGGCCTAACGAGCATCGCCGCGGCCGCCATCCTCGGCACCCAGCAGATCAATCTCATGAAGCTAGCCATCCTCAAGCTCGCTAAGAACGAGCGCGAGCTTGTCCCTCTGGAGCGCGTCAACTCCCTGATCCGCCTCTTCCTGTGCATAAATCTCGAGAGCAATCGCCATTAGGGCGGCCTTTTTACAACGAGCACGCGGCCATCATCGAACTTTTGAAGCGTCACATCGCACTGAGCTCGGCTCACGCGGTGGAGGTGACGAAGGAAGGGCTGGCGCGGATCTTTTCCGGAAGGACAGTGTAGTGGTTGTCGCTAGAGGAAAGCGCCCAGCGTTGCAGAGATTCGATCAAGTCATGAACCCTAAATCCAACCCGATCAGGGCACGGTTTGCGCCATGAGCCGGCGTTGGTGGAGCTTCGCCAGACCGGGCATTCGCGCCTCGACCGGAGGCAACCTAAGCGGCCGCCCATCAGATAGTGTTCGAAAGGTTCTGCAAAAAGCTCTGAAGAAAGGAGCGGGCCCGCTCTGAAACGCGGGCGGTCATGGCACGCTGGTGACGTTGCGATCACCGATTCCCGTGAAAGGGGAAGTGCCATGACCAAACGCGAGATTAGGTTGGGTGGTTCGGAGTTGAAAGCGTTGCCGCTGTCGGAGGAGGACGGTTTCCGCCAGGCGCTGCAGGTTGTCGTGCAGGAGGTTCTGGAAGCGGAGATGACGGAGGCGCTGGGCGCCGAGAAAGGGCAGCGGGCCGGTTGGGCTATCGGTCCGGATATTACGAGCGCAAGCTGGTGACGCGGGTTGGCGTGCTGGAGCTGCGGGTCCCGCAAGATCGCGCCGGGCGGTTCTCGACGGACCTGTTTGAGCGTTACCAGCGCTCGGAGAAGGCCTTGGTGTCGGCGCTGGTGGAGATGTACGTGCAAGGGGTTTCGACGCGCAAGGTCAAGGCAATCACCGAAGAGCTGTGCGGCCACGCCTTCTCGGCTTCGACGGTGAGTGCGGCGACGGCCAGGCTGGATGAGGCGTTGCAGGCGTTCTTCACGCGCCGGCTGGAGGAACCCTACCCCTACCTCATTCTGGACGCCCGCTATGAGAAGGTGCGTGAGGCCGGCGTGATCGCCAGCCAGGCGGTGCTGGTGGCGATCGGCGTCGATTGGGAAGGCCGGCGCCAGATGCTGGGCGTCGAGTTGGCCAACCGCGAGAGCCGCTCGAGCTGGCGCGAGTTCGTCGCCGGCCTCAAGCAGCGCGGGCTTGCCGGCGTCGAGTTCGTGGTCTCCGACGACCACCCGGGGCTCACGGCGGCCATCGGCGAGTTGCTGCCTGAGGCGGTCTGGCAGCGCTGTTACGTGCACTTTCTGAGGAACGCCCTCGACTATGTGCCGCGCAAGGTCGACGACGACTGCCTGATGGAGCTGCGATGGTTCTACGACCGGCGTGATCTTGCCGAGGTCAAGCGCGACCTGGCGCAATGGATCGCCAAATGGCAGGCCAAATACCCGAAGCTGGTGGACTGGGTGGAGAATAACATTGAAGAGACGCTGAGCTTCTATCGATTGCCGCTGCCCCACCACAAGCACATGAAGTCGTCCAACATGCTGGAGCGGCTGAACCAGGAGATCAAGCGGCGCACCCTTGTGGTTCGCATCTTCCCCAACCGGCAGAGCTGTCTGCGGCTGGTGCGGGCGCTGGCCGTGGAGATCCACGAGACCTGGCTCGAGGCAACCCGCTACCTCAACATGGAGCATCTGCGCGAGCACAAGAAGGAGAGCCTAAGAGCATTGGCCGCTTGAGGCGGCCTGCCGCTCCCGCCGCCCTCGCTTAACACGGGGGCGGAGCGGTGGGAGCGACGACGTCACTGCCAAGCCATTTTGCTGAACTTGACGCACACAACTGCCCATCACATGTTGGTTCGGGGCTGTTAGGGAGAAACGACAGGCAACTGGAACGTGAATGCCAGCTGCGGAAGATCCCAGCGGTGCCACAACAACCAAGTCTGAGTGATGGATTTGTCCACGATCAACTGCGATCGGCTAGAAGCACGTCGGGGCGTCGTCAGGGAGTTGGCCAAGAACATGCTCTAGCTTGGGTAGCTATATTCAAAAATTCATAGATGTCACTTCGGCTGTTTTAGCAACTTATCGAGCTGTGAGATCATTTCGGAAAGCTTTGTTCGCGTATCGATGAACTTCTTTTCCGTGACTAGGTAATGCCGGTTCGCCAGCAGAAGAACGGTCTCCAGCACGGCATCCGAGTGACGGCAAAGTTGGATTAGAAACTCACCGCTCGGGCCGTTTCGCCCCTCGTACCAATTCTTGACGGCCCGTTCGTTTGCGCGTGTTAGCGCAACAATAGTCTTGACCGCACTCGCGTTGCCGTCGAACTCACGCCGGAGTGCTTCCGAGATAGCCTTGGCAAAGCCAGTGGCCCCTAGGCGCTTTTCCGGAGGGTCGCTTTGAAAAGTTGTTCCGGACCTGGACCGAATCTTTCGGCCCTTCTTTGCAGACGACATACTATCTCTCCTTCATCTAAAGGTGGTGCCCGACTGCCCACGGAAAGCTCGGCAGCGAGAAGAGTTGCCTTGCGCGAGGTCCACGACGTGAAGGACGATGATCGATTAGGTTCCGGTAACGAAGAAGATCGTCCAATACGCGCTGCGCAGTATATCCGCACGTCTACCGAATATCATAACTATTCTAGCAAAAATCAGGAAGAAACGATACGTCAGCTATGCTGAGAGTCATGGCATAGACATTATCAGAACCTATGCTGATGAAGGGAAAAGCGGGCTAACGCTGGACGGACGTGATGCGCTGCAGCAGCTTATCCGTGATGTCGTGACGGGCGAGACCGATTTCTCGATAATTCTAGTCTACGATGTCAGCCGCTGGGGACGCTTCCAAGACGCCGACGAAGGCGCCTATCTCGAACACCTCTGCAAGCGCGCCGGCATTATCGTCGAATATTGTGCTGAGCAGTTTGACAACGACGGCAGTTTCAACGCGACAATACTGAAGAATATCAAGCGCGGCATGGCCGGCGAATACAGTCGTAACCTCTCAAACAAGGTGTTTGCAGGCCAGTGCCAGCATGTCATGCGGGGCTTTCGGCAAGGCGGCATGGCCGGCTATGGTTTACGGCGGCTGATGATCGATCGGACAGGATCTCCCAAGACGGTGCTGAATCTTGGGGAGCGGAAAAGCCTTCAGACGGACCGCGTCATCCTGATACCTGGCCCGGACGAGGAAGTTGCGACGGTCCGGCGGATCTATCGCCTATTCACCGAGGAGAAAAAGACCGAGAAGGAGATTGCTGACCTCCTGAATCACGAAGGAGCCTCCACTGACCTCGGACATCCATGGACCCGCGGAACCGTCCACCAGTTGCTGACCAATGAGAAATACATCGGCAATAACGTCTTCAATCGGGTGTCCTACAAACTCAAGCTGAGGCGGGTGCGGAACCCGCCGGAACTTCTTGTCCGTGCAACCGGCGCTTTCACGGCTATTGTGAGCGCGAAGGCCTTCGATGCAGCTCAGCAAATCATTGAAGCTCGGAACCGCCATTTCAGCGACCAGGAAATGCTTGACAATCTCCGAGCGCTTGTGGCGATTCATGGGTGGCTGTCAGCGTTGATCATAGACGAACAGGAAGACACGCCGTCTAGTGGCGCCTACCGCCGGCGCTTCGGTAGTCTCGTCCGCGCGTATTCCCTGATAGGGTTCTCTCCGGGAAGAGACTACCGATATCTTGAAATCAACAAACGGCTTCGCTCCCTCTATCCTGGTTTCATTGAGCAAATCATCTCGGGCATTACAGATGCCGGCGGAGATGTTGATCAGGACCCCGACACAGATCTCCTGTGGGTGAACAAGGAGTTCACCGTTTCGATTGTCATAGCTCGCTGCGTTTCGACTCGTGCGGGATTCTTACGCTGGAAGCTGCGTTTCGACGCTGGCCTTAAACCGGACATCACCACGACAATTCGTATGGCTCCGTCGAACACGGACGCGCTTGATTACTACCTGTTTCCCCGTCTCGATTTTCCTCACGGGGCCATCAAGATGGCCGAGGAAAATGGCCTGCATCTCGATGCCTATCGCTTCGAGACTCTTCAACCCCTTTTCGAACTCACGCGACGCCGGATACTAAGGAGGGCCGCATGACCGCCCAAAATGAAGAACGTGAGATTCGTCGAATTCCCATTGTCGATGTGAGAGTGATCAATCCTCGCGCGCGTAACAAGAAAATTTTTCAGGAGCTCGTCACTAGCATTGCCCATCTGGGATTGAAGAAACCCATCACCGTGAGCCGCAGTAGCGAAGGGAACGGATACGATCTTGTCTGCGGCCAAGGACGGCTGGAAGCGTTCATCGAACTTGGGCAGACAGAAATCCCCGCCATTGTGATCGAAGCGTCCGTCGAGGATTGCTATGTGATGAGCCTCGTCGAAAACTTGGCTCGACGCCAGCATTCACCCCTCGAATTTGTCCGAGAAATTGGAAATTTGCGAGAGCGCGGATATTCCATCGCTGAAATCGCGATAAAGACCGACTTCAGCGACGAATACGTGTATGCGGTCTGCTATTTGCTTGACCATGGGGAAGAGCGATTGTTGGCGGGGGTTGAGAAGGGGATTATCCCCCCGTCGATCGCGATGGAAATCGCTCGCGCCAAAGAGGTCGAGGTTCAAAAGGCGCTCGCAGATGCGTACGAGCAGAAGATCCTTCCGGGCAATCAAATTCTCGCGATCCGCAAGATCGTCGACCAAAGAAACCTCACCGGCAAGACACTTCATTCAGTTGGGCAGGTCAAGCAGGCAGCGAGGAAGCAGGTCACCGCTGCCGCGCTCATTCGTGTCTACCGCAAGGAAACGGAACGCCAAAAGCAGCTTGTAAGGAAGGCGACGCTCGCTCAGAGTCGCCTTCTGTTTGTGGTGAATGCGCTGAAACGGTTACTCTCGGACGAGCACTTCGTAACGCTTCTCCGCACAGAAGCCATAAACACAATTCCGGCGCCTCTCGCGGAGCGCCTCGGTCCAGAGGTACGTCCATGACAGACCAAGTACGCGCCGCTTTTGAGAATACCGTCAAGATACTGCATATCGCGTCCATCCTGCCACGCAGGATCGTTTCGGACATGCTGAAGAACACAGTCAAGTATCGACGAATCGCAAGATCGATAGAAGAGGTCGGCATCGTCGAACCTCTCATCGTCGCACATCTAAAGGGCAGCGGCGATCAATTCATCCTGCTGGACGGACACATCCGATACACGCTGCTGTTTGAACTCGGCATGGAAACGGTGCCTTGCCTCATTGCGGATGATGATGAGGCATTCACGCACAACAAGAGGATAAACCGCCTGGCCACTGTACAGGAACACTTCATGCTTCTGCGCGCCATCAAGAACGGCGTATCGGAAGAAAAGCTCGCACGTGCGCTGGATCTAGATATCGTCGCTATCAAGCGACGTCGAACTCTTCTCGATGGCATTTGCCCTGAAGCGGTGGAAGTTCTGAAAGACAAGTCTGTCAATCCGGCGACGTTCGACGCTCTTCGGAAAATGAAGCCGTTACGCCAAGTGGAAGTAGTCGAACTCATGGCAACGGCAGGGAATTTCACGTCGAGCTACGCGAAGGCACTTTTAGCCGCGACCCGACAGAAGGATCTTCTCCACTCGGATAAACCGAAGAAGATTGCCGGAATGACAAGCGAGCAGATGGCTCGGATGGAACGTGAGATGGCGTCACTTCATCAAGATTTCAAACAGATTGAGGAGTCCTACGGCGACGATATTTTGCACCTGGTTATCGCGTCAGGCTATTTGTCGCGCCTAGTGAACAATCCGGAGATCGAGCACTATCTCAGCGAGCACCACGCCGAAATCCTTCAGGAGTTTAAGGCTGTCATATCTGCGACTTCGTTGGACTAGACAACAGCAGCGTCGAGTCAGCCAACTACGCCCTCGCTAGGAAGTTCCTAGGGATGTTCGTAGGGTGTCGTCGCATTAATCATGTCCCTTTGCCGTTATCAGGTTATGAGCCGCAAGGTCATATCTGGGTAGTCGTTGTTGTCCCGGCGAAGGTCCGGTTTCGAGGCCCGTAATCGGTTTGGGATTATCAGCAATGGGTCAAATCACGCCGTCACCGACAAATCCTAGGTAAGGACGAGGGTTTGTTCGCAGTCGGGATGTTCCGTGTGTCTGAGCAGTTGGAGGACGATCCAGCCTCAAGCATCTAGACATGGTCGGTGTCGCGCGTCGCCACCCCGAAATTTCTTATTCCGCGCTTGGCCTACTGTCACGACTAAGAGTGTCATTTGACATCTAAATGTGTATACAGTATTGGATTGACATAGGCTCATTCCTGCATCCCGTACCGTTCCGGGCCCGCTGGCTCCGGCAGCCGCGCCCCAGGAGATCACCATGGCTTTTCCGGCGGTTTCGCTCGACGACAAGTATCTCCTGGACGACGGGCGCATCTACGTCACCGGCACCCAGGCGCTGGTGCGGCTGCCGATGGTGCAGCGCAGGCTCGACCGCGCTGCCGGGTTGGACACGGCAGGCTATGTGACGGGGTATCGCGGGTCGCCGCTTGGCGGCATCGATCAGGCCTTCGGCCAGGCCGGCAGGTTCGCCGCGGGCGAGGACATACGGTTCCAGGCCGGCCTCAACGAGGATATCGCCGCGACCGCCATCCTCGGCACCCAGCAGATCAATCTCATGGAGCGGGCCAACAAGCAGGGGGTCTTCGCCATGTGGTACGGCAAGGGGCCGGGCGTCGACCGTTCCGGTGATGCCTTCCGCCATGGGAACCTCGCAGGGTCGGCACCGCATGGGGGCGTGCTGCTGCTCGCCGGCGACGATCACACCTGCAAGTCGTCCACCACGTCCCACCAGAGCGAATATGCCCTGATGGACGCGATGATCCCGGTCCTCAATCCGGCCGGCGTTCAGGAGATCCTCGACTTCGGACTGCATGGCTGGGCGCTGTCGCGCTATTCCGGCTGCTGGACGGCGTTGAAGCTGATCGCCGAGACGGTCGATTCCTCGGCCTCCATCGTCGTCAGCCAGGATCGCGTCGCCATACGGATGCCGACGGATTTCGAGATGCCGGCAGGCGGCCTCAATATTCGCTGGCCCGATACGCCGCAGGAGCAGGAGCGGCGCCTGCACAATTTCAAGCTGCCTGCCGCTCTCGCCTTTTCCCGCGCCAACCGCCTCGACCGTGTGGCGCTCGGCGGGCCGCGCCGCCGACTCGGCATCGTGACGACGGGCAAATCCTATCTCGATGTGCTCCAGGCGCTCGACGAACTCGGCATTTCGCGGGAACGGGCACTCGAACTGGGCCTTTCCATCTACAAGGTCGGGATGGTGTGGCCGCTCGAACCGGAAAGCATCACCGCTTTTGCCGCCGGATTGGAAGAGCTGCTGGTCGTCGAGGAAAAGCGCCCGCTGATCGAGGGGCAGGTCAAGGACGTCCTCTACAATATGCCCGCCGATCGGCGGCCGCGCATCTACGGCAAGCGCGACGGCGAGAACCGCATCGTCCTTCCCGCTCATGACGACTTGACGGCCGTGCAGGTGGCGCGGGCGATCGCGGCCCGCATCCTGCCCTGGCTGGACGACAAGGAACTGGTCGAGCGTATCGCCGGCCTGTCGGAGGTGGACGGCGCCAAGCTTGCCAGTCTCGCACCGGTTCAGCGCACCCCCTATTTCTGCTCGGGCTGTCCACACAACACCTCGACGCGCGTGCCCGAAGGCAGCCGGGCGCTTGCCGGCATCGGCTGCCACTGGATGTCGCAGAGCATGGAGCGCAACACCGCCACCTATACCCATATGGGCGGCGAAGGGGCGAACTGGATCGGCCAAGCCCCCTACGTGCCGACGCGCCACGTCTTCCAGAATCTCGGCGACGGCACCTATTTCCACTCGGGCCTGCTGGCGATCCGCGCCGCGGTCGCTGCGCGGATCAACATCACCTACAAGATCCTGTTCAACGACGCGACGGCGATGACGGGCGGTCAGAGGCATGACGGGACGCTGAACCCGCAACGCATCACCCATCAGCTGCGCGCCGAAGGCGTCGACCGTATCGCGGTCGTCTCCGACGACATCGAAAAGTACCAGGAGCAGGAGGCCTTCGCCGCCAACGTCTCCATCCACCACCGCGACGAGCTCGACACGGTGCAGCGCGAACTGCGCGAAGTCGAAGGCGTTTCGGCGATCGTCTACGATCAGACTTGTGCTGCCGAAAAGCGCCGCAGGCGCAAGCGCGATCCCAAGCCGCGCACCGAGCGTCGCGTCATCATCAACGAGCTTGTCTGCGAGGGGTGCGGAGATTGCTCCGCCAAGTCGAACTGCCTTTCGGTGACGCCCATCGACACCGAGTTCGGGCGCAAGCGCCGCATCGACCAGTCGTCCTGCAACGAGGATTTTTCCTGCGTGAAAGGCTTCTGCCCGTCCTTCGTGACCGTCGAAGGCGTGAAGCCGCGCCGCTCGAAGGCGCTCGATCTCAAGGACATCCTTGCTCGTCCCATCGAGGAGCCCGCACTGCCGGAACTGACGGAACCGTGGAACGTGTTGATCACCGGTGTCGGCGGCACGGGAGTGATCACCATCGGCGCCATCCTGGCAATGGCCGCTCATCTCGAGGGGAAGGGGTGTTCGACGCTCGATATGGCCGGGATGGCGCAGAAGGGCGGCCCGGTGACGACGCATCTGCGCCTGTCAGGAAAACCCGACGACCTGCACGCAGTGCGCATATCCTCTCGCGCGGCCGATGTCGTGCTCGGCTGTGATCTCGTCGTCGCCGCAGGGAAAGAGGCCTTGGGCGTGATGGCCAGGGACAGGACACGCGTCGTCCTGAACTCCGAGGAGACAATAACCGGCGCCTTCATCCGTGATCCGAATTTCCGTATCCAGGGGCTCGGTCTCGCAGGTGTGGTCAGGGACGTTGCCGGGAAGGACCAGGTCGAATCCATTTCCGCGACGCGGATCGCCACGCAGCTCCTCGGCGATTCCATCGGCACGAACCTGTTCATGGTCGGCTACGCCTGGCAGCGCGGGCTTATCCCGCTGTCGCAGGCGAGTATTGAGCAGGCGATCAGCCTGAATGGCGCTGCCGTTGAGATGAACCGGGCCGCCTTCAAGCTCGGACGGCTTGCGGCTGCCGACCCTGCTGCGGTGGATGCGCTGCTGCCCAGGCAGCGGGCCAACGGGGATCTCGGACACCGGGTCGCCTCGCAATCGCTCGACGAAATGGTGTCGCGACGCGTCGCCTTCCTCACGGCCTATCAGAACGCCCGCTACGCCGGCGACTACCTCGCCTTCGTCGATAAGGTGAGGACGCGCGAGAAGTCGGTGATGGGCGGAGAAGGCAAGCTCTCGGAAGCCGTTGCCCGCTACCTCTTCAAGCTGATGGCCTACAAGGACGAATACGAGGTGGCGCGTCTCTATTCGGATGGCGCTTTCCGCCGGCAGCTTGCTGAGACCTTCGACGGCCGGGGCAGGCTGACGTTCCACCTGTCGCCCCCACTCCTGGCGAAGACGGACCCGAACACGGGCGAGCCGGCCAAAATGACCTTCGGGCCGTGGATGCTTGGCGCCTTCGGGGTTCTGGCAAAGTTCAAGGGGCTGCGCGGCACGTGGCTCGATCCATTCGGCCATAGCGCGGAGCGCCGCGCCGAGCGATCGCTGATCGGAGAATACCGCAACCGTATCGAGAAGGCGCTTGCGCGGCTGACTCCAGCCGAGCATGCGACAGCCGTGGCGATCGCCGAGGTGCCCGAACAGATCCGCGGCTACGGTCATGTCAAGGAACGCAGCCTCGCCAAGGCTCGCGCCAAATGGGCCGAACTCGAACAGCTGTCCGTCGCGGACCCCTTGCCGATAGCGGCCGAGTAGACGCCAGCAAAGGCTACCGCGAGCTGCCTCACTAGCTTGCCGGACATCTCTCCCGGCAAGCTACGACACAAGACGTCTTCTCGGCGCCGTGCAAGTTCCCCCTCTCCGTCTCGGCTTCGCCGAGCCACCTCTCCCCCACTTCGTGGGGAAGAGGAAAGGCGCCGCGCGCGCGGCCGGCGATTCCTCTCCCTCACGAAGTGGGGGAGAGGTGGCTCGGCGAAGCCGAGACGGAGAGGGGGCCTGTCGCGCGTCATGTTCATCTGGGGAGGGTTGGCCGTCGGGGAACCGAAGCGGGGCGAGAGACGCGGGTCGCCTGAGTACCCTACACAAAACCTCAAAGTGCATCACAATGTGTATTCACTTATGGCGAAAAGTGTGTCTACATACCCATAGCAGAGGGGACCGGGGCGCCTCACGAAGCGGCCGGCCAGAACCAAAACGGAAGGAGATCACCATGCACAAAGCTCTATTGGCCGCCGCCTGTCTTGCCCTTGGCAGCGTGCCCGCATTGGCCCAGGAGGTCGTCCTGGGCGCGGTCCTGCCGCTGTCTGGGGCGAGCGCCACGCTCGGCGACGACCAGCGCCGGGGCATCGAGTTGGCCGTCGACCAGATCAACGAGAAAGGCGGCGTGCTCGGCGGGCAGAAGCTACGCGTCATCATCGAGGATTCCGGCGGCCGCGCTCCCTCGGCGCTGGATGCCGCGAAGAAGCTGGTGACCGTCGACAAGGTGCCTCTGGTGATCGGCGAATATTCTTCCGGAATCACCATCCCGGTCGGCCAATACCTGGTCCAGGAGGGCCGCGTTCATCTCAACATCGGCTCCTCGAGCGGCAAGATCCGGGCCCTGGGCGACGGATCGTTCAGCCTGATCGGCCTCGACAACGTCTCCTCCGGCTTTGCCGCGCAGGACGTGGTCGACAATGGCTGGAAGAAGGCTGCGGTGATCGTGCCGAACAACGCCTATGGCCAGGGTGTCGCCGAACAATTCCAGAAGGCGTTCGCCGAACGCGGCGGCGAGGTCGTCACCACCGTCATGTACACCGAAGGCCAGACCACCTATCGGCGTGAATTGCAGCAGATCGAGCGCGCCGCACCCGACGTTTATGTTTATTCGGCCTACGGCAAGGAGGCTGCCACGATCAATCGCGAGGCCTTCGAACTCGGCATAAATGCCACCCCGTGGTACGCCATCTACCTGTCGATGTGCACCTCCGACGCAGATCCGAAGTTCGTTCAGGGTCAGTATGGGCTCGACCTCAACTATATCGGACCTGATGGGAAGGCCTATGAGGAAGCCTACCGGAAGAAGCATGGCGAAGGCTTCAAGACCAGCTTCAACGGCTACGGCTACGACGCTGTGATGATGGCCGCGGCCGCTATCGAGAAAGCCGGATCGGCCGAGCCCAAGGCCATCACGGCCGCCCTCAAGGAAGTCGGCAATGGCTACAAGGGCGCGACGGGCGACATCACCTTCGACGCCGATCGCCAGCGTTCCAAGCAGCCTTACCTGAAGCTCAAGATCGAGGACGGCGTCCAGAGCCGCTAGGCCGTTAGGCGCCAGGTTACGCCCGGCGCCTCCGACCTTGCGCCGGGCCCCGGTGCGACGAAATTCCCTGGGAGGAACGAGATGGTCCAGTTTGCCGTCGACGTGATCATCCGCGCGGTCGATCTGGCATTGATCGCAATCGGCTTGAGCAGCGTCTATTCGTTGATCCGCTTCCCCAATGTCGCGCTTGTGCAATACGCGACGACGGGGGCGCTGCTGACGCTCGGCCTGCAAATGATCGGTCTGCCCCTTATCATGGCAGGGGTCTTCGCCTGCATATTGGTCGGGGTTGTCGCCGTTCTGCTCAACGTCGCCATCTTCGAGCGCCTGCTGCGCGCCGGTTCCGCCGTCGCGATGATCGGCTCCCTGGCGCTGAGCATGGTGTTTTCGGCGATCTTCCTCGTCACCGCCGGCCCACGTCCGCAACGTTTCGAACTGGAGGTCAATCCTCCCCTGCGTTTCCTCGGCGCCCGGCTCACCGAGCACCAGCTGACCTCCGTCGGCATCAGCGTATTCGCCATTGCCGCCTTTGCGCTGATCCTGTTCCGGACGGATCTCGGCCGCTGCATGCGCGCCACCGCCACCAACTCCGTGCTCGCAAGCGCCACCGGCATCGACACCCGCAAGGTCACCAACGTGGTCGTGTTCCTTTCAGGCGTAATGGCGGCGCTCGGTGGCATCGGGCTTTCTGTCAAGGGCGAGATGAGCGCCCAGCTCGGCCTCGACATGCTGCTGCCGGTATTCGCCGCGGCTATCGTCGGCGGTCTCGGCAATGCGCTCGGCGCAGCCGTCGGCGCGATTGTCATCGCCGCCGCCGAAACGATCGTCACCAACGTCAATTTCGGCCCTTTGCTGGGCGAATCCTTCCTGTTCATCCCGGCTGCCTACGCCACCGCCGCGTCCTTCCTGCTGCTGGTCGTCGTCCTGCTGTTCAAGCCGTACGGCCTCTTCGTCTCGGAGGTGAAGCGTGTTTGAGTTCCTGATCCATGTCGCGATCATGGCCTGTCTCTACGGGCTGTTATCGCTCAGCCTCAACCTGCAGGTCGGCTTCGCCGGGCTCGTCAATTTCGGCCAGATCATCCTGTTCGGCTGCGGCACCTATGGTGCGTCGATCGCCTTTTCCAACCAGTTCGGGCCTGTCGCCGGCATTCTGCTCGGCGTGGCGTTCGCGCTGGTCGTCGCCGTGGCTTTCGCCCGTCTCGGCCGCAATCTCGGCGCGGACTATTGGGGCATCGCCACGCTGGCCGTCGCCGAGGTGTTGCGCATCCTCGCCAACAACGAGGCGTGGCTGACCGGTGGCGCACAGGGTGTCGGCGGCATACCGCTCATCTTCGGCGACATGCCGCGCCCTGCCGGACCGCTGATGACGCTCGGCCTGTGCATCGCGCTGTTGCTCGTCGCTTGGTGGCTGTGCAACCGGCTGACCACCAGCCGCTACGGTCTGGCGCTCAAGCTGATGCGCGAGGAGCCGCAGCTGGCGGCGTCGCTCGGCTACGACATCGCCTCGCTCAAGACGCAGACGCTGATGGTCGCTGCCGTGATGGCTGCAGCCTCGGGCTTCGTCTTCGCTCATTACGTCACCTTCGTCGGGCCCGATCAGCTGGTCAGTTCCGAGACGTTCCTCATCTGGGCGATGGTGATCATCGGCGGCTCCGGCAATCATGTCGGCGCGATCGTCGGCGCCGTGCTGATGCAATTCCTCTTCGCCTTCGTGCCTTTCGTGAAGGATGCCTTCGACCTGCCGTCGGAATACGTCGCCGCCATGCGGCTGACGCTGGTCGGCGCCGGCCTGCTCGCCTTTCTGATGTGGCGCACGCAGGGCCTTGTTCCCGAACGCATTGGGGAGAAGCGCAATGGCTGACTGCCTACTGAAAGTCGACAGTGTCGCCAAAGCGTTCGGTGCCCATCAGGTCCTGGCCGATGTGCGGTTCCAGGTCGGGGAGGGTGAGATCGTCGGCCTGCTGGGGCCGAACGGCTCAGGCAAATCGACCCTGCTCAACATCGTCTCCGGCTTTTCCCGACCGGATGCCGGCGCAATACGGTTCGTCGGCGAAAACATCGCAGGCTCGCCATCCTTCCAGATCGCCCGGCGCGGCCTCGTGCGTACGTTCCAGTTGCCTTCGATGCCGCATCGCATGACAGTGCGCGAGGTGTTGCGCGCCGGTTCGCGCGATGCCGCATCCCTTGTCGACGCTTTCGTGGGAAGATCCGGCGACGATGCGGAAGTCGAGGAGTTGATCGAACAGTTCGCATTGGGGCCGGTCGCCCATCAGCCGGCAAGCTCCCTGTCCGGCGGCCAGAAGAAGCTGCTCTCGATCGCGCTGGCTCTTCGAACCAGGCCAAGGCTGCTCTGCCTCGACGAACCGACGGCAGGTGTCCATCCCCAGCTTCGCAGCCGCATGGTCGGGCTGCTCAAGGCCTTCAATCGCCGCGGGGTCGCCATGCTGGTCGTCGAACACGACATGCATTTCATTCGTGAGCTCTGCGGCCGCTGCATCGTGCTGGATCGGGGCGAGATCATTGCCGATTGCGCTCCCGGCGAGCTCACCGAAAACGAGCGGGTGGTCGAGGCCTATCTCGGCAAATCGGTAGGAGAGCAGAAGGTGCCGGCATGATCCGCGTCAAGAATGTGCGCGCCGGCTATGGCGATGGGCCGGACATTCTCGGGGGCATCGACCTCACTGCCGCCGCCGGTGAGATCGTCACGATCCTCGGGCCCAATGGCTGCGGCAAGTCCACCCTGCTCAAATGCATTGCAGGCTTCGTCAGGCCGCGCGGCGGCACGGTGGAAATGGATGGAAGCGACGTCAGCAACGTTCCGGTCCATGAGAAGGTGACACACCACCGCGTGGGTTTCGTGCCTCAGACCGACAACGTGTTTTCGACGCTCACCGTGGCCGACAATATCCTGCTCGGCGCGCGACACCTGCCGGCCGCGGAGTGTCATGCCCGTTATGCCGAGCTGATGGCGCAATACCCGTCGCTCGCGTCGAAGCAGGATCGCAAGGCCTCCGCGCTTTCGGGCGGCGAACGCCAGATCCTTTCGCTCGCGCGCGCCTTGATCTCCGATCCGAAAGTGTTGCTCCTCGACGAACCTTCGGCCGGCCTCTCGCCGCTCATGATGCATGAGGTTTTCGCGGCAATCGCGGCGATCCGCGACCGCACGGGCATGTGCATCGTGATGGTCGAGCAGAACGCCTTCGAGGCGCTCGGCGTCTCCGACCGCGCTTACGTGCTGTCGCTCGGCAAGGTGGCGATCGAAGGCCGCTCGGAGGACCTGCTCGCCGACCCCGCGATGCGCCATCTCTATCTCGGCGGGGAGCCGCCTGCCGCCGAACGCCGCCCCCGGCTTGCCGTCGTCGGCTGATGCCGCAACTCCCAGATCCCAGACAGGCCAGAACCCAGATAGAAAGGCCAGATCATGACAATCGCTGTGCAGCCGGCCGGCCAGGCCGGGCTCGTCTCGAACACCGAGAACATCCCCTTCGAGACCGACGACGGTGTCGGCCGCCTCGCCAATCTCGGCCTGCTGGTGCTGCGCACGGACCAGACCATAGAGGACGAGTTCCGCTTCGCCTTGCCTGATGGCGTCGCGCTCTACGGAGCCCGGCTGCATTCGCCGGTCGAGATCACGCCGGACAATCTTCGTAAGATGGAGGCGGACATTGCCGGCACCGTTGGCCTTCTGCCCGACGTGCGCTTCGACGTCATCGGCTTCGGCTGCACGTCCGGCGCCCTCGTTATCGGCGAGAGCCATGTGGCCAAGCGCGTGCGGGAAGCAATGCCTGAGGTGAAGGTGACGGATCCGGTGACGGCGGCGCTCGCCGCCTTCAAATCGCTTGGCGCAAAACGGGTCGCGCTCCTCACCCCCTACATAGCCACGATCAACCATTCGCTGCGCGAAGCCTTTATCGCGCGCGGGCTGGAGATCCCGGTCATGGGCTCGTTCAACGAGCCCGACGACAATCGCGTCGCCCGCATCACGGCCTCGGCGATCGAGAAGGCGATCGTCGATGTCGGTTCATCCGATGCCTGCGACGCGGTCTTCGTCTCCTGCACGAGCCTTCGCGTAGCGCGCATCGCGGAAAAGGTGGAGGCCCGGCTTGGCAAGCCCGTGACGTCGAGCAACCACGCCATGGCCTGGCACA
This sequence comes from Mesorhizobium sp. 1B3, assembly GCF_050958605.1. NCBI lineage: Bacteria > Pseudomonadati > Pseudomonadota > Alphaproteobacteria > Hyphomicrobiales > Phyllobacteriaceae > Mesorhizobium > Mesorhizobium sp. 1B3. The sequence goes on along the minus strand of NZ_JBJHDO010000006.1, from coordinate 268,376 downwards.
TGCTGCGCCTCGGCGGATACGACAAGCCTATCGAGGGCCTCGGCGCGCTTTATCGCCGCGGGCTTGGCACGTGAATGGAGGTTTGGTTTCGGTGAATTATCGAATTTGAGCCATTTGTCTCGTAGCGGATTTTTCGCGGAACCGGGCGACTAGTTTCGGGTTTCGACACCATGGGAAGGTGATCTTGGCGGTAGGGTAGTATGGCGATCGGGTTCCTCCTCGACTAAGTCTACTGTTGAAGCAAACGGGAATCATCGCATGGCCGGCAGGACGGAATGGATCGCGGTCGATTGGGGCACGTCCAACCTGCGCGCGTGGGGCATCGATGCAGGCGGTTCCATCACCTTCGCCGCATCCTCCGACAAAGGCATGGGCAGGCTGGAACCGTCCGCCTTTCCCGCGGCATTGACGGAGGTCCTGACGGGCCATGTCGAAAGAGATGGCGATCCGCTCGACGTCCTGATCTCTGGCATGGCGGGAGCCAGGCAAGGCTGGCGAGAGGCGCCTTATCTCGAAACCCCCGCGAATCTCGCCAGGCTCGCCGCCGCCTCCGTGCGTCCAGAAATCAAGGGCTCACGCCTCTCGCCACGCATCCTGCCCGGCATCTGCCAGCGCGAGCCCGGCGCCGAGGATGTGATGCGGGGCGAGGAGACTCAGTTGCTGGGCGTTTCCGCGCTGATCAAAGGTTTCTCCGGAATAGTCGTCATGCCGGGAACCCATTCCAAATGGGTTGAACTGGACGGCCGCATGGTTCGGCGCTTCGCCACGGCCATGACGGGCGAGATTTTCGAAGTGCTCGGGACACATTCGGTGCTTCGTCATTCGGTGAGCGGCGCGGACGACGACGGTGATCGCAACGAAGGCTTCGAAAGCGGCCTCAATGCAGGTTTGGCGCGGCCCGAAATGCTGGTCTCCGAGCTCTTCCGGATACGGCCGCGGGCCTTGCTTTCCGGTGTCGACCCCGCCTGGTGTTCGGGCTTTCTTTCCGGCCTGCTCATTGGCGCGGAGATAGGCGGCTTGCGCCGTTGGACATCGGGTGGAGAGATACCGTTGGTCGGCGGCAAGAAGCTTTGCAGCCTCTATGCCAGGGGCTTTGCCAAACTGGGCATTTCGACGCGCATGGTTGATGCGACCGACGCGACCCTCGCCGGTCTCAAGGCCGCGCGGGAACTCTGATACGTCTGGCGGTGATTAGGCTATAATCGACCCGGAGGCTCGTTGCGGTCGGGGCCGATGGCTGATTTCAAGGAAGCACGGGCAAGGATGGTCGATCGCCAGATCGCATGGCGCGGCGTTGGCGACGACCATGTCCTTCGCGCCATGCGATCGGTGCCACGTGAAGCTTTCGTGCCTGAAAGCATGCGCGTCTTTGCCTATGACGACGCGCCCCTTCCCATCGGCGAGGGACAGACGATCTCGCAACCCTACGTCGTCGCGCTGATGATCGAGGCGGCCGCGCTTCGCCCCGGCGAGCGGGCGCTGGAGATCGGCACCGGCTCCGGTTATGCGGCTGCGGTTATGGCGGAGATCACCGGGCAGGTATTCACGATCGAGCGCCTTGGCGGGCTGGCCGACGCGGCTCGGCGCCGCTTGACGGAGCTGGGCTACGCCAATGTCGAGGTGCGCATCGGCGACGGCACGCTTGGCTTGCCGGAGGCTGCTCCTTTCGACGTCATCATCGCGGCGGCCGCGGGCCCCGAAGTGCCGGCGGCCTGGAAGGGGCAACTTGCGGCGGGCGGCCGCATCGTCATGCCCGTCGGCAGCCACTGCAGCCAGGACCTCATCCGCCTGACCCGCCGCGAAGACGGCGGATTCGACAAGGTGTCCCTCGGCGACGTCCGTTTCGTGCCACTGCTGGGCGCCCAGGGCTGGCGCGATCCGCGGTGACGGACGACCTTTCCGGCAAGCCCCTCATCCGCCTGCCGGCCAATTCTCTCGCACGGAGAAGCCGCTGCCATGTCGGCCTTCGCCGATCGCCAAATCCATGCGGCCGGCGTCTGAAAATGGCCTTCCTCATTGCTGGGCAGCTCCCCCTCTCCGTCTCGGCTTCGCCGAGCCACCTCTCCCCCACTTCGTGGGGAAGAGGAAAGGCGCCGAGCGCGCGGCCGGCGATTCCTCTCCCCTACGCGCAGCGTGGGGGAGAGGTGGCTCGGCGAAGCCGAGACGGAGAGGGGGAGCCTGTCGTGCGCGCCATGCTCATCTGCAAAGATTGGCCGCCAGGCAATCGTGCAGGAAAGTGTGAATCCGATAGGTCAGGGGCGTCTCTCGGCCAGCCTGTGGCTGGCGAGCTACATTCCCTTGTCCTTCAGGACTTGCGCGGCGTTCTCCGCGGTCACCTTCTCGGTCGGCAGGGTGATCGTCTTTTCGACTTTCTCACCCTTGAGGTGTTTCAGCGCCTGGCGAAGCCCTTCCGCCCCGGGTGTGGCGTAGAGGAAGGTGGCGGTCAGTTCACCGTTCTTCACCCAGGTCACCCCTTCCGCGGGCAAGGCGTCGATGCCAATGAATTTGATCTCCTTCTCCCGGCCGACATCCTTGGCCGCCAGATAGGCGCCATAGGCCATGGGATCGTTGTGGCCGTAGACGAGGTCGATCTTCTCGTGATTGCGCAACGCGGTCGCCATGATGTTGTAGGCCTGATCCTGCTTCCAGTCGCCGGATTGCTGGTCGAGCAGGTTCTTGATGCCGGGCTCCTTGTCGGTGAACTCGTGGAAGCCGTCATGGCGGTCATGCGCCGGCTGGGTGCCCATGCCGCCCCAGATTTCGACGACGTTGCCCGCGGCCTTGCCGGGACCCCCGAGCAACTCGACGGCATACTCGCCGGCCGCGCGGCCGATCAACTTGTTGTCGCCGCCGACGAACTGCGTGTACTGGTCCGTATCGACATTGCGATCCAGCACGAAGACCGGGATCTTGGCATCGATCGCCTGTTGCACGACACCTGTCAAACCTGCCGATTCCTTGGGTGAGATCAGCAGCGCATCCACTTCCTGGCGGATGAGGTTCTCCACATCGGCCACTTGCTTCTCGGTCTTGTCCTCGCCGTCGGTGATGATGAGCTCGACGTCCGCGTGCTTCTCCGCCTCGGCGATGATGTCCTTGTTGAACTGGGCGCGCCACGGTTCGATCGTGGTCGCCTGGGAGAATCCGATCTTCCATTTCTTGTCCTGCGCGAAGACGTCCTGGCTGGCGAGCAGCGAGGTACCGGAAACGAGGATGGCTGAGAAGGCGGCAAGCTTGAACAGGTCACGGCGTTTCATTGGCGTTTCCTCCGATTTTCTTGACCACGGTTTCTTGTGACGTCCGTTGTCGTCCGGACGCGTCCTTTTGCGCCGGCCGGGATGCCGGCCGGCGCATAAAGCTCAGGAAGTCGGCGAGGTTGCGCTCTTGTACGAGCACGGTGCCGATGATGATCAGCCCCTTGAAAACCAACTGCAGGTTCGAGTTGATGTTGTGGAGCTGGAGGATATTGGAGAGCAGCCCGAAGATCAGGACGCCGCAGAAGGTGCCGGCCATGCTGCCGCGCCCGCCCATGAGGCTGGTGCCGCCGATGACCACCGCGGCGATCGCGTCGAGCTCGAGTCCGGCGCCCGCATCGGGCTTGCCCTGCCTGTACTGCGCGACATAGAGCACCGCCGCGATACCGGCGAGCAGGCCGGCGACGGCATAGGTGGCTATCTTCACCTTGTCGGCTTCGATGCCGGAAAGCCGGGCGGCCTCCTCGTTGCCGCCGATCGCGTAGACATAGCGGCCGAACGGCGTGAAGCGCAGCACGGCTGCGTAAAGAGCGATCGCCGCGATGAAGAACAGGCCGGGCATCGGAACGACCCCGAACACGAGCGAGCGCAGCGTGTCGAACTCGGCGACGGCATTGCTGCCGGTATAGACCGGCAGGACGGCGTTGTTCTGCCCGGCCGTCAGGCGGGCTATGCCGAGCGCCGTCACCATCATCGCCAGCGTGACGATAAAGGGCTGCAGCCTGCCGGCGACGATGATGATGCCGTTGATCGCCCCGAAGCACAGGCCGACGCAGGGCACGACGATCAGCACGCCCAGCACGCCGAACTTCGCATTCATCTGCGGCAGCAGATACCAGAGGAGGAGGCCGGCAAGCGCGATACCGACAGCCAGGGGAATGACGACGCCGCGTGTCCTGTCGAGCGGCAGGTCTCGGGCCTTTTCGGCACCGCCTCGCGATTTCTCGGCATTGGCGAACAGGAAGCGCGCGACCGCCGCTCCGACCAGCAGGGCGACGAGAGCCGCCATCGGCAGGCCCATCGCCGCGGCAGGCGTTCCGCCGGCGACCGTGAGCAGCATGGCGCAGACCACGCTGCAGATCGCCATCAACGAACCGACCGAAAGATCGATGCCGCCGGTGATGATGACGGCCGTCATGCCGGTGGCGATGAGGCCCGTGATGGAGACCTGCCGCAACACGTCGAGCAGATTGCCGTAGGAGAGGAAGATGTTCTTGCCGGAAGAGGTCTCGGGCGAGAACAGGACGCCGATCAGGAAGATGGCTATCAGCCCCCAATAGAGCTTGGTGCGTGACAGGAGGCGCAGCACCGTCATGCCGCCGCCTTCCGGCCGTAGGGCGCAGCAAGCTGCATGATGCGCTCCTCGCTGGCTTCGTCCCTCTTGATCAATCCGGTCTGGCGGCCTTCGGACATGACCAGGATGCGATCGGAAAGCAGCAGCAGCTCGGGCATTTCCGAACTCACCACCACGATCGCCAAGCCGTCTTTCCGGGCCAGATGGAAGACAAGGTCATAGATCTCGCGCTTGGCGCCCACGTCGATGCCGCGGGTCGGTTCGTCGAGCAGCAGCACGCGCGGTTGCGTCGCCAGCCATTTGCCGATGACGACCTTCTGCTGGTTGCCGCCGGAAAGCGTGCCCGCGGCCTGACCGACGCTCTCGCATCGTATGCCGAGCGCCTGGACGGCCTGCCGCGCCAGCCTCGTCTCACCGGCAAAGGAGCGGATGCCGAATCGGGCGAGGCGTCCGACAAGGGGTAGCGCGACATTGTCGGTGATGGACGATTGGAGATGCAGTCCCTGGCCTTTGCGGTCTTCCGTCACCATGGCGAGGCCGAGCCGGCGGGCGTCGCGGGGCGAGCGTATGTCGGCCAATTCCCCCCGGATCCGGATTTCGCCGCCGGGGCGTCCCGTGGCGGAGCCGAAGATCGTCTCGAGGATTTCCGTGCGGCCGGATCCCAGCAATCCGCCGATGCCCAGGATTTCTCCCGCGTGGAGATCGAAACTGACGCCGCGCAGGACCTTGCGCCATCCGCGGCGATGGGGCTTCTCGAGAGTCAGGTCGCGCACGGAGAGAAGAGTCGCACCGCGTTCCGTCATATCTGCCGCCGTCGCCGCGAGAAGATCACGGCCGACCATGGCGGCAATGATGTGGTCTTCCGTCAGCTCGGTCATGATGCTGGTCATGACATGGCGGCCATCTCGGAACACCGTCACCCGGTCGGCGAGATGCATGACCTCGTCGATCCGGTGCGAGATATAGACGATCGCGACTCCTTCCCTGGCGAGCTGTCTTACGATCCTGAACAGCCTCTCGCATTCCAATGGCGACAGCGCAGAGGTCGGTTCGTCCATGATCAGGATACGCGCGGAGAAAGACAGCGCCTTGGCGATCTCGACGAGCTGCTGCTCGCCCACCCGAAGATTGCCGACCCGCATGTCCGGATCGAGGTTGATGCCGAGCCTTCCGAGCAGATCTCGGGCGGCCGCCCTGCCGGCCTTGCGGTCGATGACGAGGCCGGCGATGCGCGGCTCGCGCCCAAGGAAGACATTGTCGGCGACGGTGAGCTCCGGCACCAGGTTGAGTTCCTGGTGGATGATGGCGATGCCCGCGGCCTCGGCCTGCCGGACATTGGCGAAGCTGACAGGCATGCCGTCGAGCAGCACCTCACCCTCATATTGGGGATAGACGCCGGAGAGGATCTTCATCAGCGTCGACTTGCCGGCGCCGTTTTCGCCCATCAGCGCGTGGATCTCGCCGGAAGCGAGTTCGAAATGGACATCGCTCAGCGCGACGATCCCGCCGAAACGCTTGCCGATCCCGCGCGCGGCGAGAACGGGCGCGCCCTCATGAGGCTTCTTGTCCTGATCGGAAGACACAACAACACGCGCGCCTGTCATAACAACGATGGCCTCCCGTCCACGCTGCTACCGCCGGAAACGCTAATCGAAACGTTTCGGTCTTGTCAATCGGTGCGACGGGCCGCGATCTATGTTGCAACGCAAATGCTTGCTTTTCTTCTTCATATTCCCTAGTCATCATCGATCTGAACTATCTAAACGTTTCGGCAGATGGACGAAGTTAGGCGCCGAGGCAGGAAATCCAACGCACCGACGATGATCGACGTGGCGCAGGCGGCAGGCGTCTCCATCGCTACCGTCTCGGCGTTCATAAACGGCACGTCCAATGTCAGCCCGGAATTGGCGCAGCGCATCGAGACGGCGATCGGTGCGATCGGATATCAGCGTAACGCCATAGCCAGGAGCCTCAAGACCGGCGCCACCAGGACGATCGGCCTGACCGTCGCGGACATACGCAATCCATTCTTCACCGATGTCGTCGCCACTATCCAGCAAGTGCTGAACAAGGCGGGTTACGCGGTCATGCTCTGCAGCAACGACGAGGATACCGCCAAGCAGGACGATCAGATCAAGCTCCTGCTCGACAGGATGGTCGACGGGCTGATCATCGCTCCGGCAGGCGAAGATGACGTCATGAAGCGTCTCGTCACGACCGCGCGCAAGCCGGTCGTGCTGATCGACAGGATCTGCGACGGCCTCGACATCGACGCCGTCGTGCTCGACAACCTCAAGGCTCTCTTCGATGTCACGAGCTACCTGCTGGGTCTCGGCCATCGCCGGATAGGCTATCTCTCCGGCCCACCCGACACGTCGACGGGCAGGGATCGGTTGACCGGCTACCGCAAGGCCTTGGGCGCGGCCGGCGTAGAGTTCGTCGCCGACCTCGTGCGCGACGGGAGCTACCGCGAGGCCGACGGCTACCGCGCCGCCATGCAGTTGCTGACGATGCCTGAGCAGCCTACAGCCATCGTCTCCGCCAACAATCTCATGGTCATCGGCGCTATGCGCGCGATTCGCGATATGGGCCTCACCTGTCCTGCCGACATCTCGGTCGCCTCCATGGACGATTTCCCCTGGGCAGATGCCTTCAGCCCGCGCCTGACCACGGTCGCCCAGCCGGTCGAGGCGATCGGCGAGCAGGCGGCCAATCTGCTCCTCGAGCGGTTGCAGGGCCGGGCGCCGGAGCGCGCGCGCAAGATCGTGCTGCATGGCAGTCTGGTGGTTCGCAACTCCTGCGCTCCCCTGGCGGTCCGCTGAGCGGAGCCATACCAACGGTCAAAAAGATTGACCGTTGCAACGCGCGATCGCAAGCTCTGCCACTTTGAGTGACGCATCGTGCTTTCCGAACCCAAGGTTCGGACCGATGCGTGGCGCGAAAGCCAAGCGGCCCGGATGGGCCGCACCGACAATTGAGGCCCCCTGCCAACATCCAGGACCAGTTTATCACTCCGGATGGAGTGTTCTCGCGATGGAATGCTGGACCCGAACGGCGTCGCCGTGGCGGGTGAGCCTCATGTCCATCTCTTCGGCCGACGTGCTGCCGGGACCTGAACTCGGCGGCTTCAGGCGCTTTGCGGCTTTATTCCCATCTCCTGCATATCCTGGAAGCGGTCGCCGATGCGCGGATGCATGCGGCCGCCGTCCGAGGCGCCGATCGCCACCAGGATCTCGTCGCGGTCTGGTGCGTCGCTGACGCAAAAATCGAGCGTCAGAAAATGCGAGCGCTGGCCGACGATGGTCTTGTGCGTCATCGGCAACGACACCATCGCGCCGGCGGCGTGGCGGGTGTTGGTGAAGCTCAGATAACTGGTCCCGCCGGCGGCTTCTCGGAAGACATTGCCGAAGCGCAGCGTATGGATGAGAGCCGAGCCATGCTCGATCTCGCCGGCGAGGCCGACCACCGCAGCCTTGCCATAAGCCTCGATGCGCTCGGGAGGGCACAGTTCCAGCAGTCGGCCGACTAGCGCGTCGGCGAGCTTCGGAGAGATCTCCAGAACCTCGGGGCGCAGATCCTCGACGAAGCCGCGGTGCGCCCAAGGGTTCCTGACGATTGCCGCGACGGCCACTGCCGTCACCGGCCGTGGTCCGGCTTTGCCGCCTTCGATGAAGACCTCTTCGGCGTGGCGGACGATCTTGCGAATTTCCAGGCTCATGGTCTTCCTTCGTCAATGGGTTCCGATCGGGATTGCTGGAGGCCCCGACGCCATGGGCACGATAGGCTCCACGCGGCCGCGCCTCTTCCTACGGGAACGAGGAGAAACCCTCGTTGAAATCCTGCCTTAGAGATGACAGTTTCCTGGCGTTCACCCACAGCCCATGTTTGAGGAGGATCTGTTGAACGCGATCGATCGCCCGCTTTCGCGTGCCCTAAGGGATGTCGCGCGTCTCATCAACTCGAGCGTCGATCTCGACACCACGCTGCAGCATCTCGTCGACGCCGCCTGCCACAACACGGTCTGGAAGATGGGCGGGGTGATGAGCATAGATCAGGCAAGCGGCGACGCGCTCGTGGTGGCGCGGCATGATTCCAATCTCTTGGGCGGGTCCTACCAGGACCGCTGGACGCTCGCGACGAGCCCAACCCTGATCGCCCTCACGCGCAACGAGCCGGTCATCATTCGCGACGCGCAGGCGGCGTCGGAGTTTCCCGGCTATCAGGAGGAAGCCATTAAGCGCGGCTACCGCACGGTTGTCGTGCTGCCGCTCGGCTGTAAGGACATGGAGGGCCGTGCCATCGTGCTTTCGGTCCAGTCGCGCAGCGTCGTGGATCTTTCCGAGGCCGATCTCGCCTTCCTCGAGACCATCGTGCATTTGGGCGCAATTGCCGTCGACAAGGCCCACCGGCTGAGGGCCGAGCGCGTCGCGGCCGAGCGGCTGCAGAACGTGCTTGCCGCGCATTCCGCGCTGATGCGCAAGGTGCTCTCGGACGGCTCCGTGGCCTCGGCCGCCGCCATGGTCGAAACCTTCCTGCCGAATCCCACCGTCGTGGTGGACCTGACCGCCAATCTGGTCGTTGCCGACCGCTCTCCCAAGCCCGACGTCGTGGACGATGTCCGCTGGCGCGACGAGGTCAATCGCAGCATGAGTCGCCAGTTCCTGCGCATCACCCGCGAAGTGGCGAACAATACGCGGCTGGAAATCGGCAAGCTTTATCTGAGCGTCGGCGACCAGCACCTCAACCTGCCCGCCGTCGTGGAGCCGCTATCGGTGGACGATGAAACGGTGGGCGCGCTGATCGTCTTTTCCCTCAACACCGATTTCAGCGATCTCGACCACCTGCTTCTGGAGAGCGCGAAATTCGCGCTCAGCGTCCAGATGATGCGCAGCCATCTGCGCTTCCAGACGGAATCGCATACCGCCAGCGAACTGTTTGCCGAGATCGTCTCGGGCAAATGGCGCAACACGGACGACCTGATCGCCCGCGCACGGCGGCTGGGCATAGGGGTCGATTCTGCGGCGAGGCTCGTCGCCATAGGGCTGACGGAAAGCTGCACGAAAGACGGCAAATCCCTGCAGGAACTGCATCGATCCGTCGTTCGCCTGGCAGAGCAGCAGAACCCGCCGGCAACGGCCGCCCTGCTCACGGATATCATCCTGTGCCGGGTTCCGGGCCCGGAACTGGACGGCGAGGCCGCGGCGAAGGCGCTGGTGCGCAAGATCATCGAGGAGGCGCAATGGCTGATCGGCAGCAAGCCGATCGTGGTGATCGGGAAATCCTGCGCCGGCATCCACGACCATGCCCAGGTCTGGCGCGAATGCGAGCGGATGATCCGCCTCGCCGTGCGATTCAACCGGACCGGCCTTCTCGCCGCGCAGGACTTCGGCCCATTTCCGCTGCTGCTTTCGGCGGCCGATACGAACGAAGTGCGCTCCTTCGTGGACGTCACCATAGGCGCGGTTTCCCGCCACGACGAGGCGCACGGCACCGACTATGTCAGGACGCTGACGGTCTTTCTCGAGCATGGCTGCCGGAGCCAGGCCTGCGCGGACGCCATGGGGCTGCATGTCACCACGCTGCGCTATCGCCTGAACCGTATCCAGGAATTGTTCGGCATCGAGATCGATACGCCGGAGCGCCGTTTCGCGCTGGAACTCGCCATCCGCCTCGACGAAACGCTCTCGCATAACGAGCAGATCTGAAGCCGTTCTGCTCTGCTGCCTAGGAGGTTGATCGAAACCTCTCCTGCGGAGCGCAGGAAGAGCCCACCTGCCCCCAAGGCTATCTTCTCCGCAAAACGGAGAGGCATGGCGCATGTTGGCCGTGAGCGAAAAAGAGCAGAGCACGATCGATCCTGTGGAGTTGCGGCGGGCGTTCGGCACTTTCGTCACCGGTGTCACCGTGGTGACGACGCGCGACCGGGATGGCGCGCCGCGTGGGATGACCGCGAATTCCTTCACCTCCGTCTCGCTCGATCCTCCGCTTCTCCTCGTTTGCATAGGAAAGACGGCAAGCAGCTTCCCGGCATTCGATGCCGGCGACAGCTTCGCGGTGAATATCCTGCACGAGCACCAAAAGGAGGTGGCGAGCCTCTTCGCTTCGAAATTGGTCTCGAAGTTCGATGCGGTGGCTTATGACACCGTCCATACCGGCGCGCCGGTCCTGTCCGACAGCCTAAGCTGGTTCGACTGCACGGTGCACGATCGCGTGGAGGCAGGCGACCATGTGATCCTCGTCGGCCGCGTCCGCGCTTTCGGCACCAGTCCGGCCGCCCCGCTGGGCTTCTGCCGCGGGCGCTACGTCTCGGTGGAAGATCCGATGCCGCCCGGATGGACGCCTTCGCACCGGATGATGATCGGCTACCTCGTCGAGCATGAAGGCCGCATCCTGCTGCGCAGCGACGGATCGGGAGGTTGGGGCCTGCCGGCCGCGAGCCGGCGCAAGGCCGGCGACGTCGTCAGCCTGGACGAGCAGGGAACGGTCGCGCTGCGTGCCGACGGTGCGTTCCTCTATTCCGTCTTCGACGTCGCCGACCAGGAACCCGGCTATGTCGTCTATCGCAGCGTATTGTCCGACCAGGGCGGCAAGACCCCGGAGTTGCCGTCCTCGCTGAAGTTCTTCGCGCCCGACGAACTGCCCTGGGAGCGCATACCCGTCCGGCAGATCCGCGCGATGCTGCGCCGCTATCTGCACGAACGCAGGGAGGCTCGTTTCGGCATCTATGTCGATTCCAGCGATGGCGGCCGTGTCGCCATGATCGACGGTCCGCCGCGGCATTGGCGCATGCTCGACGGCATGGCCTTCGACCAGGAAAATGCAAAGGAATGAACGGAATGGACCTTACGGCAAGGGCGATCGAAGGGTCGCGGCAGGATTTCTACATCGCCAATGAGCGCGTCGCTCCGAAATCGGGCCGCTACATACCGAGCTACGATCCGACCAATGCCGAGCCCTGGTATGAGGTCGCCGATGCCGGCGCGGAGGATGTGGACACCGCCGTGCAAGCCGCGAAAAAGGCGTTCGCCGATCCGGCATGGCGGCGCCTGACGCAGACCGATCGCGGCAAGCTGCTGCGCCGGCTCGCCGATCTCGTCGCCGAGCATGCCGACGAGCTGGCGGCGATCGAGACGCGCGACAACGGCAAGCTCCTCAAGGAAATGCACGCGCAGCTTCGGGCGGCGCCCGACAGCTATCTCTATTTCGCGGGGATGGCCGACAAGCTGCAGGGCGACACCGTGCCGGTCAACAAGCTGGACATGCTGAATTTCACGTTGCGCGAGCCGATCGGCGTGGTCGGCATGATCTCGCCCTGGAATTCGCCGCTGATGCTTCTGACGGGCACGCTGGCGCCTTGCCTGGCCATCGGCAACACCGTTGTCGTCAAGCCGTCCGAGCACACATCCGCTTCCACCCTCGCGCTGGCCGAACTGATCGCGCGCGCCGGTTTTCCGGCCGGTGTCTTCAACGTGGTGACCGGCAATGGCGCGACCGCAGGCGAGGCCCTGACGCAGCACCGGGACGTCGTCAAGATCGCCTTCACCGGCAGCACGGCGACTGGCCGTCGCATCGCCGCCAACGCCGCCAGCCGGCTTGTCTCCTGCCAGATGGAGCTGGGCGGCAAGTCGCCTCATGTGGTGTTTGGGGATGTCGACCTTGACCGCGCGGTGAACGGCGTCGTCGCCGGGGTGTTCGCCGCCGCGGGGCAGACCTGCATCGCCGGCTCCCGTTGTTTCGTCGAGGCAGGCGTCTACGAGGCGTTCGTCGAACGGCTGGTGGAGCGCACGCAGCGCATCCGCATCGGCCACCCGACCGACCCCGAAACCGAGCTCGGCCCGTTGGCGCTGGCCGCCCAACTCGACAAGGTCGAGCAATATGTGGGCTACGGCATTGCCGACGGTGCGCGGCTGGCGATCGGCGGCCGCCGCCCACAGCGGGAGGCGCTCGCGAAGGGCTGGTATTACGAGCCGACCGTGCTGGCGGATGCTCGCAACGACATGCGCTTTATGCGCGACGAAATCTTCGGCCCCGTGGTCGGCGTCGTGCCCTTCCGTGACGAGACCGAACTCATGGCGCTCGCCAACGACACGAATTACGGCCTGGCCGCCGGCATCTGGACCCGCGACATCGACCGCGCCATGCGCTTCGCCCGCAATGTCGACGCCGGCACGGTCTGGATCAATACCTATCGCTCGGCCGCTTTCATGTCGCCCTCCGGCGGCTTCAAGGAAAGCGGCTACGGCAAGCGTGGCGGCTTCGAGGTCATGAGGGAATTCTCGCGTCTGAAGAATGTCGTGGTCGATTATTCGGGCGCCACCCAGGACCCGTTCGTCATCCGCCTGCGCTGATTTCCTGTCGAGCGATCCGCTGAAATACTGGAAAGGACATTGCCATGAAGTTTTCCGTCGCCCTGAACATGGAGCGATTCAGTCCCGCCCGGGATATGCGGGAGGTGGTGGACGAAACGCTGGAGATCGTGCGCATGGTCGATGCGGCCGGCTTTGAGACGCTCTGGTCGGCCGAGCATCACACGATCGAATTCACCATCGCGCCCAACCCGTTTCAACTGTTGACATGGTGGGGCTCGCATACCGAGCAGATCCGGCTCGGCACCGCGACGATCGTCGCGCCCTATTGGACCCCGATCCGCCTCGCGGGCGAGGCCGCCCTTTGCGATCATCTGACCGAGGGCCGCCTGGAATTCGGCATCGCGCGGGGCGCCTATCAATATGAGTTCGACCGCATGGCCGGCGGCATCCCGCAACAGGAGGGCGTAGCCTATATGAAGGAGCTGCTGCCCGCGGTCCAGAAGCTGTGGGCTGGCGATTACGCTCATGAAGGTAAGTATTACAACTTCCCGCTCGCCACGTCCGTCCCGAAGCCGTTGCAGCAGCCCAATCCGCCGATCTGGGTGGCCGCGCGCGATCCCGGCACCTTCGACTGGGCGGTGCGCAACGGCCACAACATCCTCTCCACGCCGCTGTCGCGACCGGTGGCCGAGGTCGGCATTCTCGGCGACAAGTTCAAGAAAGCGGTGGCCGACCATCCCAATGTACCCCGGCCGCGCTTCATGATGCTGCGTCGCACATGCGTCTACGAGCGCCCGCAGGACTGGGAACTGCCGGTGCGTTGCAGCATCGACTATGGCCGCAGCTTCGAGAACCTTTTTCAGAACATCGGCACCGTGAAAAACGGCTTCCCCGAAGCCGTGCCTTACGAAGCCGTCGCCAACCGCACCGAGTACGATCCGCAGGCCATTCGCGACAATCTCGTCTTCGGCACGCCGGACGAGGTGATCGAGAAGCTGATGGTCTATGAAGCAGCCGGGGTCGATCAGTTCTGTCTCGGCCTCGCCTTCAATCTGCCTTTCGAGGTGCAGAAGAAGTCGCTCTCGCTGTTCGTCAAGGAAGTGATGCCGGTCTTCGCCGCGCGCGAGCGCGACGCGGCAAAGGAAAAGTCGCGGGCGATCGCGTGATGGCTGGCACGGGGAATGACGATATCGATGCGGTGTTCGACGCTGATGGCGTCGGCATCCGTTATCGGCTGGAGGGAGCGGGCTCGCGCCCTCTCATATGCGTACACGGCGTCGGCTCCTATCTCGAGGCCTGGGACGGCGTGGTCGAGCGGCTCGCGCCCCATTTCCGTATCCTGCGCTTCGACCTGCGCGGCCATGGTGGTTCGGCGCGCGTGAAGGGACGCTATGAGATCGACGACTTCGTGCGCGAGCTCCTGCATCTCGCCGACCATGTCGGTTTTGCGGGCTTCGCGTTGGCCGGCTTCTCGCTGGGCGGCCTGATCGCCCAGCGCGCGGCGCTCGATCACCCTGACCGTATCGAGCGGCTGGTTCTGCTCTCTACCGTTGCCGGACGCAACGAACTCGAAAAGGAGCGCGTGTCGAACCGCCTTTCCATGCTCCAGAGCAAGGAGCCCGGTTCGCATTACGACAATTCGGTGAGCCGCTGGTTCAGCGAGGCGTTCCAGAAGGCAAATCCGCAGCTCATGGCGAGGCTGCGCGAACGCAACGCCGACAATGATCCGGAATGCTATGCCGCCGCTTATCGCGTGCTGGCCGAGAGCGACTTCGGCGACGAATTGAGCGGAATCCGGTGTCCGACGCTCATCGCGACGGGCGAGGAGGATCAAGGATCCAATCCTCGCATGGCCGCGCTTATGCATGAACGCATTGGCGGCTCGCGACTCGTGATCCTCCCCGCCAAGCGTCACTCGATCCTGATCGAGGCGCCGGACCAAGTGGCGGAATTGATGCTACCATTCCTGCTTTCCGACCAAAGCAACGAGACGAAACATGGATAGAGACCTTCAGGCGAAGGGCGAGAAGGCTCGCCGTGCCGTCCTCGGCGACGCCTATGTCGACACGGCATTCGCCAACGCCGACCAGTTCTCGCTGCCGTTTCAGGACGTGCTCAACGAATATTGCTGGGGGCAGTGCTGGACTGATGACGGCCTGTCGCTGAAGCAGCGCAGCCTGCTCAATCTCGGCATGCTGGCCGCCTTGGGGCGGATGCATGAATTCAAGACGCATTTCCGCGGAGCGATCCGCAACGGGTTGGGCGATGCGGAACTGCGCGCGGCGCTGATCCAGATCGCCGTCTATTGCGGCGTGCCGGCAGGGGTGGAGGCATTCCGCGTCGCCCGTGAGGTGCGCCAGGAAATGGCTTCGGAAGCAGCCGGCGGGAAAGGCGGGTCATGATCGTCGAGGAACGCATCTACAAGATCAAGGCCGGCAGGCTCGCCCGCTACATGCAGCTTGTGCGCGAGGAGGGCCTGGCGATTCAGCAGCCGATCCTGGGTAATCTCATCGGCTATTTCCAGACCGAAATCGGCCCGCTTAACCATGTCGTGCATCTGTGGGGCTATCGTGACCTGAACGATCGCGCCGAACGCCGCGAGCGGCTTGCGGCCGACCCGGCATGGCAGGCCTTCACCGTGAAGCTCACCGAAAACATCGACGGCCTTGAAAATCGGATACTTGTCCCGACCGATTTCTCGCCGCTGCGCTAAAACGTGTCGCCGATAATCGGATTCGCGACACGCTTTATGTGCTTGATTGTACATGTCGTTATCGCAAAAGCGCTGCGCACTTTAGGGCGACATGCTTTAGGCTAGGCCGGTGCCCGGACGGAGGCGGGTGCCGACAATCCCAGCGTAGTCAACACCGCGTCGGCCGTCATCACCCATCCATAGTTGCGCGCGAAGCCGTCGAGCGTCGCCCGGTGGCTGGGAACATGGTTGGATGACACGGCATCCTCCACGAGAACGGTGGGGTATCCGAAATGGACGGCGTGGCGAGCGCTGTCCTCCACACACATCTCAGTGACCGTGCCGACGAAGACAAGCCCGTCGACCTCCAGCCCCTTCAGTCTCTCGTCGAGATCGGTGGCGTGAAATGCGCTGAAGTAGATCTTGTCAAGGACCGATTCGCCGGAAAGCGGCGCCAGCTCGTCAATCACCCCGGCCGCATCGAGCATGCCTTCCGCATCCGCATAGGAACGCAGGAAACCCGGCACGCACGCGTAGGTCGGAGCATCGAGCAAGCCGATCCATCCGAGCTTGCGGGCAAGGGGTCGATAGAGGGGGGCAGCAATGTAACGGGTGAACAGGACAGGCTTCGCACCGGCGCGAAACGCCTGGATCAGCGTGCGGATCGCGGGGATGGTCTGGCGCGCAGATGGCACCTCCAGCGGCGCTCCCCTGCGCACGAAGTCGTTCTGCATGTCGATGACGACTAGGGCCGGTTTCCTCAGTTCCGTCAGCATGCAGGCTCCCCGATCAGTGCGTCTTGCAGCCTACGACGGCCGGTGCCGATACGTATGCTGCTATTCATAGCATCCAGGCGCGCGGCAATCCTCGTTAACGGTGGAAGACGCAGGTGGGAATTACTCTTTGATTGGACGCAATGGCGAGCCTGCGATGCAATTGATAACAACACGTAGCGGGTCGCAGGAGCGGAGGGTCGGTGTGACAGATCGAATAACGGTCGAGGGCGTCTACAAGATTTTCGGTAAATCCCCCGAAGAGGCGCTTCGGCTGATGGAAGCCGGCGATACGAAAGAGGGCGTGCTCGCCAAGATCGGGCAAGTCGTAGGCTTGTGCGACGTGTCGCTTACCGTGCCCGCAGGTTCGATATACATGATCATGGGGCTATCGGGCTCCGGCAAGAGCACGTTGGCCCGGTGCGTTAACCGTCTTATCGAGCCCAATGCCGGGCGCATCCTTATCGACGGACAGGAGATCACCGGGGCCGACGAAGCCCAGTTGCGCGAAATCCGCCGTACACGGATCTCAATGGTTTTCCAGCACTTCGGCCTGCTGCCGAACAGGACGGTCGTCGAAAACACCGAGTTCGGCCTGAAGCTGCGCGGCGTTACGGTGCGCGAGCGCAGAAACAAGGCGATGGAGGTTCTCCAGATCGTCGGTCTTGCCTCCTGGGCAAATCATCTTCCGCACGAGTTGAGCGGCGGCATGCGCCAGCGTGTCGGTCTGGCGCGCGCGCTCGCCACGGATGCGGATGTGCTGATCATGGACGAGGCGTTCAGCGCGCTCGATCCGCTCATCCGCAGCGAGATGCAGGACGAATTGCTGCGCCTGCAAAGGACTCTCAAGAAGACCATCCTCTTCATCACGCATGATTTTCAGGAAGCCCTGAAGCTTGGGTCCCGCATCGCCATCATGTCCGATGGGAAGGTGGTCCGCGAAGGCACCCCGCAGGACATCGTGCTGAACCCGAACAATGACTACGTCGCCGCTTTCACCCGTGACGTCGATCGGGCGCGCCTGTTCGATGCCTGCTCCGTCATGGCGCAATGCAAGCCGCTCGCGCTCAACGGAGAAGGCAAGGCCTCGAGCACCGTCGACAGGGACGCGCCAGCGTTTGTCATCGACGACGGTGGGCGGATAGCCGGTGTCGTGGCTGCGGACGCGCTGGCGCGCCTCGAGCAGGGCCTGGCCATCCGGTCCGTCATGACCCAGGACTACGAGATGGTGACGAGTACGGCCAAACTGTCGGAGGTGGCCAGCATCTACCGACGGGACAGGCCCATCGCGGTGGTCGACCAGAGCGGCCGTCTGATGGGCCGCATCGATCCCCTGCAGATTTTGGCTCGCATCGGCGTACCGGCGCAACCCCCCGCGGCAGGTAACTGACCATGTTCAATGCGGATAATCTCTATGTCGTCCCGCTGGATCAATGGATCCAGGTCGGCGTCCGATGGCTGGCGCTCCATTTCCGGCCGCTGTTCCAGAGCATCAAATGGCCCGTCGAGACGCTGCTGACGGCGATCGACAGCCTGCTGCACGCGGTTCCCTTTCCCGTGCTCGCCATCTGCCTGGCGCTTATCGCCTGGCGAATCGCCTCGCGCGGCGTTGCAATCTTCACGCTGATTTCGCTGATCGTGATCGCCTTCATCGGCCTGTGGTCCGAAGCCATGACGACGCTGTCGCTCATCGCAACCGCGATCGTCGTGTGCGTGATCGTGGGCATTCCCATCGGCATAGTGTGTGCGCGTAGCGATCGCGCCTGGACCATCATCCGACCGGTGCTCGATGTCATGCAGACGACCCCGAGCTTCGTGTACCTCGTCCCTGTGGTCATGCTGTTCGGCGTGGGAACCGTTCCGGGCGGCGTCGCGGTGATTGTTGCGGCCGTTCCTCCGCTGATCCGCTTCACCAATCTCGGCATTCGGATGGTGGACGCCGAAATGATCGAGGCGGGCCGCGCCTTCGGGGCCACCAATCGCCAGCTCCTGTGGGAAGTCCAGCTGCCGCTGGCCCTGCCCACCATTCTCGGGGGGTTGAACCAGACCGTGCTCATGGCGATGGTCATGTCGGTGATCGTGGCCATGATCGGCGCCGAAGGGCTCGGGCTTGTGGTGCTGCAGGGCCTTGGCCGCCTCGACGTCGGCATGGCCGCGGTTGGCGGCATCGCGATCGTATTGCTGGCGATGATCCTGGATCGCATCACGCAGGGGTTGGCCAGACAGAAGCCGAAATCCGATCGAGGTATCCGGACCGCCCTGTCGCGGGCATTGCGGCCCCGGCGCGAAGATGTCGAAGACCTGGAAGCGCATCATCAGCAGATCTGAAGCATCCCACCCATTCAGACAGGACGACTGACATCCTGTCGCAGGAGGAGAATACATGACACTGAACTACAGCAAATTGGCAGGACTTGGGTTTGCCGTGACGCTCGCCACGGTTCTGGCGGGAGCGCCAAGCCATGCGCAGGACAAGCCCGGCGAAGGCAAAACCATCCGCTTCGTTTCGTCCGATAGCCTCGGCGCAAATTACGTTCAGGACCAGATCCTGATCGCCGGCCTCGAGAAGCTGGGCTACGAGGTGAAGCTGTCGACCATGAATATGTCGGCGATCCTGCAGGCGATGTCGCAGGGCGACCTCGATATGACCGGCGACATCAATTGGCCGCAGGCCCAGCCTGCCATCGAGCAGATCGGCGATACCGTCGAATTGATGAATGAGGGAACGATCACCGGCGGCGGCATCAACGGCTATGTGATCGACAAGAAGACGGCCGAAGCCCACAACATCAGCAATATCTCGCAGCTCAAGGACCCCAAGATCGCCGCCCTGTTCGACAGCGACGGCGACGGAAAGGCCAATCTCACCAACTGCGATCCCGCATGGAAATGTGGAGACGTCGTCGATTACCAGATCGAGGAATTCGGGCTGAGCGATACGGTGCGTTCGGTTCGCGCCAAGTACGAGCCGCTTGTCGCCGAGGCATTCGCGCGCGCCGATCGCGGCGAGCCGATCCTGCTCTACACCTGGAGCCCTTCCTGGATCGTCTATCGGCTGAAGCCCGGCGAAAACGTCGTTTGGCTGCCGATCCCGTACGACGCCCTTCCCGAAGGGGTCACGAAACCGAAGACGCACGAGATCAAGGATGTCGCAGGCTGTGCCGGCGGACAGAACCCGTGCCGCATGGCGGTGGGGCCGTGGAACTGGCGCACGCTCGGCAACAAGGAATTCGTCGCTGCGAATCCGGCCGTCAAGAAATTCGTCGAACAGGCGAAATGGCCGCTGGACACCTGGAGCAAATGGGAAGGCGATCTCGGAACCGGCGCCAAGACCAATGCCGATATGAAGAAGGTCGCCGACGCCTGGATTTCCGAAAACCAGGCCGAGTTTGACGGGTGGTTGAAAGAAGCTGCGGCCGCCGCGCAGTAAAGCGAGCAACCGACCGGGACCGGGACGAGGTTCAGATCCCGGTCGGGATGTTGCAAATATCCGATCTGACGTCCGGCAGGCTACCCACCTTGCTCAAGGTTGGCAGCCTGCCGTTTCGATCAGGCGGTCCAAACCGTTGCGATGCCGAACTCGAGCGCCGGCGCGTCTTCGCACGCGCAAAGGACGCTTCATCTCTCAGACCGGCATCCTGCTTTCCGAACCTTCGGTTCGAGCCGATGCGTTGGCGCGAAAGCCGAGCGGCCCGGATGGGCCTCTATCACTCCGCATGGAGTTTGCGCGAGATCGGCGGGCCGACCTCTATTCCTTTGAAGCTGGCTTCGAAGCCTGCGCGCTCCGGCGAGCAGGCCATGACGCCGACCCGCGCGTCGGCGTCGGAGAACGGAGCCAGGCGTGCCATGCGCCAAGGCGTTCCCGCGATGGAATACTGGATCCGAACGGCGTCGCCGTGGCGGGTGAGCCTTATGGCCACGCCTTGTTCCGGCCGTGCCTCCGGCAAGGGGATCACCGACCAATCCGACACGTCCCGCGTGACGACGACGCTGAAGTGCATCAGACCGTCTGTATATTCGATGCCGGTCTTGATCCAGTTTCGCTCGTCGATCCGCAGCATGAGGCCGGCCTGGTCGTAAAGATGCCGATAGTCTCCGACGACCGTCGCCGAAGCCGTGAAGTCGCCGGAGACGTCGGTCAGATAGGCGTGGCCGTTGTCGCGTACGAATCCGTAGAAGGTGTGGCGCCAGAAATCCGTCGCATCCTCGGTTGAGAGCGTCAGCTTCGCGCTGTCGCCTTGCCAGCGGGACGGCGGATTGAGCCAAGCGAATGCTCGTATTGCCATGTCTGCCTCGCACGCATTTGGATCGTCCGTGGTTGAGTCCACAGGGGAGCACATCTCCGCGGTTGACGATAGGGGATCGCCTCGCTAGCTTCCCGCCCGGAATTGGTTCCGCCGAGAGCGGACGAAGAGGGAACACGGTGAGGCCTGTCGGCCGAAGCCAGGACTGCCCCCGCAACTGTAGCCGTTGAGCCATCTTCCACGAAGCCACTGGGAAGCCTCGCGCGACCGGGAAGGCGGAAGAGGGGCGATGACACGGAAGTCAGGAGACCTGCCATTTCCGGTCACCCATGCCTGGACACGGGGTGTGTTCCGGCGCGGTCGTCCGTGGCGGTGACATTGAAAAGTGTTGCCGCATGCCGGAACGGGCGGAGGGTGAATCACGCGCACCTTTCCAAGCTGTTTCCTGCCTGCGGTTGGGCCAAACCGCAGGGCGAATCCTTTTGCCCTGCCTGAGCAGCTTGGGGCAGGAATGAACAGGCAACTGATGGGTGCTGGCGCGATCGCGCTGGCGTTGACGATAGGGGCTGGGGCGCAGCAGGCCGAAAGCGATACCGATGAAGCGCTTCGGCTCGACACGGTCCTCGTTACCGACGGGCTGACGCCGATCGAGCAGGAGAAATCCGGCAGGGCCTTCACGGTCATTTCGGGAAAGGAGCTCGAGCAACGCCAGATCCGCTACGTGGCGGACGCGCTGCGGCAGGTGCCCGGCTTCGCCGTCTCGCGGACGGGCTCATTCGGCGGCCCCACCCAGGTGCGGGTCCGCGGCACTGAAGCAAACCACCTCCTGGTGATGATCGATGGCGTCGAGGTGAGCGAGACGTCCACCGGCGAGTTCGACTTCGGCAGCCTGCTGGTGGACGATATCGACAGGATCGAGGTGCTGCGTGGGCCCCAGAGCGCCTTCTGGGGGTCGAACGCCATGGCCGGCGTCGTCAACATCATCACCAGACGAGGCGAGCGCAACAGTTTTTCCGGCAGCGCCCGGGTCGAAACCGGCACCGACGGCACCTGGCTGGGCGGCGTTTCGCTGAGCGGCGGCGGCGAGACCTACGACATCGCCCTGTCGGGGGCTTTCCAGAACACGGGAGGCTTCAACGTCTCCGATTTCGGAGACGAGCGGGATGGCGATCGCAATGCGACGCTGAACGGCCGCTTCGCCGCCGACCTGTCGGATGCCCTCAGCCTGGACGGGACCTTGCGCTACGTGAACCGCCGCAGCGATCTCGACCCGCAGGATTTCAACCCGGGTAGCCCAACATATGGGCTGGTGATCGATGGTTCCGACGAGACGGCTACCCGCGAATTGTTCGGCTCCATCGGCGTGACCCATGTCGCTCTCGACGGCGCGCTGACCCAAAAGGCTCGCGTCACCGGCGGGGATATGTATCGCGAGAACGTCGCAGAGATTGGAACCTCCTGGAGTGACGGCAATCGCTATACCGGCGTCTATCAGGCGAGCTATCAATTCGACACGCCGGGCCTGCTCGATGCAAGCCACCAACTCACCGGTGGATACGAGTGGCAACGCGAGACCTTCACGCCGTCGCATCTCGACCAGACCTTCGACCGGAGCACCAATTCCTTCGTCGGCGAATACAGAGGGGCCTTTCTCGATCGCTTCTTCCTCAACGCCGGCCTACGGCGGGACCTCAACGATCTCTTCGGCGATGCGACGACCTACAGCCTGAGCGGTGCTTGGAAGCTCACCGAAGCCACCCGCCTGCATGCCTCCATCGGCACCGGCGTCACCAACCCGACCTTTTTCGAACAGTTCGGCTATGTGCCCGATTCCTTCGTCGGCAATCCGAACCTCGATCCGGAGAAAAGCTTCGGCTGGGATATCGGCATCGAACAACGCTTCTTCGACGGTATGCTTGTCGCCGACATCACCTACTTCAATCAGGATCTCACCAACGAGATCGCGATAGTCTATGGCCCCGACTACACTTCCTCGGTAGTTAACCGCAACGGCGTGAGCAAGCGCCAGGGAATCGAGATCGGGGCGACGCTCGACCTCTTCAACGGCTTCTCGGCCAACGCATCCTACACCTACACCAAGGCGACCGAGCAGATGGTGGCCGGCGGCCCTCGGCTTGCCGAGATACGGCGCCCCGAACATTCGGGTTCGATCGGCGCTGCCTATCGCTTCCATGACGACCGCGCGCGCATCTTCGGCGAGGTTGCCTTCAATGGCGAAATGGAGGATCTGGCGTATGTGCCGAGCTTGCCGCCACGCGTCACCCTTGCTTCCTCCACCGTCGTCAATGTCGGTGGCAGCTTCAAATTCACCGAATATCTCGAAGCCTATGGCCGGGTCGATAACCTGCTCGACGCGGACTATGAAGAAGTGTTCGGCTACAACACCCAGGGCCTGACCGCCTTTTTCGGGCTGAAAGGTACGTTTTAGATGGAGATGCGCTTCAGCGCCTCGAAAGCAGCGAAGCGGAGCCACGCAAGCCTCTCCGGCTTGATGGCCGCTTTCCTGGCTTTCGGCTGCTTCGGCAACGCCGTCGCGGACGAGGCGCCGAAACGTGTCGTGTCGATGAATGTCTGCACGGACCAGCTTGCCATGCTGGTTGCCGGCGAGGGGCAGCTTCATTCCGTATCCCATCTCGCGGCCGACCCGAACAGCTCCGTTCTCGCCGAGCAGGCAAGGCGCTACGTGGTCAACCACGGTCTCGCCGAAGAGGTTTTCCTGATGCATCCAGACCTCGTGCTGGCCGGCACCTACACGACGCGGACGACCGTCGGCCTGCTGCGCCGGCTTGGCGTTCGGGTCGAGGAATTCACGCCGGAGAGTTCGATCGAGGACATCCGCGCAAACATGGCACGCATGGGAGAAATCCTCGGGCGGCAGGAAAGAGCCGGCGAATTGATAGCCGAATTCGACCAAGGATTGGCCGATCTCGCGGCGAAACCGCCGCCGCGCCGGGCGGTCGCTCTCTACGAACCGAACGGCTACACTTCCGGCGCGGGCACACTGGTCGACGCGATCGTCGCGGCGGCCGGCCTGGAGAACGTCGCCGACCGTTTCGGGCTTGTGGGGACCGTCCAGCTGCCGCTCGAACTGCTTGTCCTTGCCGCCCCCAACCTTCTGGTCGGCGGAGGGGACGGTCATGGGGCACCCGCGCTCGCCGAGCAGATTTTCGTGCACCCCGCCTACCGTGCCCTGCTTGGCTCCGCCGAGAGCATGACGGTTCCCGGCCCCTACACGATCTGCGGCGCTCCTTTCACGCTGGAGGTCGCCCGGCGCCTGCAGGCAGCGGCGCGATCGGAAAGGGGGGCCGAATGAGCGCCGGCGGGCAATATCGCCTCGTTCTCGCGTTGCTTGGCGTCGTGACCGTCGTGCTTTTCCTCTTGTCACTGACCGTCGGGCCCGCGGCGATCGGCTTTGCCGACAGCATCCGGGCGCTCTTTTCGGCGGATGCGGGCGCGGTCGCCGTCGTCATGCAGGAAATCCGCCTGCCGCGCGCGATCCTCGGCCTGATGGTCGGAGCGACGCTCGGCCTTTCCGGTGCCGCGCTTCAGGGGTATCTGCGCAACCCGCTGGCCGAGCCCGGCCTTATCGGCGTCTCCGCCTCCGCTTCGCTCGGCGCGGTGATCGCCATCTACTCCGGCCTCAGCCTGCTCTTCCCTCTTGGTTTGCCGTTGGCCGCACTGGCCTTCGCTGTCGTTGCGGTCATGGTCGTCCAGGCGCTGGCGGGCAAAAAAGGCGGCACGCTTGCCATCATCCTCGCCGGTGTCGCGGTGTCGAGCTTTGCCGGCGCCATGACCTCGCTCGCCCTCAACCTTTCGCCCAACCCCTTCGCCGCGCTCGAGATCATGTTCTGGATGCTGGGCTCGCTCAGCGACCGCTCCATGACGCATGTCTGGCTTGCCGCGCCTTTCATGCTGGCCGGCTGGCTCATGCTCGCTGCGCTGGGTCGTGGGTTGGATTCGCTGACAATCGGCAGCGACGCGGCACAGAGCATGGGCGTCGACATGCGCCGGGTGCAGTTGCTCGCCGTCTTCGGTACGGCCGCGTCGGTCGGTGCGGCGACGGCGGTTGCGGGTGCCATCGGCTTTGTCGGGCTGGTGGTCCCGCATATGTTGCGGCCGCTTGTCGGCTCGCGGCCGTCACGCCTGCTTGCCGCCAGCACGCTTGGTGGGGCGTCGATGCTGATGGCGGCAGACGTGCTGGTGCGCGTGATCGCGCCCGGCAGGGACATCAAGCTCGGGGTCCTCACCGCCATCGTCGGCGCGCCGTTCTTCCTGTGGCTGGTCTGGCGGACGCGGAGGGCTGAGACATGACACTGCTTTCGGTGTCCTCCCTCAGTGCCTCCCTGAGCGGCAAGCCTGTCCTGAAGGATATCTCGTTCGCCGTTCGCGCCGGCGAATTCGTCGGTCTGCTCGGCCCCAACGGCGCGGGGAAGTCGACGCTTCTGCGCTCGATACTCGGCCTCACCCCTTCCCAGGGCGAGGTCGCCGTGAGCAACCGCCCGGCCGCCGCCCTTTCGATGGCGGAACGGGCCCGTCTCGTCGCCTACCTGCCGCAGGAACGTGAGATCGCCTGGGGGATGGCGGTCGAGGATCTGGTTTCGCTCGGCAGGACACCGCATCGCAGGGCCTTTGCCGGTCTTGGCCGGGACGACCATGCGGCGATCCAAGGGGCCATGCGGCGCATGGAAATCGAGCATCTGCGACATCGGGCGGCGACCGAGCTCTCGGGCGGCGAAAAAGCGCGCGTGCTGATCGCACGCGCCCTGGCGCAGGATGCCCCTCTGCTTCTCGCCGATGAGCCCACGGCCGGGCTCGATCCGTCATACCAGATCGCGCTGATGCGCATCTTCGCGAAACTGGCGGAGGAAGGCCACGCGGTTATCGCCTCCCTCCACGATCTCGGGCTTGCCGCGCGCTGGTGCTCGCGGCTGGTTCTGATCGATCGCGGCTCGACCGTGGCGGACGGCCCGCCGCCGGCGGTGCTTTCGCCCGAGCGCGTCCGGCAGGTCTACGGGGTGGAAGCCTATTTCGGCGAGGCCGCCGGCAAGATGATCCTGCAGCCATTCGACGTCATGGCCGGGAAACCGGCAGAACAAGACGGAAATGGGTGAGCGAACCGGGGCACCTTTTCCGTTCCGCGGCCATCTCGTGGATTGACCCGACCCAAGTCCTGTCCCAGCACCCCGTTCATGCGCTAGACTGGCGTCTCCGATGGAGGAGATCGCGGAATGACCAGGGTGATCGTGACGGGTGGCAGCGGCAAGGTCGGCCGTGCTTGCGTGGAGGATCTGCTGGCGCACGGCCATGACGTCGTCAATATCGACGCCGTGCCGCCGGCTCGCGAGGTTTGTCCTTTCGTTCAGGCTGACCTCACCGATTTCGGGCAGGCTTTCGAGGTCTTGTCGGAGGTCGACGACCGGCTGCGCGATATCGATGCGCTGGTTCACTTGGCGGCGATCCCGGCGCCGGGCAAGAACCCCAATGCCGTGATTTTCAAGGTCAACACGGTCAGCACCTACAATGTCTTCGAAGCTGCCCGTCGCTTGACGATACGCAACATCGTCTGGGCGTCGAGCGAGACCGTGCTCGGCCTTCCCTTCGATCGGCCGCCTCCTTATGCGCCTGTCGACGAGGATTATCCGGGCCGGCCCGAGACGGCCTATTCGCTGTCGAAGCTGCTCGGCGAGGAGATGGCCAAGCAGTTCTGCCGATGGGACCCCGCACTGAAGATCGTGGGATTGCGCTTCTCCAATGTCATGGAGCCGCAGGACTATGAGCGGTTTCCCTCGTTCGACGCCGATGCGCGGCTTCGCAAATGGAACCTCTGGGGCTACATCGACGCGCGCGACGCCGCCCAGGCGATCCGCAAGGCGCTGGAGGCGCCGATCAAGGGCGCGGAGGTCTTCATCATCGCCAATGCCGACACGGTCATGTCGCGGCCGAATGCCGAGCTGATGGCGGAGGTCTATCCGGATGTCCAGCTCAAGGAGGGCATCGAGCCGAACGAGACGCTGCTCTCGATCGACAAGGCGAGACGGATCCTCGGTTACGAGCCGCGCCATGGCTGGCGCGGCGGCTGATGTTTGCCGCCGTGATAGCAGCTCCCGCGTGCCCGGCACGGCGACCGGTCGCAATCGGCATGGGAAGATCGAAAAGAAGCGTCGGGAAAGCCTTGGCAATTGCCCGGCAATCGACTAGATGAGCCCCGCGCCCTGTTGCTTCGCGGCACCGCGGCGCATGCGGAGAGGTGGCCGAGTGGTTGAAGGCGCACGCCTGGAACGCGTGTATACGGGAAACCGTATCAAGGGTTCGAATCCCTTTCTCTCCGCCATTTGCCGCTTTTTACCCAGGTACTCTGCAAAATAACCACCCAGTCACCGCCGATAGCCGCCCAAATTTCTTGGAGCTTGGCGTGAGCGGAACGGCCTTGGACCTTTAATGCGGGATATCCGAGGTGGGGATCTGAGGAGCAACCCTGAGATGAGCGTAGCGGACGACGTCCGTTTCTGGGACCGGACTTCGCGGCAGTACGCCACGAGTGCGATTGCGGATCAGGCCGGATATGAGCGCACTCTGGACCAGACCCGCGCCCTGTTGAAATCAGACGACCGTGTGTTGGAACTAGGCTGCGGAACAGGAACAACGGCGCTCCGGCTCGCGGGCGACGTCCAAGACTATCTTGCGACGGATATTTCCGCTGGAATGATCGCGGTCGCCAACGAGAAGCACGCCGCTAGTCCCATCCCGGCTCTTACATTCCGCATTGCGACCGTAGAAGCGCTTGCGCCTGTCGCCGGGCAGTTCAACGCTGTTCTGGGATTCAACTATCTTCATCTGGTCCGCGACCTGCCTGGAACGTTGTGCCGCATTCACGCCTGGCTCGCAGCGGAGGGCTTGTTCATCTCCAAGACACCCTGCGTCGGGGATATGAACCCACTCATCCGGCTTGCGTTGTTGCCCGCGATGCGCGCGATCGGCAAAGCACCCTACGCAGGCGTCTTTCGGGCGGCGGAGCTGAGCCGGCATATATGCGCCGCAGGCTTCGACATTCTTGCCAGCGAAAGCCACGCAACGAAGGGCAACGACAAGCGCCCTTACATCGTGGCTCGCAAGAGGTGACGCGAACGGCCGAGGCTGCCTGGAACTCTTCTTGTCCTGATTTTCGACGAAAATTCGAGTGGTGTTTCGGATGTCTGGACCAGATTCTCCCCGCTGGTAGCCGAGGAGCCGCCCGGGGGGCACCAGACCGCTTACAAAGGCGCCGCAGCGGCGCCCAATTCTCAGTTGGAGAGTTCGAACACGACAGCGTGGCTGGCGATTTCGATCACCTGGACCGATGTGGCACCATGCAATTTGGCTTTGATCAATAATTGCGCCGCGGCGAAATGCTCGGCCTTCTGAACCGGGCCACCCATCGGTATCGACGCTACCTCGTTATTGCCGCGAAGGAAGCGAACCCGGTATGTCACGCGGTACCCGACGCGTTGCGGCGGCGAGCAGCCAGGCGTTTGGCAGGTGTCGTCAATTCGGTTTGGGCCTCTCTCGCCAACCGGGCGTGGCGAAGCCTTTGAGTTTTGGCATCACGCTTTGCCGCCTCATCCTCGATGATCGAGCGGGCAATTCTGGTCGTCGTATCGTTCTTGGCCTCCGTCGACGTCGGCTTCGGCTTGAAGATGCCGTCTGGTATCGGTTTGCTCACATTCGCTCTCCAGTCTCGAAAACGAAGAAGGCCGGGAACTGCCCGGCCTCTCCAAGTCGCTTCATCGGCCTATGCCAGTACATCCGTGGTCATGGACCGGAAGCGATTGTTGCTTACAGCGCTTGAAGGTTCTCAGCCGAGGACTTGCCCGAACGCGCGTCCTTCACGACCTCGAAGCTGACCTTCTGGCCCTCGAAGAGACTGCGCAGCCCGGCCCGTTCGACGGCGGAGACGTGGACAAAGACATCCGATGATCCCTCATCGGGTTGGATGAAGCCATAACCCCGGGTGGAATTGAAGAATTTTACAGTTCCGGTACTCATGACGATTTCCTTCAAATCGACGCAAAGAATTAGTTGCTTGGCGGAAGACCAAACATCACCGTCTTCGAAATTGAGAGGAAGATCCGTTAGGGCGCCGCAGCGCGAAAACAAAGCTAACAGCCAAGATCGAGCGTCAGAGACTAGGGAATTAAAGCGCTCAATGCAAGGCGGCCACAGAATTTAGCCAGAGACCGCGGACCTTCATCGAGAACTATGAGCCAATCGGAGGCCGGATTCCGCCATTGGGGAACGCCTGCGAGCCTTGACAGAAGCGGTCTTCCCATGGCGACCCTCGACTGAGTATGCCTGATACATCGGGAGGCCTCCCACCCGGTCCTTTAAGCGCCGATCGGCACCTTCAGCTCCTGGCCGACGAATATCCGGTCAGGGTCGGTGACGAACTGCGGGTTGGCGCGGGCGATTCTGGAAAAGAGGCTCGGGTCGCCGTAGTTGTCACGCGCGATATTGGACAGCGTATCACCCGCCTTCACCCGATGGATGCGGAAGCCGATATAGCCGGGCACGATGCGCGGGCCGTAGATGACGGGTACGATCACCTTGTTGATCTCGGAGCCGTCCTCCGCGCTCTCCTCGAAAACCTCGACGAACAGACGATCGAGCTGGAAGGCGGCGTTGCCGATCTGCGCCTGGACTTGGAACTGGCCATGTTCGCCAGTGCCGCCACCGACGTTGAAGAAGCCGGTGCGTTCGTCATGGCCGTCATGGACTCGCCAGTTGAGCGTAGCCTCGAAGCCCTGACCGATGCCCGCAATTAGCACGGGGTCGCCAACAAGGTCGAAGGGTCTCGGTTGCTGGATCTCGTTGGGCATTCCTCCCTCCTTGTTCTCTGCTTACGCAGGGGAAACCAAAGAGCTAGAATGCACCTGAGAAGGTACCGGAGTCGAGCGCGATCCGAACCTGTCGCCGTTGGAGCTAGAAGGAGAGATATATGCTCACTCCCGAGCGCCGGCGGTAATACCGCGGATAATTGTCGCGATAGCCGTAATAGCGGCCGTAATGGCGAGGATAGCAAGTGCCATAGTAGCGGCAGGATCGCCATGCGTGCCGCCTGTTCCAGCGCCGATCTGCGCGCCAATGGCGATAGTGCTTTTTCCGCCAATGTCGCCTGTGCTTGACCTGTTCGACAGGGCTTTGCTGCACTTGCTCAGCTTTCGGCACAAAGATAGGTGCGGCGTTCAGCGGCAGAGCGAAAGACGCGGCCAACACCATAGCCGTCAGGACCGACAACAGCTTGTTCATCGCTGCCTCCTGCTTCTCTTACGAGCGTCCCTCACCCGATATATAGGCTACCTGTCCTCCCAGAGCCGATCACGATTTCTTCTGGCCCATTTCCGTTCGTGCCTTGACAACGCGCCTGCGGCTCACCGAACGCCTTTGTCCTCGGCAACAATCTGCAATTGAAAGTTATCGCGCTGACCGCAGTTTGAACGGTTTGTGACAGTCCTGTGACGTCCGAACATTTTGGGGGCGCGCGACGATGAGCCGAGAAAATCTAGCGTTCGTTGTTGCAGCGTTTGCGGGTGTGATGCTGCTTTTTGCCATCGGCTTGTCCAGGCCCAACCTGTTTGTCGAAGACCATCTGATGGAAAACCTCAGCGCTGCTGGTTTTGCTGCGGGCTCGCTGCTCGCCCTGGGAGCGGCATTTGCCCGGCGGGCCTCCCCGACCGGCCGGGAGAGGGCCATCCTCATCGCGACAGGCGGACTATCGTCGATACTCTTTCTCAGCGAAATCAGTTTTGGGGCTCGTATCTTCGATATTCAGATGCCGCGGATGAGCGGAGGCGGCGAGTTCGATGGTGGCCATGACATTGTCATCGTCGTCTTTCGCAAGCTGCGTGGCGCAGGGCCCGCAGGCCTCTTCGTGGCGGCCATCGGAGGAGCCCTGCTCGTAACTGGCGCCGGTGCCCTGCTCTACCGGTTTCGGCAGCAGGCACGGACGACCGTCGAGCGTATTCTTCGAGGGGCATTCGAGTTCCGCCTGATTTTGGCGCTCGGGATGCTCGCGAGTGCTGTAACGCTCGATCTTATAAAGTCCTACAAGGCGTCGATCTTGGAAGAGGTGCTGGAGTTCTCCGCCAGTGTCGTGTTGATCCTGGCAGTGTTTGCTTGCTTTCGGCCCAAACGACCTGGTGCGCGTCCTGAACCGGATGCCGGGACGAAGCCTGGATCGCTCCATGCCCTTCCGGCAGATGCAGATCGCTAGCCTTGCTTGCCGCTTCCCTCACGCGATCTGGCGCAAATCGCCAGGCTGGAAAACAGTTGGAAGGCGGCAGCGTCGGTGCCGCCGCCCTGGCCGGTCTATTCCAACCGCGTCTTGAAAGAGCTACACCACCTCCTCCAGGCGCTGGTAGCTTACCTCCATGCCGTCGGCCATGCCTGTTGCGAGCATGGCGGCGCGGGTATCGGAATCCGGCAGCGTCATGCGCATGGTCATGAGCGTGCCTGTTCCGTCCGGTTCGAAACGTGTCTCGATATGGTTGTCGGGCGTCGCATCGGGAAGATGCATGCGTTCGACATGCACGATACGGCTGGGCTCCTGGATTTCGACGAACTCGCCGGTCAGATAGAAACCGTTGCCGGCGCCGTCGCTCCATTCGTAGCGGATTTTGCCGCCCGGGCGCGCCTCGTTGATGCAGACGGGCATGGTCCAACCGTCCGGACCGAGCATCCATTTCTTGATAAGCTCGGGGTCCATATGGGCACGGAAGACAACTTCCGGCGGGGCCGCGAAACGCCTTGTGACGAGCACATGGGTGTCGCCTTCCGTGGTCAACGTCAACTTACTCATGGTTCTTCTCCTCGCTTGAATTCTTCATCTCGGCCAGCAGGGCATCCAGCCGGTCGTAATTCCTGGTGAGTGCATCCCTCAGCATGGCCAGCCAGCGATCGATCTCGGATAGTGCTTCAGGTGCCAGCTTGCAGGGACGCCTTGTGCCGTCGACGCGCTGAGTGATCAGACCGGCATCGCTCAGCACCCTGATGTGGCGCGAGACGGCCGGCTGCGACATGTCGAACGGACGCGCGAGCTCCATGACCGTGGCTTCACCCAATGCAAGCCGTGTGAGAATCGCACGTCTCGTCGGATCGGCCAGAGCGGAAAATGCAGCATCGAGATTCATCTGGTCACCTATATAGCCAAATTATTATATAACAGATTTGCTATAGTCAAGGGCGTCGATAGGACGACGGCCTGGCGTCGTGCGCGCCAATTTCGGCCTACGGTCGGGACTGCCTCTGCAGTCCTTCCGGCGACACAACTCTTGGCTGTCGGCTGCTACCTCGAAAGATTAGCGCATTGGAGGTCGCGCTTCACGCGAGGGCAGGCTAGGAAGATGCGATGTTCAAAACCGTCATCCGTATTTTCGCCTGGGTCATGCTCCTCGCCATATTGGCGGTGACGATCTCGCCCCTGAACGACCGCCCGCATGTCGGCTCCGGCCCGACCTTCGAGCGGGCCGGAGCCTTCGCGTTGCTTGGGCTGCTGTTCTGCTTGGGATATCGCCGCTTCTGGCCGGTGGCGCTTCTGGTCGTGGTCCTGGCGGCCGGCGGGTTCGAGCTTGTCCAGGCGCTGACGCCAGACCGTCACGCCAGGCTCGCCGACGCCTTGGTGAAGGCTGGGGGCGGCGTCGTCGGCGTGGGGATCGGGCTGCTCGCGAAGCGTCCGGATTCACGTCGCTGAGTCCTCGCACTTGCGTCTCGACGTTGACACGAAGAAAAGAACAAAGCCTGTGCTCTGACAAACAGCGGGGCGGCATGTTCCGGCATTACTGCAGATCGGCCAGGAGGTGCTGCGCGTCGATCATATCCGGCGTTTCCAGGCCCTCGCCGAACCAGCGATAGATCGGGGAGAGCGTCTCCTTGGCTTTCCGCCAGTCGCCGCGGGCGGCCAGGAGCCGGGCGCGTGCGACGGTGGCGCGAAGCTCCGGTAGCTTGGCGCCTTGGGCCGCCGCGATCTCGATGGCTGTCTGGAATTCGGCGTCGGCCAGCAGCTCCGCCTTCGCCGGTCCGGCGAGCAGTAGCTCACCGCGCTCGCGATGGAGTTCTGCGTTGCACCAGCTTTCATGGCTT
Organism: Mesorhizobium sp. 1B3; assembly: GCF_050958605.1. NCBI lineage: Bacteria > Pseudomonadati > Pseudomonadota > Alphaproteobacteria > Hyphomicrobiales > Phyllobacteriaceae > Mesorhizobium > Mesorhizobium sp. 1B3. The sequence goes on along the minus strand of NZ_JBJHDO010000006.1, from coordinate 235,678 downwards.
GTCTCAGCGGCAGCGAGGGCGGCTTCGACGAGCGTCAGCCCTGTCGCCGCATCGCCGGCCTGGCGATGCATCGCGGCGTGGGTCCCGAGATAATATGGATAGCGCAGCCCGGCGCCCGTGCGTCGGAAACTCTCCAAAGCGCGCTGGTAGCCTGTCAGGTTCTCGGGTGAGTGGCGGATTTCGGCGACGGCCCAGGCATGAACGAGATCGCTCCAGGCTTGGTAGTAGTCGAAGCCGAACTTCGCGCACATCTCCTGCGCTTCCTCCGCCAGTTCCAGTGCAGCCTGCGGCTCGCGCCGGAACTGACGCAGCATGGCAAGATAGGAGAGTGCCAGCGCGATGCTGAAGGGGTGGGAGACCTCGCGCGCGATCGCCAGCCCGTCCTCTGCGCTCCTGAGTGCCCGGGCGGGGTAGCCGAGATGCCAGTCGCAATGGCCGATATAGGCGCGGCAGAAGACACCCATGTTCATGCCATAGATCTCGGAGTGATAGCGGCCGTGATTTTCACCGGCTTCCATGCTTCGATCCAGCCAGCGCCGGGCGGTCTGGAAGCGGCCGAGGTGGAAGGTGAGGGCGCCTGCCAGATGGTAGCCCTCGGTCAGGAGCCCCGGCTCGCCGCTCTGCTCGGCCAGTGCGACGGTTTCGTCGGCAAGGGCCGTCGCTTCCCGCAGATTGGCACGTACATGATAGACGAAGCCCAGACCGCGCAGGGCGACGAACAGTTCGCCAGGGCTCCGCAATTCGCGGCTGAGCTCCTGGGCGCGCTGGTATGCCGCCTCGGCCTCGCTCGAAGCGAACCCCCTGGTGGCGAGCAAGGGGCCGCCAAGGGCCAGTTGCAGCGACAGTTCGAGGCGTGAGCGTGGCTCGCCGGGAGGCAAAGCCTGCAGACTGTCCATTCCCGCGTTCAAATGCGCGATCGCCTCGACATTGGCCGAGCGAGCAGCGGCGCGGCGACCGGCCTGAAGCCAATACGGAACGGCCTTTTCGAGCAATCCGGCCTCGCCGAGATGACGGGCAACGAGTTCCGGCTGCACTTCGATGAGTTGGGGGAATTGTTCAAGGAGGGCCGTGGCGACCTGCTCGTGCAGTTCCTGGCGACGGCGCTTGAGCAGGCTTTCATAGGCGGCGTCGCGTACCAGCGCGTGCTTGAAGACATAGGTCGCCACCGAAGCCGCTCCGCGCCTGAAGATGATCCCTGCATCGGCGAGACGATCAAGTGCGGCGGTGAGATCGCGCTCAGGGAGGGGCGCGACGGCGGCAAGCAATTGATGGCCGAACTCGCGGCCGATGCAGGCTCCGATCTGGGCAATTTCCTTGACTGGTGCGAGGCGGTCGAGACGCGCCATCAGCGAATCCTGCAGCGTTGCCGGAATGGCGAGCGAAGGCAGTGGACCCGAGAGCATGTACCGATCGCCGCAGTCGCGGAGCAGGCCGGTTTCGAGAACCGCGCGGGTCAGTTCCTCTGCAAAAAGCGGAACCCCCTCCGTCCTTTCGAGAAGCCGGTCAAGAACCACGGGCGGCACGGTCTTGCCTTTCGCGACGCGCTCAATGAGCGACTTGGCCTGGAGCGGCGGCAGTCGCTCCAATCTCACGGACGTGACATGCGGCAAGTCCGACCACTCCGGTGAGAATTCCGGCCTGGAGGTTACGGCCAGAAGTGCAGGCAGGAAGCGAAGGCGCTGGACCATCTGAGCGAAAAGCTCGCCGGAGGTCGGGTCGAGCCAATGCGCATCTTCCAGCACTATGAGAAGCGGGCCGCGCTTTGCCATGCCTTCCAGCCGTGCAAAAAGCGACTGAAAGAGCCGCGCCTTTCTCTCTTCCGGCGAGAGGTCGGGGTCGCTCGCTCCATTCGAGAGACCGAGCAGATCGGCAAGCAGCGCCACCTCGTCGCCCGGAACGTCCCCGACGCCCTCGCGCAGATACGAATCCAAGAGCTTGAGCCGCCTCTCCCTGGTGTCGCCGGGCGCGAACTGCGCCGCTCGTTCGATTTGGGCTATGAACGGGTGAAGGGCACTGCTGCTGTGCTGGGGCGAGCAGTCGTAGCCGATCCAGGTGATCGGCTCGGCCTTGAGCGCCTCGCGAAGCGCATGAACAAGTCGCGACTTGCCGATGCCGGCTTCGCCGCAGATCAGGACGACCTGCCCGTCTCCCTGCTTGGCTCGCCCCCAGCCCGACAGGATCGCTTCGAGTTCCTCGCTACGCCCGACAAGAGGCGTCAGCTGGATGCCGTGGAGGGCTTCAAATCGGTTGTCCGCGCCGCCTTCGCCGACGACGCGCCATGCCGTTACTGGCTCGGCGAACCCTTTAAGACGATAGATATCGGGTCCCGCCAGTTCGAACAGACTGCCCACCAGGCGGCGTGTGCTTTCCCCGATGACGACGCCATTGGGTTGGGCCACCTGTTGCAGGCGGGCCGCCAGATTCGGTGTATCTCCGGCTACCTCTTCCCGGGTCGGGCCGGCGCCGATCAGGTCGCCTACGACAACGAGCCCAGTCGCTATTCCGATGCGAGCGGACAGGAGCTCGCCGGATCGGCCCGCCATGTCGGCGAGAGCCTTCGTGATCGCCAGGCCGGCGCGTATGGCCCGTTCGGCCGCGTCTTCGCTGGCGCGCGGCCAGCCGAAATAGGCAAGCACGCCGTCTCCCAGGAATTTGGCGACGTGACCCTCGAACCGGACGATCTCGCCAGCGACGAGGTCCCGGAAGGACTGCAACATTTCTCCGAGTTCCTCTGGATCCAACCGGGCACTTAACTCGGTCGATCCGACGAGGTCGACGAAGACGAGGGTGAGTTGCCGGCGCTCGGCCGACCCGCGCGCGGCGTGTTCCCCAGCCTCTCGCTGCAGCAGCTTGATCGCATCGAGGATCCTGCGGCGATGGCCGACGGCCGCAATCCCAATTTCCTTGAGGTCGTCGACTGTCAGGAGAGGAAGGACCTCCATGTCTACGGCATGGCTGCGGAACGCCTGCTCATAGGATTGCAGGCCGAGACCGCCTAGCCAGTCGCCGATATCCACCTCCGGCTCACCCGCTCAAATTGCGACCGCCCCCCAGCGGCATTGTCCGCCCCGCCCATTTACTCTCGAAACGCCAGCCTATCCGGCGTTGCCGCAGTGTTTTCCGCCCCGGCTCTGCCGGTCGCAGCAGGTCTCAGGATAACGCAGCGGGTACGCATAGGAAAGGATTCGCCATCACGCCTGTCGCCGCTTCAACGATCCATTAACCATGTCCGTGCAGGCTGATCACGTCGGGCCGCGTTGCGTATCTCCCGGCGGCGACGGCAAGTGGCGGTTCCCAATGGCCGCCCTCAGGCAACACTTGCTGGCGCGTCCGATGCGGAAAGTCGTCGCGGGAGCAGAAACCCGGCGAGCCGACAGGGTGTCACGGCACGTCGTCGTTGCGCACGATACCACCTTCGCCCTCGAGGATGCCGAGGCGCCGCGTCACCGAACTGTTGAACTTCAGCCGGACGCCTGCGCCTCCGCCATTTTCAGGGATGAACACGACACCGGCCTCCTCCAGCGCATTTTGAAGCTTCGCCACGGTCTGCTCGTCCGGCTCGTCGATCTTGCGCTCGAAACGTTCGATGGCGCTTTCCTCGACGCCGGTCATGCGGCAAAGGGCGGCACGTGTAAGCTCGGCCAGCGCTCGGGCGGCTCGACATTGGGCGGGCGTGATCATCGGGTTCATCTCCTTACAGCTCTAGCGTCCAGACATCGTTACAGCATCGGCGACCAAAGTGGAGATCGGTGTCGAAGACGCTCGTCGCAGCGAGGTTGTGCGCGCCAGAAATGTGCATACTGTACTTGCAGGGACTTGTCGGTATGCTAGTTTTGCGCAGGGGACGGCTGATCGGAGAACCGTGATGCTCGACGGACTTGACGCCATCTTCCTCGCCCGTCTCCAGTTCGCCTTCACGGTTTCGTTCCACTTCATCTTCCCGGCCTTCACCATTGGCCTCGCCAGCTATCTTGCGGTCCTGGAAGGCCTCTGGCTCTGGACTGGCAGGACGGTCTACCTCAACCTGTTCAAATACTGGATGAAGATTTTCGCCCTGAGCTTCGCCATGGGCGTCGTGTCGGGCATCGTGCTTTCCTATCAGTTCGGGACCAACTGGTCAGTCTTGTCCGACAGGGCCGGCCCGATCATCGGTCCGCTCATGGCCTACGAAGTGCTGACGGCCTTCTTTCTCGAGGCGGGGTTTCTCGGCGTGATGCTGTTCGGAATGAGCCGCGTGGGGCGCGGTCTGCACTTCGTCGCCACGCTGGCGGTGGCGGTTGGGACCTTGTTCTCTGCTTTCTGGATTCTCTCGGCCAATTCCTGGATGCAGACGCCCGGTGGTCACCTCATCAACGATGCAGGGCAATTCGTTCCCGGCAACTGGTGGCAGATCATCTTCAACGTCTCTTTCCCCTACCGTCTGGTCCACACCGTTTTCGGCGCCTATCTGACGACGGCGCTGGTGGTCGGCGCCGTGGGCGCTTTCCACCTCCTGCGAAACCGCGCCAACGAAGGCGCGCGCGTGATGTTCGCGATGGCGATGGGCATGATCGTGGTGACGGCACCGTTGCAGATCATTGCCGGCGACCTGCACGGGCTCAACACGCTCGAGCACCAGCCGGTCAAGATCATGGCCGTGGAAGGGCACTTCCAGAGTCACCCCGAAGGCGCGCCGTTCTATGTCGTCGGTTTGCCCGACCAGGAAGGCGCAACCATGCGCTATTCCCTCGCCATCCCCAGGGTTGGCTCGCTGATCCTCAGGCACAGCCTCACGGCTCCGATGGAAGGCCTCGACACGGTGCCGCGTGCAGACTGGCCACCTGTCGCGATCGTCTTCTGGTCGTTCCGCATCATGGTCGGCCTGGGCCTCCTGATGCTGCTGCTCGGCGGTCTTGCATTGATCGCCCGGCTGCGCGGCACGCTTTACACCTGGGCCGGCCTGCATCGCTTCGCCCTGATCATGGGACCCGCAGGCTTCGTCGCTGTCACCGCTGGCTGGGTGACGACCGAAGTGGGCAGGCAGCCCTATACCGTTTACGGACTCCTGCGTACCGCCGAATCCGCCTCGCCGCTCGATGCACCCGCCGTCGCCGCGTCGCTTGCGGCTTTCGTCGTCGTCTACTTCACCGTGTTTTCCGTCGGCGCCTGGTACATGCTGAGGCTGATGCGGCATACGCCGGTCGTCGAGGAGCCGGGCATGGAGGAAGAGGCGGGGCCGATCCGCACCGCGGGCATCACGCCTGCCACGTCGGTCGACCCGGACCGGGCGCTCGGCACGACGGCGGAAGGGCATCGATCATGACCTGGCTCGATCTTCCCACCATCTGGGCCTTCATCCTGGCCTTCGGCGTGCTCGCCTATGTCGTGCTCGACGGCTTCGACCTCGGGATCGGCATATTGTTTCCCTTCTTCGAGAGAGGAAACGAGCGCGATGTCGCCATGAATTCGGTCGCGCCCGTCTGGGACGGCAACGAGACCTGGCTGGTCCTCGGCGGCGGCGGACTTCTGGCTGCCTTTCCGCTCGCCTATTCCGTCGTGATGCCGGCCGTATACGCGCCGATCATCGCCATGCTTCTTGCCCTGGTGTTCCGTGGTGTCGCCTTCGAGTTCCGCTGGCGTGATCCCGGCCATGAGAAGTTCTGGGACTTCGCCTTCACAGGGGGCTCGCTCGTGGCCGCGCTCGCCCAGGGCATCACGCTGGGCGCGATCCTTCAGGGGATCACGGTTTCCGGCCGGCAATATGCCGGAGGCTGGTGGGAATGGCTGTCGCCTTTCAGCCTTCTCACTGGCGTCAGCCTGATCATCGGCTACGCGCTGCTCGGCGCGACATGGCTGATCATGAAGGCGGAAGGGCAGCTCCAGGACCACGCGTTCCGACTGGCCCGCCTGTCCGGCATCGGCGTCATCATTTGCGTGGCGCTGGTCAGCGCCTTCACCCCTTTCCTCGAACAGGCCTATTACGAGCGCTGGTTCGCCTGGCCGAACGTGCTCTTCACCGCGCAGGTGCCGCTGCTGGTGGCCATTGCGTCGATCGCTTTTCTCGTCAGCCTCAATCGTCGCTACGAGAGGCTGCCTTTCCTATTGGCGCTCGGGCTCTTCCTGTTGAGCATGATCGGGCTGGGGATCAGCATGTTCCCCTACGTCGTGCCGGGGGCGATAACGATCCACGACGCAGCCGCACCCGACAGAAGCCTGATCTTCATGCTCGTCGGGGCGGTGATCATGATACCGATCATCCTCGCTTATACGGCCTATTCCTATTGGATATTTCGGGGCAAGGTGGGCCATGAAGGCTACCATTGATGATGGTAACCCGCAGGATGTGCGAAGCAGCAATGCTGGCGCGACCCGCTTGCCGCAGTACGGCTTCATTAGCTTTAACCTATTGTATTTCAATGAAATTTTTTGAAATGCATCAGTTGCAAGCGCAATGGTGTCGCCTGTGTGCATTGCAATAAACACTTTGTGAGACGGTCATTTCGCTCTTGATTTCGCTGGCCCTCGAAGCGATTTACGAATAAATGTTCGGAAAAAGGGACCAGGGGTTTGGGTCGACATCGCAAGATCGATCGTGAGGCGCTTCTCGACGCGGCGCAGGACGTGCTCCTGCGCGAAGGCGCGGCGAATCTGACGATCGAGGCTGTGGCAGCCAATGCCGGGATCAGCAAGGCCAGCGTGCTCTACGATTACAAGACGAAGCAGGCTCTGGTCCGCGCGATGATCGAGCGTCGCCTCGATACCGAGTGGGAAAGGGTCTGCGACATAAAATGCAGTCTGGAGTCTTCGCCGGATGCCGGAATCCAAAGCTGGATCCAGGCAAGCCGGCGGGAGCTGTCCGACGAGGACCGCATGCTTGCGATGGGCATGATGGTGGCCCTCGCCGGCGAACCCGATCTCAAACAACTGAGCCACCAGTTCTTCGAACGGATGTTGGCCACGACGGTCGACTCGGCAACCCATCCGCAGGGTGCCCGGCTTGCAATGCTCGCCGTCGAAGGCCTTAAACTTCTCGACTTCCTCGGCGTGCACAAATGGCCGAAGGATGAGTTCGAGGAGATCCTGCGCGATATCGCCTGGCTTGCCGGGCAAGAGCCCAAGGCAACCGATCCGAGCAATCCGTCATCTTCACCTTCGAACGAGTTTCCCGCATGCGCTCCCTGAAAAATTCCGGCATAGCGATACTTCTTCTTCTTCCTGTTTTGGCAGCTTGCACCCCGAGCGAAGCCGACAACAAGGCTGCGGCAGCGGCGCCTCCGCCTGCCGGCGTGAGCGTGGTGACCGTCGTGCCGGAAAGCCTTCCGGTCATGAACGAGTTGCCCGGCCGCATCGCGCCGACCCGTATAGCGGAGGTGCGTCCGCGCGTTTCCGGCATCATCGTCGAGCGCGTCTTCGAGCAAGGCAGCATGGTCAAGGCGGGCGACGTGCTTTACCGCATCGATCCTGAGCCCTTCCGGGTGCGTGTGGCCAGCGCCGAGGCCACTTTGCAGCGCGCCAAGGCAACGCAGTTGCAGGCACGCCAGCAGGCAGACCGGCAGCAGGAGCTCAAGCAGCGCAACATCGCCTCGGTCCAGCAGCTCGACAATGCGGTGGCAGCGCTTGCGCAGGCCGATGCCGATGTCGCCTTGGCCGAAGCCAATCTTGCCGAAGCCCAGCTCAATCTCGACTATTCCGAAGTGCGGGCGCCGATCGACGGAAGGATCGGCCGCGCGATCGTCACGGAAGGTGCGCTGGTCAGCGCAAACGGGGCGGAAAGCCTAGCTACGATCCAGCAGCTCGATCCCGTCTATGCAGACTTCACCCAGTCGGCAAACGAGCTTCTCCGCTTGCGCCATGCCTATCAGGCCGGTTCGCTTGCCAGTCAGGCCTCGGCACCGGTCAAGATGAAGCTGGACGACGACAGCGACTATGCCCATCCCGGCAAGTTGCTCTTCTCCGAGGCTGCGGTCGACGAGACGACCGGCCAGGTGACGTTGCGTGGCGAATTCCCGAATCCGAATGGCGACCTGCTTCCAGGAATGTATGTGCGCGTGCTTGTCGAGCAGGGCATCCAGCAGAACGCGGTCGCCGTTCCCCAGCAGGCCGTGCAGCGTGACTCCGGCGGCAAGGCCCTGGTCTATGTCGTCGACACGAAGAACGTGGTGGTGTCGCGCGAGGTGCAGGTGGACCGTAGCCTAGGCAACCGTTTCGTCATCGCGGGCGGCCTCGCTTCGGGCGATCGGGTGGTCGTCGAAGGCTTCCAGAAGATCAAGCCTGGGGCGGAAGTGGCGCCGGCGGAATGGAAGACGGCAGCACGTGAGGCTGAGGGGACGGCCACTCGATAGATTGCGGTCGAGCGGGAGGAGCCGCTTCAACCTTTTGAGCGTCGCGCTCGGGAGTCGTTCCAGCCTTCAAGCCGATGCATTCGTAACCTCGCCGCGGGCATTCGGCGGGGTCGTCGAAAAGGACCTTGTTCATGCCGCATTTTTTCATCGACCGTCCGGTCTTTGCCTGGGTGGTCGCGATCTTCATCATTCTGGCGGGTGTGATCGCCATACCCATGCTGCCGGTCGCGCAATATCCGAACGTCGCGCCGCCCCAGGTTTCGATCAGCACCAACTATACCGGTGCTTCGCCGGAAGAGATCTATCAGAGCGTGACGCGCCCGATCGAGGACGAACTCAACGGCGCGCCCGGTCTCATCTATTTCGAATCGACGTCGGATGCTTCCGGCCGCGTCTCCATCACCGTCACCTTCGCTCCTGGCACCAATGTCGGCGATGCGGCCGTCGAGGTTCAGAACAGGGTTCGCCGCGTCGAGCCGCGCTTGCCGCAATCGGTGACGCAGCAGGGCATCCGCATCGAGCAGTCCAGCTCCGGCTTCCTCCTGATGATAGCCGTACGCTCGCCGGACGGCTCGGTCGACGCGGTGGGCCTCGGCGACTATCTCAACCGTAACGTCCTTAGTGAAATCCGGCGTATCGACGGTGTCGGCACCGCGCAGCTCTTCGCTTCGCCTCGTTCCATGCGGATCTGGATGGACCCGGACAAGATGCTGGGGCTGAAGCTGACCGCAAGCGACGTGCTCGCCGCGATCCGCGCGCAGAATGCCCAGGTTGCGGCCGGCCGCATCGGCGCGGAGCCCAGCCCGGCAGAGAACCAGATCAGCGCCACCGTTCTGGTGCGGGGGCAACTACGTTCGCCCGAAGAATTCGGTTCGATCGTGCTGCGGGCCAATCCTGACGGTTCGCTGGTGCGGCTGCGCGACGTCGCGCGGGTCGAGATCGGCGGCGAGAGCTATAATTTCGCAAGCCGGCTCGATGGCCAGCCGAGCGCGGCGATCGGCGTGCAGCTTACGCCCACGGCCAACGCCATGGCGACGTCGACGGCGGTCCGGGCCAAGATGACCGAGCTTGCCCAGTTCTTCCCGCCAGGGATCGAATACCAGATCCCCTACGATACCTCGCCCTTCGTCAAGGTTTCCATCGAGAAGGTGTTTCACACGCTGATCGAGGCGATGGTGCTCGTCTTCGCCGTGATGTTCCTGTTCCTGCAGAATTTCCGCTACACGGTCATCCCGACGCTGGTCGTGCCCGTCGCCTTGTTCGGCACCTGCGCCGTGATGCTCGCCTCGGGCTTCTCCATCAACGTGCTCACCATGTTCGCCATGGTGCTGGCGATCGGCATTCTCGTCGACGACGCCATCGTGGTGGTGGAGAATGTCGAGCGCATCATGGCCGAGGAGGGGCTTGGCCCGCGCGAAGCGACCCGCAAGGCGATGAGCCAGATCACCGGAGCGATCATCGGCATCACGCTGGTGCTGACGGCGGTTTTCGTGCCGATGGCCTTCTTTCCGGGCGCGGTCGGCGTGATCTACAGGCAATTCAGCTTGACCATGGTCGTGTCGATCCTGTTCTCGGGCTTTCTCGCGCTGACGCTGACGCCGGCGCTCTGCGCAACCTTCCTGAAGCCCATCAAGCACGGGCATCACGTAAGGAAAGGGTTCTTCGGCTGGTTCAACCGTGGCTTCAACAGCGCGACGCGCGGTTACAGCGGCCTGGTCGGCGGCGTGGCGCGCCGCGCCGGTCGGTTCATGATCGTCTATCTCGCATTGCTCGCCGGGCTCGGCTGGGCCTATTTGCAGCTTCCCTCCTCCTTCCTGCCGAACGAGGATCAGGGATTCATCCTCGTCGACATCCAGGCGCCCGCCGAGGCCAGCGCCAACCGAACATCTGCCGTTATCGAGAAGATGGAGGCCATCCTCGCCGAGGAACCTGCCGTGCAGAACGTCGTCGCGCTCAGGGGCTTCAGCTTCTCCGGATCTGGCCAGAATGCGGGCTTGTCCTTCGTAACGCTCAAGGACTGGTCGGAGCGCGGGCCGGAGGATTCCGCGCAAGCACTTGCGGCACGCCTCAACGGCAAGTTCAGCCAGATCAAGGATGCGCAGATGTTCGCCCTGTCGCCGCCCCCGATCTCCGGTCTCGGCACGGCGAGCGGCTTCGAGTTCCGACTGCAGGACAGGTCCGGTCGCGGGCAGGCCGAGCTGACAGCGGCCAAGGATCAGCTCTTCGAAGAGGCCGCCAAGTCGCCTATCCTCGTCGGCATGCGCGTGGCTGGTCTTCCCGACGCGGCGCAGGTCAATCTCGTCATCGATCGCGAGAAGGCAAATACCTTTGGCGTCGCCTTTGCCGATATCAATGCGACGATCACCGCCAATCTCGGCTCGGTCTATGCGAACGATTTCCCGAATGCCGGGCGCATGCAGCGCGTGACCATCCAGGCCGACACTGGTTCGCGCATGCGGACTGAGGAGCTACTCGAGCTGCGGGTCCGCAATGCCAGCGGCGGCATGGTTCCGATGTCGGCTTTCGCCAGCATCGAGTGGATCAAGGGCCCCACCCAGGTGACGGGCTACAACGGCTATCCCTCCCTGCGTATCAGCGGCCAGGCGGCCCCCGGCTTCTCGACGGGCGACGCCATTCTCGAGATGGAGCGCATCGCCAGGACCTTGCCGGCGGGCTTCGGCTTCGAATGGACAGGGCAGTCGCTGCAGGAGATCCAGTCCGGATCGCAGGCGCCGCTGCTCTTCGCGCTCAGCATCCTGTTCGTGTTCCTGCTGCTCGCAGCACTCTACGAGAGTTGGTCGATTCCGCTTTCGGTCATGCTGGTCGTGCCGCTCGGCGTCATCGGGGCGGTTCTTGCGGTGATGATCCGCGAGATGCCGGACGACGTCTACTTCAAGGTCGGCCTTATCGCCATCGTCGGGCTGTCCGCCAAGAACGCGATCCTCATCATCGAGTTCGCGAAGGACCTCCGGGCGCAAGGCATGTCGTTGTTCGACGCCACCGTTCAGGCGGCGCGGATGCGCTTCCGCCCGATCATCATGACTTCCCTCGCCTTCACCTTGGGCGTGGTGCCACTGGCGGTCGCAACCGGGGCCAGCGCGGCCAGCCAGAACGCCATCGGCACGGGTGTGCTCGGCGGAATGATCTCCGCGACCGTGCTCGCCGTGCTCTTCGTGCCCGTCTTCTTCGTCTTCGTGATGGACCCGTTTGGACGCCGCAGGAGCGAGGAAACGAAGGGTGATTCCGGCGAAGCACGTCCGCTTCCCGCGGAATAGGCGGGGGTGGGGCTCGGGCGGGCGCGGTTTCGTTTCTCCGCTCGGGCCCCGATCTATTTCTATCGCTGATCTGGATGTCGACACATCCAGATCACCTCAAGCGCGGGGCGGCCTTATCCAGCCGCTTGGCTTTTGCGCCGACGGGTGCGGCGCGCGGTCGCGGCTCCAAATGCCGATGGTTTCGGCCGCTTGACAATCACTCCTTCACCGCGCCGGTGAGGGACGAGACGTAGTACTCGACGAAGAACGAGTAGAGGATCACCACCGGCAGCGAGCCGATCAGCGCTCCTGCCATCAATGCTCCCCATTCATAGACATCCGAACGGACGAGTTCTGTCAGCACGCCGACAGGCACCGTCTTGTTCTCCGACGATTGGATAAAGGTCAGCGCGTAGATGAACTCGTTCCAGGACAGCGTGAAGGCGAAGATGCCGGCCGAGATGAGACCCGGCACCGAAAGCGGCAGCACGATCTTGGTCAGGATCTGCCAGCGGGTAGCCCCGTCGATCAGGGCGCATTCCTCGAGCTCGAAGGGGATCGAGCGGAAATAACCCATCAGCAGCCAGGTGCAGAACGGGATAAGGAAGGTCGGATAGGTGAGGATCAGCGCGAAACGCGTGTCGTAAAGCCCGAGATTGAACACCATCACGGCGAGCGGGATGAAGAGGATCGACGGCGGCACCAGATAGGCGAGAAAGATCGCCAGCCCGATCGACCGCGAGCCGTTGAAGCGGAGGCGCTCGATCGCATAGGCAGCCAGCACCGAGGCTATGAGCGACAGGAAGGTGGCGGCCACCGAGATGATGATCGTATTGAGAAGCCAGCCCGGATAGGAGGTTTCGAACAGGAGATAGCGTATGTGCTGGAGCGTCGGCCGGACGACCCAGAGGGGGCTGTAATTGTTGTAGTCCGTCATCTCCTCGTTCGGCTTCAGCGCCGTGATCGTCATCCAGTAGAAGGGGAAGAGAAGCACGATGACGAAGATGGCGAGCGGGATGTAGATGGTGACGACACGTCGCGGCAGGCTTTGGAGATAATTCATCCCGCCTTCGTCGCCGCGCTTGGAGGTGGTCGTCACTGCCATGGGAAACCCTTCCCGTCCGATGCACTCATCAATCTCGTCCTCCCTGCTGCCAGCGCCGGCGCTGCAGGCCGAAATAACTGAACAGGATGGCCGCCAGCAGGAACGGGATCATCGCCACGGCGATCGCCGCGCCTTCGCCGAGCTGGCCGCCGGAGATGCCGCGCTGGAAGGAGAGCGTCGCCATCAGATGGGTGGCATTCACCGGCCCGCCGCGCGTCAGCACGTAGATGAGCTGGAAGTCGGTGAAGGTGAACAGCACCGAGAAGGTCATGACGATGGCGATGATCGGCGTAAGGAGAGGCAGCGTGACATGGCGAAAGAGCTGCCAGCGATTCGCTCCATCCAGCGTCGCAGCTTCGTAGAGCGAGGGCGAAATGGTCTGCAGCCCGGCCAACAGGGTGATCGCGACGAAGGGGATGCCGCGCCAGACATTGGCGGCGATCACGGAGGCGCGCGCATTCGTGGGATCGCCGAGGAAGTTGATGCGTCCCTCGATCAGGCCGAGTTCCCGGAGCGCCCAGGAGATGATCGAGAACTGGGCGTCGTAGATCCACCAGAAGGCTATGGCCGAGAGCACGGTCGGCACGACCCACGGCAGGAGCACGGCGGCGCGGAAGAAGGATTTGAATGGGAGGTTCTGGTTGAGGATCAGGGCAAGCCACAGGCCAAGCCCGAATTTCAGCACCGAGGCGACGATCGTATAGAGCAGGGTATTGAAAACCGAGAGCCAGAACACGCTGTCCTGCCAAAGCAGCTCGTAATTCTCCAGCCCGATATAGATGCCGGGCCGGCCGATCCGTTCGTCGGTGAAGCCGAGCCACACGCCGAGTCCCAGCGGGTAGGTGAGAAAGAGGAGCAGCAGCACGGCTCCCGGCAGCATGAACCAGAAGCCCAGCCAGTTGTGACTGTTGGCCATGCGCGACAGCAACGACGTGCGCGGATGGGCGCTCGTCAATTCAGGGGCGGTGGACACCATCGAACCATCCCGTTTCTCTTGGCCTTAGGGATGTCTCGGCGGCGCGCCGGGCGCGCCGCCGAGGTCGATGTCAAACCCGATAATAACGGTTCGCCCGCTTCTCCGCCTCGGCGATCGCGTCTTCCGGGGAGGCTTGGCCGGTCACCGCTTTCGCGAACATGTCGACCAGCACGTAGTCGGCCATGGTCGCGGCCGAGGCATAGCCGAGCGGGCCGGCATAACCGTTCGGGCGCAGCGTTTCGGATGCCTTCGCATAGGGCGCATTGTTGGGATCGGCGCCCCACACCGGATTGTCGGCATAGGCCTTCAGCGTCTGGCAGCAATAGCCGGCCGAGGAAGTGATCCATTCCGCCATCTGCGGCTGCTCGAACATGAACTGCAAATAGGCCTGCGCGGCGTTCGGGTATTTGGTGTACTTGAAGATGACCGCGCTGGTCACCTGATAGAGCTCTACGGGCTTGCCCACGGGCCCGACAGGCAGGCTGGCGGTGCGGATATCCTTGGCGATTTCGGCGAGCTTCGGATCGTTCTTCGCCGAATAGTAGGCCGAGATGCCGTTGGCGATGACGGAGAGTTCGCCGGCGAGGAAGGCGCGGTTGTTGTTGACGTCGAGCCAGCTCTCCGTGCCCGGAATGAAGGTCTTGTAGAGCTCGATCGCGTAGTTCACCGCAGCCAGCGTTTCGGGGCTGTTGATCGCCACCTTGCCGTTCTCGTCGACCATCTTGCCGCCGTGGCTCCACAGTAGCCAATGGGCGTAGTTGTTGCCGTCGCCCACGCCGTGGCCGTGGGTGAAGCCGGCCGGATGCCCGTTCTTCTGCAGCGCTTTGCAGAGCTCGAGGAAGCTCGCCGTGTCCTTCGGAAATTCGGAGAAGCCGGCTTCCTTCACCCAGCTCTCGCGATAGACGATGGCGTTGCCGATCGTCGCGAGCGGCAGGCCGATCATGCGCCCGTCCTTGCTGGCATAATCCTTCGGCCCGTCATACCAGCCGCCATATTTGCCGGCGAGAAGATCGCCGAGTTCCGTCACGTCGAGCAGCTTGTCGGGATATTGATGCGGGTCGTCGAACCAGACGAGCATGATATCCGGCCCCGAGCCGACATTGGCCGCCACCGCAGCCTTGGGGCGGATGTCCTCCCAGCTCTCCTTGTCGACGCGCACTTCGACGCCGGTCGCTTCGGTGAAACGCTTGGTGTTGGCGAGCCACTGGTCTTCGTCGCCTTTCACGAAGGGCGACCAGCGCAGCAGGCGCAGGGTCGCGCCTTCCTCGGGCTTGTATTTGAGTTCCTGGGCAATTGCCGGGCCGGCGGCGAAGCGGCCGCCGACGGCGCCGGCGGCGGCCAAACCAGCCGCGGTCTGGAGAACGTCACGCCTTGTGAACTTCATGCTCTGCTTCCTCCTTCGATTATCGTCTTATCGTTGAATGCGCTCCCCGCGCGGCTCGGAGCTGGCCGCGTCTATCCTCGAAATCTTGGGGAATGGGCCGACGATCATGCCGCCCCGGCTTGATGCGCCCGGACCCCGGCGCCGACGACCGAAGATGACTGCGCCGTGGCTGCGTGCGGCGCAGTGGCGGTTCGCGCCTCGGCCGCGCCACATGAAATCCAGGCAGTGTCATTCGTCACTGGCGCCAAAACTCCTCCTTTCCGGAGGATGACTCCGGAAGTTCAGGCTGGACATCGTATGGAAACATGGCACGGCCGGCTGGCAATGCCAAGTTGAGCTTTGGGATCGGTGGTTGGGCCAGGCGCGACTGTGGTCCTTGCGCGGTGGTCAAAGGCCTGAGCAAGGACGCAATGATGGCCTTGACGCGTGGCGAAGCGTGACACTTGTCGACGCCAATGTGCTGCTGGACTTGGTGACCGACGACCCGAACCGGGCAGATTGGTCGATTGCGGGACTGGAGGCAGCTGCTCTTCGTGGACCGATACTGATCAACGATACCATCTTTGCGGAGCTCCCGGTCCGCTACGAAAGCCTCGAGGAGCTCGATGCTTTTCTCGATCGGGCAAGGAGTTGAAATCGCGGCCGTGCCCAGTTGCCGCTTCTCACTCGCGATCTAGGGAGGTACTGCGCTGATTATCCCGTCACCGTGAGCCTGGCGCCGCCTTTGCCAGCCACATTCCGACCAGCATCGCAGGTACGAAGGCGAGCGTTCCAGCCTGGGCAAGTCCGAGAGCGGTCAGGGCGGGGCCGGGACAGAAGCCGCCGAGCCCCCAGCCTATGCCGAACAGCGCCGGGCCGACGATGATGCCACTGTCTATTCCGACCTTCGTAGGCAGATGGAACTTGGCTCCCACGATCGGCTTGCCGCGTCTTAGCACCATTCGGTAGCCGATGAACGCCACCAGCACGGCGCCACCCATGACAAAGGCGAGCGAGGGATCCCAGGTGCCGAAGAGATCGAGGAAGTTCTGGACCTTGGCGGGATCTGCCATGCCCGACACGATCAGTCCGATCCCGAACAGGAGCCCAAGCAGCAGGTTGACCAGGAACGACATGCCTCAAGCTCCGATGGCGTGGCGGACAAGGAACACGGTGGCGAAGCCCGTGGACATGAAGACGAGCGTGGCGACCAACGATCGCAGCGAAAGGCGCGAAAGGCCGCAGACGCCGTGACCGCTGGTGCAGCCATTGCCGTAGACGGAGCCGAACCCGACGAGGAGGCCGGCCACGACCATCAGGGGAATGTTGGATGAAACCGTCTGCGTGATCTCACCGCCGGTGACCGTCGCGACCAACAGGGGCGCAGCGATCAAGCCGACGACAAAACCGAGCCGGGAGGTAAACGCACCGTCGCGATAGGGCGGCAGGAGCCGCCCTGCGATGCCGCTGATCCCGGCAATGCGGCCTTCCCAGGCCATGAGCAGCACGGCCGAAAGGCCGATCATGGCGCCCCCGACAAGGGACGCAAGGGGGGTGAACTCGGTCAATTGCGGATTTCCTGAGCGGAGGGTCTTAATGTTTGGCGGCGGCTTGCACGCTTTCGGCAGGCTCACAGAACATGCGGTACATGACGTCGATGAAGCCGGCGATGCGATCGTCGGCCAGGCGATAGAAGACGGACTTCGATTCCTTGCGGCCCTCGATGAAACCGGCTTCACGCAGTTCCGCAAGCTGCTGCGACAGGCCCGGCTGGCGAATATGGAGCGTATCCTCCAGATCGCGCACGGAACGTTCCCCGTCGACAAGAGCGCAGACGATCATCAGCCGCGTCGGGTTCGCCAGCTTCTTCAGGAATTCGGCGGCTTCCACGGCATTGTCGAGCATTTCCGAAACCGCAGCGGTGGGCGGGATCTTCATCGTCTACTCCCAGGCGGCGCCATCCAGCGCGTCGAGCGGGAATTTCAGATAGCGCTTGCCGTTCGCCTCGGGCTCGGGCAGGCGGCCGCCATCGATGTTCACCTGCAGCGCGTGCAGGATCAGTTTCGGCATCGGCAACGTCTTGTCGCGAGCTTCCCGCAGCACAACGTATTCGGCCTCGGTCTGGCACTTCGAGACATGTGAGTTCGTGTCCCTCTGCTCGGCGACTGTGCTTTCCCACCGTGCCTCGCGCCCATTCGGGCGGTAGTCATGGCCCGTGAAGACGCGCGTTGCGTCGGGCAGCGCCAGGATGTCCTGGATAGACTTCCAGAGCCTGCTGGCACTGCCGCCGGGAAAATCCGCCCGCGCCGTTCCGCTGTCGGGCATGAACAACGTGTCGTGCACGAAGGCGGCGTCGCCGATCACGTAAGTGATCGAGGCGAGCGTATGGCCGGGAGAGAACATGACCTTCGCCGGAAGAGATCCCACCAAAAAGCTCTCGCCAGCCGCGAACAGCTTGTCCCACTGCGAGCCGTCGGCCGGGAAGTCGGGCCAGCCGTAAATATCCTTCCACAGTTTCTGGACCTCGACGACCTTCTCACCGATGGCAGTCGGCGCGCCCGTCTTGTCCTTGAGATAGCGGGCGGCGGAGAAATGGTCGGCGTGCGGATGCGTGTCGAGGATCCATTGCACCGTCAGATCATTCGCCTTGACGAAATCGAGGATGGCGTCGGCGCTGCGCGTAGCGGTGCTGCCGGACTTCTCGTCGAAATCGAGGACAGGGTCTATGATGGCGCATTGATTGGTCGCGGGATCGGCCACGACGTACTGGACCGATCCGGAGCGCTTTTCGTAAAAACCCGTCACCAGCGGTACAATGGCAGCGAGCGTTGCATCGCTGGTCCGGCCCGTGCCTTCCCGGCGATCGCCTGCGCCGGGCGCTGCTTCGGGATCGGCCACTGTGGGCTGAGGCGAATTCCAGAACTTGTCCGAGGCCTTCTTCATTCTATCTACCCTCGCTGCATCTGCTTGTCAAAGTTAGCTAACATCGATTGCAAAAAAATGCAATCGAAATTCTGAAATTATTGCCCAGCTTGCCGTCGGTTTCGCAATTGCTTACGAAATCCACGGATCGTCGATAACGGAGGACCTCCATGCGTTGTCTCTTGCCGATCGCCTTCGGGCTTGCGCTTGTCTCGCCGGCGTTCGGCCAGACCGTCGACGCCGAGGGCGCGGCGCGCCTTTCACAGGATCTCTCGCGCTACATCGGGGCCGATGCCATCGCCAACAGAGTGGTGACCATCGCCCCGGAGGGGAATGCGTACCGGATCATGCTGGAGGTCAACATGCTCGCCGGACTGATCCCGCCCGAGGCGAAGGCCAAGGTCGACGTCGCGCCCTTCTCGGTGCTTGCCAAGCCGCTTGCCGACGGAAAATGGGACGTGAGCGGCGACGGGTTTCCCGCGGGCTCTTTCGAAGCTGACGGGCCGGAAGGCCGCCATTTCATGCAATGGTCGATCGCCGACGGGAAGTTCTCCGGCATTTACGATTCCGCGCTTGCGGCATTCCTCTCACTGGAGGGAACGCAGGGCGGCATGACCATGTCGTCCAGGGACCCCGAGCAGCAGATGCAGGCAAGCACCGGGCGCGGCGGTTTCAGCATGACGGGTGCAGCCTCGCCCGGAGGCGGTGTGGATGTCACCTTCAACCAGACGGCTGCGGATTTCATGCAGACCGTGCAGATCACCGGCGATGCCGGCGGGCCGAGCGTCCCCCTGACGGTCACGTCGGACAATCTGCAGATGGACGGCAATGCCCAAGGCTATCGCACGCGGGCATTGCTTGACCTCCTGGCCTTCGGCGTCGCCCATCCGGACAAGGGCAAGCTTGCCGCGAATGAGGCGGAGTTCAAGGACAGGCTTCTCGCCGCCCTGCCGGTCTGGAACAGGCTGGACAGCACCTATCGTTTCGACAATCTCAAGGTGGACACGCCGCTCGGCGCCTTTCTCGCGCAATCCATGACCGGTGGTTTCGGCATGGATGGCCTCGTGCAGAACGCTACGATCACTTACAAGCTCGGCATGGCCGGCATGACGATGCCCTTGAACGTGGTTCCTGCCTGGACCGTACCCTTGCTGCCGACGGATCTCGACCTCAATGTCAGCAGCGTCGGCTTCAATCTCGAAGCCGCCGCGCGCAAGGTGATCGACGGTCTCGATCTCAACCGTGATCCCATGTTGCCGGATGAAGTCGTCAACAGCATCGCGGCGGATTTCAAGACGAATCCTCCGAAAGTCGTCATCTCGCGCAGCACGGCGAGGAATGCCGACACGGAAGTGGCCGTGGAGGGCGAGGTGACTTTCCCCGCGGCCAAGCCGGAGGCGAACGTTACGGTCGAGATTGCTGGCTTCGACAAAATGATCGAGAAACTCCATGCCGCTTCGAAAAGTGAGCCGAAGATCGGGCAGTATCTACCGATGGCGCTGGTCGCCAAGGGGTTCGGCAAGGCCTTGCCTGACGGTCGCACGCAGTGGGTAGTACAGGCGAAAGCCGATGGATCGGTGAGCGTGAACGGCGTGCGGCTGAAAGGACCCGACTCCTCGTCAGAGGACGGGGCTCAGTAGATCTGTTTCGATTTGTGACCTTTTTTGATCGAGCCGAGACAATCAAGGGTTGCCATGGAGCGCGCGAGAGATAAACCGGAGCGGCACCTGGAGGATCGTTCTTGGAGCGCGTCACTTTCGCTTCATTGCGCAAGCGCGCCGTCACCCTCGCCGTCACTGGCCTTGGCGCGATTCTGGCCGGCGTGGCTTCGCTTTCCTATGCTCTCTATGAAGCCGCAAATCCCGAGCAACTGCCGGTAGTCGTCGCCGGGCAGCCGATCGATACGGGTCGGTGGACGGCCGTGCTGCGCGGTGCGACCTTCCACAAGGCCACGGCCGACGGCTCCACGAAAGACAAGCTTGCCGTGGACGTCGAGCTGACCAATCGTTCGGCCATGTCGAGCGGGACATTCTCGGATCTGTTCACCATCGAGCATCCGCCGGCGGGGCTTGAGAAGCCAGTCTTCCACCTGTGGCGAGACAAGGCGATCGCCGTCACTCTGGAGCCCGACATGCCCGAGCGGGTCGTGGCGATCTGGGAGTGGCCGGAAACGGCGCCTCCTCCCGCCGCGATACGCATCGACGTGGCCGGCCAGATCTACAAGCGACGGGACAACCTCTACGGAGCGCCGGGCTGGTTCGACCGCCCGCCCATAGCCTTGGTCGAACTGTCGGTCTCCACAGGCAAGGGAGATGGGGAGCAATGATCCGGACCGGGGCAAGGCTTCTGGGTTTCCTGGCGGCGGTCCTTATCCTTTATGGATTGCAGAGAACGATGCCAGGTTACGCCGAGATCACAGGGCCGATCGCCGTGACCGGCGGAATCGGCGACAAACTCTCGGCGCGTAACTTCGCTCTGACGGTCGACAAGGTCTCGCTGGCTCGTGAAATCACGGTCGAATCCTTCGGGCGCGAGCGGACCTACACCACGTCGGGTCTCTGGGCACTCGTGGAGGCGCGGGCGGAGGCTGGACGCGAAAGCGTGACGGTCATGGCCGCGCAGTGGCTTGCGCCGAATGGCGCGCGCTATCTCATGAGCGGTCGCCTTTCCAACATGCCCGGTGATATTTCGTCCGACCGGCTCGAGCCAGGGCTACCTCCACGCCAGGTGCTTCTCGTGTTCGAATTCCCGGAAGACCAGGCGAACGGGGCGACGCTCCTCGTGGCTCAAAATGCCTACACTCCGCTCGACAGCGAAATCCGGATCGTGATCGAACTCGACGAACCGCTCCTCGTCGCGAACTCCGCCCGGATTGCCAGGGACGGGGCCGACTGGCGGATGTCGATGCAATGACTGCACTTGCGCCAATGACGTCGCGCGAGCGGCGTACACGGTGGTGGTGCATCGGGACGCTCGTCCTCGTTCTTCCCGCTGCCGTGCTGCTCCATTCCTACGAGGGGGCGCTGGAATGGCGGAAAACCCTCGAGCTCGAGCCGGTCATCGCGCCCAGGGGTGGGAAGGCCTCCTATGCCGGAGCCGAATGGCGCCTGTCGGGCGTTTACAAACTTGCCGTCCCCGGCAAGCCTGCCGCCACGGTGCTAGCCGAAATCGAAGCGACGATTACCGATCCTGCTGTTTTTGCAGCCGGTGGCCCGTGCGAAGTCACGCTGACGGATTCCGAGGGCCGACGCTGGAAGCCATTATTCCTGGCCCCCAGGGCGCTTCGAGAGGCTCGGCCGCAGGTCTCCGACATGCCGTCGTGCAATGTGGCTTTTTCGAATGCGCCAAAAGCAGGGGATCGGATCGCGGTGGCCGAGACATTCACGATCCCGGCCGAACTCGACAGCCTGGATATCGTGATCGCGGTCATGGGCGAGCGCCCGGCCTATCTGCGACTGGAGTAGGTGCTGCCCCTCAGAGCGCAGTCCAGGACCGCCGCGAGCAGGCAGATGCGTAGCACATCGAGCAGAATACCCCCGTCGAGATCGCTCGGACTGCCGAGGAACAGCGTGATTGGGGAAGAGAGAAACTGCCACGTGGTGAGGTCGTGGGGCCCGATCAGCCGCGTCGCGCCGACCCAGGCCCATGCGCCGAGCCACGAGATCGCCTGGTAGGCGATCACGAAGGTGAACAAGGTCGCGATGCTGGCGCTCATCGTCAGCCGCACGCATTTCCACACCGGCGCATAGCGCGACCGATAGCCCGCTATGAAATGGCCGATGAAATCACCAGTCCATTTGCGCCAGCGCGACGCGGCCGCGCGGTCTTCCCTGGAGGGCTTTCCTGAAATCTCGTAGCCGTTGATGATCGCCGCCATCACGAGCCAGACCAACGGAAGCAGAGCGAAGAAAAAAAGGCTCTGCGCTTGGCTCCAGAAGTCCCGCTCGACGAGTTCGACCGGTGTGAAATCTCCGGCGGCGGCGGCCATGGAAACCAGCGATCCCCATGACTGCTCATCGCCTCCCAGGAAGCTGCCTGAGCTGAAAAATTCGATCAATTGATCCTTGAAGGTGCTGAGCGCGTAGAGGCCGATGAACACCCAACTTGCATCGCAGGCCACGACGAGGAAGCGCCAATAGGGCACCTTGACGCGATCGTTCAAGCGCTTTGCCATCCATCGGATCAGCCAGATCCCGGCAATCGAGTAGAAAACCCACCGCGAGCGGGCGAGATCGAGAAAGTTGGCGCTCTCGCCGAAAGGCGTGCGTGCAAGGGCGACGCGCGAATATTCGCGCACCGTGTCAGCGAGGAAACCCCAGGCGGCATAGTAGACGAAAAAGGGCAGGATCGCTGCCGCCGTGACGGCCAATAGCCGCCCTTCCGCCGCGCCTTTCTTCTCTGGCTCCGCTTGGGAAGCGTTGCCGCCGCTCAGCTCGGTGATGCCGGGCAGCGCCGGCCGCAGCACCGAAAACATTGTGACGATGACGGCAAGCTTTACGAGCACTATGAGCGACAGGATGACCATTCCGGCAAGGGCATTGCGCAAACCGGCGGTCACCGCGGCCTCCATCAGGAGATCCCTTGCGATGTAGCCGAACGCGGCGAGAAGCAGCAGTTGCGGCCAGTAACGCATTGCGAGGCAAACCGTAAGATTCAGCGGCCGCGAGACGTCCCCGATCATCGTCATCTGCTTGTGATACGATGACATACCGGTGGGCACAACCCTGAATGGTCTGGTTGGGTTCGGACCCTTCGTGTGCAAGCGGTGAACAAAACGGCTTGACTCCGGGGCGATTTCGCCGCGTATTTGTAAAGCGATTTACTAAAGCGATTTACCGGGTGGAGAATGGACCGACGGGAGATACGCGAGAAGGCCACGAGCCTGAAGGATGTCGCCAGCGCGGCCGGCGTTTCCGTCACGACCGTGTCGCGCCTGCTGAATGGTTCGTTGCTTCTGCCCGAGGACACCCGCAAGCGCATCGAGGATGCGATCCGCGATCTCAACTATCGCCCCAATCCGCATGCCCGCCGTCTCAGCCGCGGCCGCTCCGACACGATCGGGCTCGTCGTACCCGACATCGCCAATCCGTTCTTTGCCGCCTTCGTCGCGGCGGTCGAGGAAG
Source organism: Mesorhizobium sp. 1B3 (assembly GCF_050958605.1). Lineage (NCBI taxonomy): Bacteria > Pseudomonadati > Pseudomonadota > Alphaproteobacteria > Hyphomicrobiales > Phyllobacteriaceae > Mesorhizobium > Mesorhizobium sp. 1B3. The sequence continues at coordinate 212,614 of NZ_JBJHDO010000006.1, read as the reverse complement.
AAGCCGACGGCCGGAGCCTGGCGCTCTCGCTTTTCGCCACGTTGAATCGCACGGGCCGCGAGGTTGCCTATCTCGAGCTTCTCGAGCGCAAGCATGTCGACGGACTGATCTTCGTCACCAACCATCCGGATGACGGAGAGCTGGCCGGGCTCATCAACCGGGTCGGCAAGGTGGTCGTGGTCGACGAGGACGTGCCGGCCGCCCATGCGCCGAAGCTCTTCTGCGACAATATCGAGGGAGGCTACCTCGCCGGCCGCCATCTGGGGGAACATGGTCATCACAAGGTGCTTTTCGTCGGTACCCCCGGAGAGATGTTGAGCGGCAGTCGTCGGCTCGAGGGGCTGCGCCGTGGCCTCGCCGGGCATTGGGGCGGGGGTGCGGCCATAACAAGCTATCGCGGCGCCTACACGATCGAGTTCGGCCGCGAAGCGGCGCAGCGCTTCCTCGCCGAGGGCATGCCCGCCACCGCGATCTTCGCCTCGTCCGACGAGATCACTATCGGGATGGTCGAGGTGTTCCGCGCCAGCGGGGTTTCCATCCCCGGCGACGTCTCGATCGTCGGCTTCGACGATGTCGCGCCGTTCCATCTTTTCGCGCCGCCGATTACCGCTATCCGTCAGCCCGTGCGGGCCATCGGAAAGCGTTCGCTGGCGCTGCTGGCCGAAACGAATTGGCAGGACCTGGCGTCGCCGGCGCCCGAGGAACTGATGCCAGTCGAGATCGTCGTGCGGGAATCCGTTGCCCCGCCCGCGAAGCGATAACGTGCAATGGAACAACCTTTCAGAGGACAATCGACATGACCTGGACGACCACACGCAGGATTTTCACCGCTGCCCTCGGCATCACGGCGCTCGGCATCTTTGGCGGGGCAGTCTCGCCCGTTCTCGCGCAGGACCAGAAGACCTATGCGCTGGTGCAGATCAACCAGCAGGCCCTGTTCTTCAATCAGATCAATGAAGGCGCGCAGAAGGCTGCCGATGCGGCCGGCGCCAAGCTGGTGATCTTCAACGCCAACAACGATCCGGCCGCCCAGAACAGCGCGATCGAGACCTACATCCAGCAGAAGGTCGACGGGCTGATCGTCGTTGCCATCGACGTCAACGGGATCATGCCTGCCGTCAAGCAGGCGGCCGACGCCGACATACCGGTCGTCGCTATCGACGCGATACTGCCCGAGGGCCCGCAAAAGGCGCAGGTCGGCGTCGACAACGCCAAGGCCGGCGCTGATATGGGCGCGCATTTCCTCGATTATGTGAAGACGAACATGGACGGCAAGGCGAAGATCGGCATCGTCGGCGCCTTGAACTCCTATATCCAGAATGTCCGCCAGAAGGGCTTCGAGGATGCAATCAAGGGCAAGGAGGGGATCGAGACGGTCGCCGTGGTCGACGGCCAGAACGTCCAGGACACGGCCCTTGCCGCGGCAGAGAACCTGATCACCGGCAATCCGGACATGAACGCGATCTACGCCACCGGCGAGCCGGCGTTGCTGGGCGCCGTCGCTGCCGTGGAAAGCCAGGGCAAGCAGGATCAGATCAAGATCTTCGGCTGGGATCTGACTGCGCAGGCCATTTCCGGCATCGACAAAGGTTATGTTGCGGCCGTCATCCAGCAGGACCCGGCCGGCATGGGAGAGGCGGCCGTCAAGGCGCTCGACACCATCATCGGGGGTGGCAGCGTCGAAGCCAACATCGCCGTGCCGGTCACGATCGTCACCAAGGACAACGTCGAACCATACCGGGCCGTCTTCAAATGATGGTGTCCAAGGCAGCCATGCCGGCCGGGGCTGAGGGCGCTTCCGCTCCCCAGCCTGCCGGCCGGCCCGGCGACGATGCCGCGCCGCGCGTGTCGTTGCGCGGCATCGTCAAGTCTTTCGGTTCGCATCAGGCTTTGCGCGGCGTCGATCTCGATATCCTGCCCGGCGAATGCCTGGGCCTCGTCGGAGACAACGCCGCCGGCAAATCGACGCTGACCAAGATCATTTCCGGCACCTACATCCCCGATGGCGGCACGATCAGCATAGAGGGTCGGCCGGTCGTGTTGTCCGGCCCCGCCGACGCGCGTGCCCGTAACATCGAGATGGTGTTCCAGGATCTCAGCCTGTGCGACCATATCGACGTGGTGGGCAACCTCTTCCTCGGGCGCGAGCGCACCAAGGGGCTGTTCCTCGACCGCCAGAGCATGATGGACGAGGCACGTTCCATGCTCGACGCGCTGGAGATCCGCATCCCCAGGCTCACCGCCAAGGTGGAGAAGCTGTCGGGCGGCCAGCGCCAGGCCATCGCTATCGCTCGCGCGGCAGCGTTCGACCCCAAGGTGCTCATCATGGACGAGCCCACCTCGGCGCTCGCCGTGGCGGAGGTGGAAGCCGTTCTCGCGCTGATCAATCGCGTCAAGGCGCGCGGCGTCGCGGTTATCCTCATCACACACCGGCTCCAGGATCTCTTCCGGGTCTGCGACCGCATCGCCGTCATGTATGAGGGGACCAAGGTCGCCGAACGCAATATCGGGGAGACGAACCTCGAAGACATCGTCAAGCTCATCGTCGGGGAGGGCGCCCACTGATGACCGCCTACACCGAAAGGGCGAAGGGCACGCCCCTGGCCGATTTCCTAGCTGAGAACGCTCAGATACTGTCGATCGCGATCTTCTTCCTGGCTTGCATCGTCTTCTTTTCCATAGGCACGAGCACCTTCTTCACGCTCGGCAATATCCTCAACATACTGCGCCAGGCCGCGCCCATCCTGATCGTCGCGGTGGCCATGACGCTGGTCATCATCACGGCCGGCATCGACCTGTCGGTCGGGTCTCAGGTGGCGTTGGTCAACGCGCTTGCCGCGATCTTGATGGCCGCGGGTTTCCCGTGGCCCGTGGCGGTGCTTGCCATGCTCGTGCTCGGGGCTCTGATGGGGCTGGGGCAGGGCTGGTTCATAGCATATCAGGGCGTGCCCGCCTTCATCGTCACGCTTGCCGGCCTGTCGATCCTGCGCGGCTTGGCGCTCTACCTGACCCAGGGCTATTCGATCCCGATCGAGAACGTGCCGGGTTTCTTCGCGCTGGGCCGCGGCGAAATCCTGGGCATTCCCGTTCCCGCACTGATTGCCGTGGCGATCGCCATCGTCGGTTATGTGGCGCTGCGCTCCACGCGTTACGGGCGCAGAGTGGTGGCGGTGGGCTCCAACATGGAGGCGGCGCGCCGGGTCGGAATGCCGGCTCGCTGGATCATCGCCTCGGTCTACATGGTCTCGGGCATCTCCTGCGCCATAGCCGGCCTGCTGATCGCGGCCCGCCTCGGTTCGGGCTCGTCCAATGCGGCGGTGGGCTTCGAGCTGCAGGTCATCGCGGCGGTCGTGCTCGGCGGCACTTCGTTGATGGGCGGTCGCGGCACGATCCTCGGCACCGTGCTCGGCACGCTTACCATCGCGGTGATCGGCAACGGCCTGATCCTCATGCACATCTCGCCCTTCTTTACGCAGATCGTGACCGGCGTGATCATCCTCGTCGCCATCTGGCTGAACACGCGCATCTTCAACGCCAAGTTCAGGCTGCCGGGCAGGCCGGGGGGCAAGGCGAAATGAGCGCCGCCCCGCTTTCGCCGGCGCATGTCCGCTCCGGCAGGGTCATGACGGTGGGTGGCCTCGTGCCGGCGGCCGATCTCGGCATGACGCTGATGCACGAGCACATCCTCAATGACTGCCGCTGCTGGTGGCACAAGCCCAAGGAGCCGGAGCGGCAATATCTGGCAGGCGGCTTCGTCTGTATGGAGATCCTATCGGAGCTCCGCCAGGATCCCTTCGTCAACAGGCACAACATCACGCTGGACGACGAAGCGCTGGCGGTGAAGGAACTCGGCCAGTTCGCCGCTGTTGGCGGCCGCACCGTCGTCGAACCGACATGCCAGGGTATCGGCCGAGATCCGCTCGCGCTGCGCCGGATCTCGGCGGCATCCGGTCTCAACATAGTGATGGGTGCCGGATATTACCTCGCGTCCTCCCACCCCGCGAAGGTGGCGGCGATGTCGTCCGACGACATCGCCGCCGAAATCGTGCGCGAGGCGGTCGAGGGCGTCGACGGCACGGATGTGAAGATCGGGCTGATCGGCGAGGTCGGCGTGTCCTCCGACTTCACGCAGAGCGAGCAGAAGTCGCTGCGTGGCGCCGCCCGCGCGCAGAAGCTGACCGGGCTGCCGCTGATGATACATCTGCCGGGGTGGTTCCGGCTCGGTCACAGGGTGCTCGATATGGTCGAGGAGGAAGGGGCGGACCTGCGCCATACGGTGCTCTGCCACATGAATCCGTCGCATGACGATTTCGCCTACCAGTCGTCGCTGGCGGCGCGTGGCGCCTTCATCGAGTACGACATGATCGGCATGGACTTCTTTTACGCCGACCAGCAGGTGCAATGTCCGAGCGACGAAGAGGCCGCGCGTGGGATCGCGCGCCTCATCGACGCCGGCTATCTCGATCGCATCCTCCTGTCGCACGACGTCTTCCTGAAGATGATGCTCACCCATTACGGGGGAAATGGATACGCATTCGTCCCCCGCCATTTTCTGCCACGGCTGAAACGCCACGGCATAGCGGACGCCGCGCTCGAGCGGCTGATGCACGACAATCCCCGTTCGGTCTTCGACGCGGCGGCCTGAAAGGCCGCCATCTGGCCAAGAACAGAAAGTGAGAAATCATATGTCCAAGAAAAAGGTTCTTCTCGTCGGTGAGAGCTGGATCAGCTCGGCCACCCATTACAAGGGCTTCGACCAGTTCGGCAGCGTCACCTTCCATCTCGGTGCGGAGCCGCTAGTGAAGGCGCTGAAGGACACGGAGTACGAGCTCACCTACATGCCGGCGCATGAGGCCGTGGAGAAGCTCCCCTTCGAGATGTCGGGGCTCGACGCCTACGACGCCATCATCCTCTCCGACATCGGCGCGAATTCCCTGCTGCTGCCGCCGGAAGTATGGCTGCATTCGCGCACCGTTCCGAACCGTTTGAAGCTCCTCAAAGCCTGGGTCGAGAAGGGCGGCGGCCTGCTGATGGTCGGCGGCTACTTCTCCTTCCAGGGCATCGACGGCAAGGCGCGCTGGCGCCGCACGCCCGTGGAGGACACGCTCCCCGTCACCTGTCTTCCCTATGACGACCGCGTGGAGATTCCGGAAGGCACTGTAGCGGAGCTCGTCGCAGCCGACCATCCCGTGATGGCCGGGCTGACCGGGGAGGCTTGGCCGCCTCTGCTCGGCGTCAACGAAGTCGAACTGCGCGCCGCTCCCAATGTCGAGCTGATCGCGCGCCTGCCCCAGGACCAGGGTGGCTTTCCGCTCCTGGTGCTCGGCGGCCATGGCAAGGGACGCACCGCAGCCTGGACCTCGGATATCGGTCCGCACTGGCTCTCTCCGGCCTTCTGCGCCTGGCAGGGTTACGGCAGGCTGTGGACGAACATCCTCGGTTGGCTGACGGAAGAACGGTAGGCGAGGTCAGCGTTGCGCCAGGATCGCGCTCATCTCCTCGACGCTCGGAAAGGCGCTCGACGTGCCCTTGCGCGAGACGGTGAGCGCGCTGGCCCTGGCTGCATGAAGGAGCGCCAACTCGTCGAGCCGAGTGCCGCGCAACAGCGCCGATGCCAACGCGACGCCCGTGAACGTGTCGCCCGCCCCGGTCGTGTCTACGGCGGTGGCCGGCGCGGCAGCAACCCGAATTGGGGCACTGCCGCTCCCGCCGAGCAGGGCGCCGCCGCTACCGAGCGTCAGTACCACCTCGCCCACGCCCTGGGCGTGGAGGACCGCGGCGGCGGCTTCTCTCTCCGCGCCGGTCAAGGCACGCGCTTCGCCGGCATTGAGGAAGGCTATGTCGACGAGCGGCCACAGAGCTGGGAAAGCGGGCCGCAGCGGCGATGGATTGAACACCGTCACCATGCCTCGGCCTCGCGCTTCGCGCAGCAGCGCCTTGGTGGTCGCTTCGCTCAGATTGCCCTGGAGGACGGCCATGTCTCCGGCCTCGGCCTGCGCAAGGGCGGCGAGCGCATCCGCGGGTCGAAGATTTTCCGCCGCGTCCGCCGTGGTGACAATGGCGTTCTCTCCGTCCGGTGTCGTGAATATGATGGAGAAGTCGGTGGCGTGGCCCGCCAGCCGGACCAATCGGCTTTGGACCGGCTCGGCGGCGAGCCGTTCGGCGATCGTCCCAGCGCGGAAGTCGTCGCCCACGGGCGCGACAAGGCTTGTCGGGAGGCCGCAGCGCGCCATGACGACCGCCTGGTTCGCGCCCTTGCCGCCGAGATCGCTGGATCCTTGCCGGCCGAAGATGGAGGCGCCGGCCGCCGGCCATTGATCGACCAGAATGGTCTCGTCGATCACTGCATTGCCGATGACATATGCGTGCATGAACACTCTTCCGAAGGACTTTGAAATGCAGGAAATCTCGGACAACACCGCCGGCGCCATAAGGGAAATATTCGGCCGCGACAAGGCGCTCATCGGGATGATCCATTGTCCGGCCTTCCCCGGCGCGCCACGCTACCGCGGTGCTGGCATGGCTTCCATCTACGACGCTTGCATGCGCGACGCGGAAGCCTTGATCGAAGGCGGGCTCCACGGCCTGATGATCGAGAACCACGGTGACATCCCCTTCTCCAAGCCCGAGGACATCGGCTGCGAGACGGCGGCCTTCATGTCGGTCGTCACCGACCGCATCGCACGCGCCACTGGCGTTCCGCTGGGGATCAACGTGCTTGCCAACGCGCCGATCCCGGCCTTCGCCATCGCCATGGCGGGCAGCGCGAAGTTCATCCGGGTAAATCAGTGGGCCAACGCCTATGTGGCGAACGAGGGTTTCATGGAAGGTCGCGCCGCGGAAGCCATGCGCTACCGTTCGCTGCTGCGCGCGGAGCACATCAAGGTCTTCGCCGACAGCCACGTCAAGCATGGCAGCCACGCCATCGTCGCCGACCGCTCGATCACCGAGCTTACGCGCGACCTCGCTTTCTTCGACGCCGACGCGGTGATCGCCACCGGTCAGCGGACGGGCAACGCCGCGACGATCGAGGAGATCGAGGAAATCGCCGCCGCGACCCACCTGCCGCTTCTGGTCGGCTCCGGCGTCGACAAGGCGAATGTCGTCGAGATCCTGAAGCGGACGAACGGCGTAATCGTCGCCTCGTCGCTGAAGGTGGGCGGGGTCTGGTGGAACCCGGTCGATATCGATCGCGTGCGGGCCTTTCGTGCGGCGGCCGAACCGGCGCTCGTGGCCTGACGACATGGCAGGAGACGAGATTGCCATCGACGCCGAGCGCTTCCTCGGCCGTCTCGACGCATTCGCGGCGATCGGCGCGACGCCGGCTGGCGGCGTCAACCGGCAGGCATTCTCGCCGGAAGATCGCCGTGCGCGCCGACTGCTGGCCGAACTTGCATCGGCCCGCGGCTTCAGTGTCCAACAGGACGCGATCGCGAATCTGTTCATCCGTCGGGAGGGTCGGGACGTCTCGCGGCCGCCTTTCCTGATCGGCAGCCATCTCGACAGCCAGCTGACCGGCGGCCGCTTCGACGGCGCGCTCGGCACCCTCGCGGCCTTCGAGGTGCTGGAGGCGATGGAGGATGCCGGCACCGAGACCGCCGTTCCGATCGAGGTTGTCGCCTGGGCGAACGAGGAAGGAAGCCACTATCAGCCGGGCTGCATGGGTTCGATGGCCTTCGTTTCCGGCACAATCCCTGAGGAATGGGCTTCCATGCGCGGCCATGACGGCAGCCTGTTCGCCGATGAATTGAAGGCGACGCTGGAGGCGTTGCCGCAGGCCGCGATGCGGCCTCTGGGTTTTCCGATAACCGGCTATATCGAGCTCCATATCGAGCAGGGTCCATCGCTGGAGCGGGAGGAGATCTCCATCGGCATCGTGGAAGGGATCCAAGGCACACGCTGGCTGGAAGTCACGATGACGGGACAGGCCGCTCATGCAGGCACCACCGCGCTCGCCTTCCGCCGCGACGCCATGGCCGCGACCGTCCACGCCCTCGACCGGCTCTACGCCGAGGTCATGCCGGGCGATGAGCGCGCCCGCTTCACGGTCGGCAAGCTGTCGGTTGCGCCGGGCGCGGTAAACGCCATTCCCGAACGGGTCGTCTTCACCGTCGACCTGCGCCATCCAGCAAGTGCTGAACTGGATCGGCTTGAAGGCCTCATCGAGAGCGCATGCGCCGAGGCCGCGACACAGTACGGATGTGTTTCGGCGCAACGCCGCATCTTCGACATGCCCCCGGCCATCTTTCCCAAGGCGTTGCTCGCCCATCTACGGGAAGCGGCCGATAGCCTCGGGTTTCGGTCGAAGCCGATGCTGTCCGGTGCCTTCCACGATGCACTCTTTGTCGCTCGCGTTGCGCCGGCGGCGATGATCTTCGTGCCCTGCCGGGATGGGCTCAGCCACAACGAAGCCGAGTATGTCGAGCCGCACCATGCGGTCGACGGCGCCCGGATGCTGCTCGCCTCGACGCTCAAGGTGATCGGAGGGTAGATCGATAGCCCAACGGTGAACGGTTAGCCGCCCCGCACGTGTCACGCCCCTCTGGCCTGCCGGCCATCTCCCCCACAAGGGGGGAGACTGGCGGCTTCTGCGTCGGCGATATTCCTGCAACGCCGGCGATTTGCGAAGGCCGACGAGACAGCCAATCTCCCTCCTTGTGGGGGAGATGGCCGGCAGGCCAGAGGGGGGTGCTGCGCCGGCATAGAAAGGATCAATTCTCCGAATGCTGTCTAAGCCGCATCCATCACGCGATCCGGCACGACAACCAGCTTGCCGACGAAATCCTTGGCGATGAAATCGGCCTGGGCTCGGTGGAAATCGGATAGCCGGTAGACGCCGCCGACCAGCGGGCGCAGCTTCTTCTCCTCGATGTAGCGCACGATGCGGCGAAAATCGCCACGGGTGCCCTGCGACGAGCCGTTCAACTGGAGCTGCTTGAGATACATGGTTCTGAGATCGAGCTGGACGACCGGGCCAGCTATCGCGCCCGCAGTGGTGTAGCGCCCTTCCGGTCGAAGGATTCGCAAGAGATCGTTGAACATGGCTCCGCCGACGAGATCGGCCACCACATCGATAGGTTCGCCTTTCGTTGCGTCATGCACGGCCGCCGGCAGGTCGGCCGTTCCGCGTGTGATGACGGCTTCCGCACCAATATCGAGCACCGCCTTTTCCTTGCCCTTGCCGACAATGGCGTAAGGGATCGCGCCCCGTGCTCGTGCAAGCTGGATGATGCCGGAGCCCACGCCTCCGGATGCGCCGGTAACGAGCACGCGCTCGCCGGCCTTGAGCGCAGCGCGCTCCAGCATCTGCTCGCCGGTCAGATAGGCACAGCAGAAGGTCGCGAGTTCGACGTCGGTTAGCTCGGTCGCGACGACATGGGCGTTCTCGGCTGGCAGGGCCATGTACTCGGCATAGCCGCCGTCGCGGCCATGACCCATATAGTCGATGTCGGCGAGACTGTCGTCGTCACGATTGTAGATGGAGAAGTCGACCATCACGCGCTCGCCGAGCCGCGAGGCCGGCACGCCGTCGCCGACGGCAACGATGCGGCCGACCGTGTCGGTTCCCTGGATGCGGGGGAAGCTGAGTGTGTTGCCCTGACGTCTCCAGGTCGAGACTGCGGCGGGATCTTCTTCGGTGCCGTAGGCCCCTTCGCGCACCCAGACATCGGTGTTGTTCATACCGCAGGCTGCGACCTCGATCAGCACCTCGCCCGCGGCGGGCGAGGGCACCGGGACATCGCGCCGATAGGCCAGCTTTTCCGGTCCGCCATGCCCGGTAAGCAGCACGGCGGCCATGACGGAGGGGACAGAAGATTGCGAAGCCATGTTCCTTACAGTCCTGCGAACACGCTCTTCACTGCGTCTGCCGTCTTGTCCACGATCACGTCGGCTTCCCCCTGTGTCAGGCAGAGCGGCGGGGCGAAGCCGAGGATGTCGCCTTGCGGCATGGCGCGGCCGATAACGCCTCGTTCGGCAAGCGCTGCGGCTATCTTCGGCCCGATCTTGTCGGCTGCGTCGAAGAAGATCCGGTCCTCCTTGTCGGCCACGAATTCCACCGCTGCCAACAGGCCATCGCCGCGAACCTCACCGACATGGGCGTGGTCGGCGAGTGCCGCGGTCAATCCGTTTCGGAAATAGGCGCCGGTCTCGCCGGCATTCCGCACGAGATCGAGCTCGTCGATGAGTTCGAGATTGGCGATGCCGGCAGCCGCGCAGATCGGATGCGCCGAATAGGTCCAGCCATGGCCGAGCGAGCCGAGCTTGTCCGAGCCTTCGACGAGAACCCGCCAGACCTTGTCCGAGACGATGACGCCGGAGAGCGGCGCATAGGCGGAAGTGAGGCCCTTGGCAATCGTGATGAGATCGGACTCCATGCCGTAGTGATCGGAGCCGAACATGGTGCCCAGGCGACCGAAGCCCGTCACGACTTCGTCGGCGACCAGCAGCACGTCGTACTTCTTGAGCACCGCCTGGATCTTCTGCCAATAGCCGGCGGGAGGCGGCACGATGCCGCCGGTGCCGAGCGCCGGTTCGCCGATAAAGGCGGCTACGGTCTCGGGTCCTTCGGCAAGGATCAGTTCCTCGAGCTTGTCGGCGCAATGCTGCGAAAACTGCTCTTCGCTCATCGAACGGTCGGCGCGACGGAAGTAGTAAGGGGCCTCCGTGTGGAGGATCGGCGCACGCGGCAGGTCGAAGGCATTGTGGAAGAGCTCCAGCCCGGTCAGCGACCCGGTCATGACGCCCGAGCCGTGATAGCCCCGCCAGCGCGAAATGATCTTCTTCTTCTCGGGGCGGCCAAGCACGTTGTTGTAGTACCAGATGAGCTTGATGTTGGTCTCGTTCGCGTCCGAGCCGGAGAGGCCGAAATAGACGCGGCTCATATTCTTCGGCGCGCGATCGATGATCATCTTCGCGAGCCGGATCGATGCCTCCGTGCCGTGCCCGACATAGGCGTGATAATAGGCGAGCTGGCTCGCCTGGGCAGCGATGGCATCCGCGATCTTCGTGCGGCCGTAACCGACATTTACGCAATAGAGACCGGCGAAGGCGTCGAGGCTGGTGCGGCCCTCGATATCGGTGACATAGACACCCTCGCCGCCCGCCATCACGCGGTTGGGCGCTTCGCCGCGCGCGTGCATGCCCATATGGGTCGAGGGGTGGAAGAAGTGGTCGCGATCCCAGGCGGCGAGTTCGTTCGAGCGGTCAGGCATGTCTTTACTCCAATGATCTGTTTCAGGCTGCGTCCAGGCAGAGATATTTGAGCTCGGTGAAGGCCTCGAGCCCATGACGGGAGCCTTCGCGGCCGAGGCCGGATTGCTTAATCCCGCCGAAGGGGATCGGCGCGCCGGTGATCTTCACGCGGTTGATCGCCACCATGCCGTAGTCGAGCGCCCGCCCCATGCGGAGCTGCCGCGCCCCGTTCTCGGTCACGACATAGGCGACGAGACCGTATTCGGTGTCGTTGGCGCGGGCAATTGCTTCATCCTCGCTGTCGAAGGGCGTAACGGCAGCGACGGGTCCGAAGGTTTCCTCGCGCATGATCAGCGCGGCCGGAGGAACGTCGGCGAGCAAGGTGGGCTCGAAGAACAGCGGGCCGGCGCTGTGCCGTTTGCCCCCGGCAAGGAGGCGCGCGCCGCGCGACAGGGCATCGGCCACATGCTCCTCGACCTTCTGGACAGCGCGCTCATGCATCAGCGGGCCGATCTCGCAGCCATCGACCAGGCCCGGAGCGACCGTCAGGGCCGCTATGCGGGCGGCGAATGCGCGGCAGAATTTGTCGTAGGCCGGACGCTCGACATAGATGCGGTTGGCGGCAAGGCAATCCTGGCCGGACGTGGCGAATTTGGCGTCTACCGCGATGCGTACCGCCTTTTCGATCTCGGCATCGGCGAAGACGATGAGCGGGGCATGTCCACCGAGTTCCATGACGAGCCGTTTCATGGAGGGGGCGCATTTGCCCGCGATCAGCCGGCCGATCTCCGTGGAGCCGGTGAAGCTCATCGCCCGCACACGCTCATCTTCGCACAGCCGGCCGACGATCGCTTCCGCCTGCCCGGTGACGACGTTGAAGACGCCGGAGGGCAGGCCGGCGCGCTCGCCGAGTTCGGCCAGCGCGAGCGCCGAGAGCGGTGTCTGGGAAGATGGGTGGGCGACGACGGTGCAGCCGGCGGCGAGCGCTGCTGCCGCCTTGCGTGTCAGCATGGCCGCAGGGAAGTTCCAGGGCGTGACGAGGCCGACGACGCCGAGCGGTTCGCGGCGCACGATCATCTCCGCATCGGGCAGGTGGCTGGTGACGCTCTCGGCATTCACCCGTTTCGCCTCCTCTGCGTACCACTCGACGAAGGACGCGGCATAGTCGATCTCGCCGTGCGCCTCTGCGAGCGGTTTGCCCTGTTCGAGCGTCATCAGAAGCGCCAGGTCCTCCTTGGCGGCGACGATCAGTTCGTACCATCTGCGCAGGAGCGCGGCGCGTTCCTGGGGGAGGGAGGCACGCCATTTCGGGAACGCGCGGAAAGCTGCATCGATGGCCCGGCCGGTTTCATCCTCTCCCAATGCGGCGACCCAGGCGACGCTTTCGCCGTTGGCGGGATCGCGCACCTCGAAGGTCCGACCTTCGGCGTCCGCGGTCCAGTGCCCGTCGACATAGGCGAGTTCGCGCAGCAGGCGACGGTCGGCCAGCCGGTCGAGCCCGTCGTCGCGGCGCGGCCTGGCGAAATGTGCGGACATGGGAACCTCCCGTTGGTTGTGGGAAGTCTAGGGGCCTTGCCGCGAGAAAGAGACTGTTTCGTCCGGTGCCGATGGATGGATTGGCTGAAGACCTGGCGGTTACCTAGAGAGATTCTCTAGGTGCCAACCAGTTCCGCCACCGGCAGGACGTGGTCCTCCTTCACCGCCTTGGTGACTATATAGGTGAAATAGCGGTCGATGCCGATCTCGCGCTGGAGCAGCGCGTCGACAAGGCGCTGGTAGGCATCGATGTCGGGCGTCATCACCTTGAGGATGTAGTCGACGCCGCCGCCCAGCGCCCAGCAGGCAACGATCTCCGGAATGTCGCGCACGGCCTTCTCGAACCGGTCGAAGTCGGCTTGCCGATGACTGCCGAGCGTCACCTCCATCAGCACGGTGGCGGCGGGCGCGATCTGCCGGATCGCGACGCGTGCATGATAGCCGGTGATGATTCCTGCCTTCTCGAGTTTCCGCAAGCGTAGCCAGCAGGGCGTCGGCGACAGGCCGACCTTTTCGGCGAGCGCCAGCTTGGTGATGCGTCCGTCGCGCTGGATCGCGTCGAGGATCTTGAGGTCGATCGAATCCAGCCTGATCGCCATCGGTCTTTCCATGATTGCGGTGCAATTCACCATGGCGCGGCAAGATTCCCATTGTCAATTGCACTGATTTTGATCTCAAATGAAATCATGACATTGTGGCGTCCCGATCCGAGTCTCATTCGGCGTCCGGCTTATCTTTCGCTGGCCGACCAGTTCGCGCGCGCGATCCATGACGGACGCCTGCCCAACGGGACGCGGCTGCCGACGCATCGGCGGCTCGCTGACGATCTGTCGCTTTCGGTCCAGACGGTGAGCCGCGCTTATGAGGAACTGATCCGCCGCGGCCTTGTGTCCGGCGAGATCGGCCGCGGCAGTTTCGTCCAGACGAGGCAACGCGAGCCGGAGCCGCCCTATCTTCCGGAGCGGCCCGGCGAAGTGATCGACCTGTCGATCCTGAAGCCGGTCTGCGAACCGATGCATCATGAGCGAATAAAGGGCGCTCTGGCCTGGCTGGCGGAAGCGCTGCCGTCGAGTGCCGCGCTCTCCTTCCGGCCGAATGTCATTTTTCCACGACATAGAGCCGTCGGGGTGGACTGGCTCAGGGAGTGCGGTTTGTCCGTCGCGCCCCAGAATATCAGCCTCACCAATGGCGCGACCGCCGGCATGACGGTGGCGCTGATGAGCGTCGCGCCGCCCGGATCGACCGTCGCGACCGAAGCTATCGGCCATCATACACTGGTACCGCTCGCCACCTATCTCGGCTTCAATCTGGAGGGATTGCCGATCGACGGGGACGGCATCGTGCCCGAGGCTTTGGACGAAGCGTGTCATCGCGCGGACATCCGGGCCGTCTTCGTCCAGCCTTCCGTGATCAATCCCACGGCAACGCTGATGAGCGCCGTGCGCCGCGAGGCGCTTGCCGAAGTCGCGCGTCGGCACGACATCGCCGTTATCGAGAACGACGTGCTCGGCCCGTTGGTGGAGGGGAGAGCTCCGCCGGTCGCGGCCTATGCCCCGGAGCGGACGCTCTACGTGACGAGCTTCACCAAGATCACCGTGCCGGGCCTGCGCATCGGCTATCTCGTGGCGCCGGACCGCTATGTTGCGGCGGTCGCCAACCGTCACCTGGTCTCCAACTGGATGGCGACCCCCATGGTCGCTGAAATCGCCTCGCGCTGGGTCGTCGACGGCACCGCCATGGAGTTGGTGCGATGGCAGCGCGAAGCCCTTTCGCGCCGGCATGATATCGCAGCGGAGATGCTGAAGGGCCTCAATTATCTCGCTCACCGCAGCGGCCTGCATGTATGGCTGCCGCTGCCCGATGACCGCACCGAGGAGGGGTTCGTCGCCCAGGCCCGGCTGCAGGGCGTGGCGATCGCGCCCGGCGTCTCGTTCCGGACGGGACAGACCCCGTGGCACCCGGCCGTGCGGATCTCGCTCGGCTCGACGACCGAGGGCGAACTGCGTAGCGGCCTGGGCACGGTTGCCCGGCTGTTGCAGGGAGATCCGGAGCCGCTGCTGCTAGCGATCTAAGCAGTTTCCGCAAAAGTGCCCCACGGTTTTGCGACGAGAACCTGCGACAACAAAAGAGCCTGAGTGGACATTCGCGGGGCAGCCCACGAATGTCTGCTTAGGTTCCGGACGCCTCGAACAGGCGGCGTCCGGAAATATTGTCATGATATTATTTTACCAATTGACATGATTTGCTGACTTCCCCATCGTCAGGGGCATGTCGGCCCCCATCATCGAAATCGACAGCATCACCAAAAGTTTCGGCGCCTTCAAGGTGCTGGACGGATTGTCGATGCAGGTCATGCCGGGTGAGAAGCTCGCGCTGATCGGTCCATCCGGCTCGGGCAAGACCACCATCCTGCGCATCCTGATGACCCTGGAGCGCATCGATGGCGGCCATATCCGCATCGACGGCGAGCAGCTCTATCATGTCGAGCGCGAGGGCAGTCTCGTCCCCGCCGACGAGGGCCATCTGACGCGCATGCGCCGCAAGATCGGCATGGTGTTCCAGCTCTTCAACCTGTTCCCGCACAAATGCGTGCTCGACAATGTCACGCTCGCGCCGATGCTGACCAAGGGCGTCCGGCGCGCCGATGCCGAGAAGCGGGCGATGGAGCTCCTCGATATGGTGGGGATGGCCGACAAGGCCAAGGCCATGCCGGCGCAGCTTTCCGGAGGGCAGAAGCAGCGCGTCGCGATCGCCCGCGCCCTGGCGCTTTCTCCGAAGATCATGCTGTTCGACGAGGTGACTTCCGCCCTCGATCCCGAACTGGTCGAGGAAGTGCTGAACGTCATGCGCAAGCTCGCGGCCGAGACCGACATGACCATGCTGCTCGTCACCCACGAAATGGGGTTTGCTCACGATTTCGCCGATCGCGTCCTGTTTTTCGATCGTGGCCGCATCGTCGAGGAAGGCAAGCCCGACGAGATTTTCCGCCATCCCAAGCAGGAACGAACACAGGCCTTCCTGCGCAAGATCATAGCGGCCGGACACCGGGTCTGATCGCCATGCCGCGGCGTGAGCGCCGCCAAGAGACAGTCTGGAAGAAACAGGAGGAGTTGGGAACATGAGGAAGCTTTTGGGAGTATTTGCCGGCGGGGCCGGCGCAGTCGCACTGGTCGCCGCCTTCCTTGCATCGGCGCCGAGCTCGGCCGACGACGACAAGCTCGAGCAGTTGAAGGCGCAGGGCTTTGCGCGCGTCGCAATCGCCAACGAGCCGCCCTTCACAGCCGTCGCCGCCGACGGCAAGGTCTCCGGCGCCGCGCCGGACGTGGCGCGTGAAGTCTTCAAGCGGCTTGGCGTGCCGGAGATCGTCGCTTCGATATCCGAATATGGCGCGATGATCCCCGGCCTTCAGGCGCGTCGCCACGACGTCGTGACCGCCGGCCTGTTCATGAAGCCGGAACGTTGCGCGGCGGTCGCCTATTCCGAGCCGGTTCTCTGCGACGCCGAAGCCTTCCTGCTGAAGAAGGGCAATCCGAAGGGCTTCAAGAGCTACGCCGACATCGCCAAGGATCCGTCTGCCACGATCGGCGCGCCGGGCGGCGGCACCGAGGAAAAGCTTGCGCTCGATGCCGGCGTGCCACGCGAGCGCGTGATCGTCGTTCCCGACGGCCAGAGCGGTTTGAAGATGGTCCAGGACGGGCGTATCGATGTCTATTCGCTGCCGGTCCTGTCGATCAACGACCTCGTCAAGAAGGCGAACGACCCGAACCTCGAGGTGATCGCTCCGGTGGTCGGCGCGCCCGTCTATTGCGACGGCGCCGCCTTCCGGAAAGGCGACGAGGCCCTGCGCGATGCCTTCGACGTGGAACTCGCCAAGCTGAAGGAGTCCGGCGAATTCGCGAAGATCATCGAGCCTTACGGCTTCTCTGCTGCGGCGGCGATGTCGACCACCCGCGAGAAACTCTGCGCCGCTCAGTAGCAAATGCCGTGACGTCCCGAGTTGCCGCTTACTGTCCTGCCGGACATCTCTCCTCGTGTGGCGGCGAGAGAAACACGGCCGTTTGGGTTTCGCCAGTCGCCGACGGTGGGCGATTGGCGAAGGCGAAGACGACATCGGTCTTCTCTCCGCGAGCGGCGAGAAGGTGCCGGCAGGCGGATAGGGGGCTGGCCCGAAGGGCAATCCCTATTGCCGCCGGTACAAGAACCAATCCTGCAAGCGGAAGGCATTTCACTCTATGACCCAATGGTCCGGCTATCTCGGCCTGATCCTGGACGGCGCGGTCGTGACGATCCAGCTCACGCTGATGGGCTGCGCGCTGGCCCTCGTCATGGCGTTCATAGCCGGGCTCGGAAGGCTGTCGCGCTTCTTCGTCGTGCGGTCGCTCGCGACCGCCTATATCGAATTCTTCCGCGGCACCTCCATCTTCGTCCAGTTGTTCTGGGCCTACTTCGTGCTGCCCTTCGCCGGCTTCGAGCTCACGCCTTTCCAGGCCGGCGTGCTGGCGCTCGGATTGAACGTCGGGGCCTATGGAGCCGAGGTGGTGCGCGGCGCGGTTCAATCGATCGGCAAGGAACAATATGAAGCCTGCGTGGCGCTCAATCTCGGCCGCTGGCAGTCGATGCGCCACGTCATCCTGCCGCAGGCGCTGCTTCTCATGATGCCGACCTTCGGCAACAACGCCATCGAGCTTCTCAAAGCCACGGCTGTGGTCTCGCTGATTTCGCTCACCGACATGACCTTCCAGGCGCAGGTCGTGCGCGCCCAGACCGGCAGCACGCTGGTGCCCTTCGCAACCATCCTGGTGCTCTATTTTCTCATGGCGCTCGCCATCTCCACGTCTATGCGCTGGCTGGAACGGCGCATGGCGCGGGGCATCGACGGGGTACGCGTTTAGCCATGGAGTGGGATTGGGAATTCGTCTGGCAGATCATGCCGACCCTGCTGCAGGGCGTGAAGATCACCATCCTCGCAACGGTCCTCGGCGCGGCACTTGCGGCCGTCATAGGCTTGGCGATCGCGCTTGCGCGCCGCTCGCCGAACAGGATGGTCTCGCGCAGCGTCAGCTTCTTCGCCGAGTTTATCCGCGGCACGCCGCTCCTCGTGCAGCTCTATTTCATCTTTTTCGTGCTGCCCGACATCGGCATCCTTTTGCCGCCGCTAGTGGCCGGCGTCATCGGCCTCGGCCTGCATTACGGAACCTACACGGCCGAGGTCTATCGCGCCGGCATCGAAAACGTGCCGCGCGGGCAATGGGAGGCTGCCAAAGCCTGCAATCTCAGCACGAACCAGACCTGGACGCGCATCATCCTGCCGCAGGCCATACCACCGATGATCCCCGCGCTCGCCAACTATTTCATCGCCATGTTCAAGGAGACACCGCTGCTTTCGGCCATCACCGTGCTCGAGTTGATGAACCAGGCCAAGAGCGTCGCCAACACCTACTATCGCTATGTCGAGCCGATGACGCTGGTCGGCGTGTTCTTCCTGATCATCAGCCTTTTCTCCGTCGGCCTGTTGCGCTGGCTGGAGCGCCGCTACGGAAAGATCGAACGGTAAGCCATGACGGAAATATGTCTCAACACGGCGCGGCCCCTCCTTGATGCGCGCCCGCTTCGAAAAAGGGTCGGGCTGGTCATTCTCGCGACCGACCATACGACCGAACCCGATTTCCAACGCATGGTGGCGAGCGAGCGGATCGGCGTCTATGTCGCGCGGATCTTCTATGCCAATCCGACGACGCCGGAGAACCTGCGCCGGATGCAGCCGGCCTTGACCGAAGGGGCCGCGCTGATCCTGCCCGGCGAGGATCTCGATGCGATCTGCTATTCCTGCAGCTCGGCTTCCGTCGTCATCGGCGACGAGGAGATCGCTGCCGCGATCGGGACGGCGAAGCCCGGCGTGCCCGTGGTGACGCCGACGCTCGCCGCAACGGCGGGCCTGAAAGCGCTCGGCGCGAAAAAAATCAGCATCCTCACGCCTTATACTGTCGAGACCAGCCGTCCGATGGCGGATTATTTCGCCGCGCGGGACTTCGACATAACCAGCTTCACCTGCCTCGGCTTCGAGGATGATCGCGAAATGGCGCGGATCGCACCGGCTTCCCTGGTCGAGCTTGCTCGCTCCGCAATAGCCCCCGACGCCGATGCGCTGTTCATTTCATGCACTGCGCTGCGGTCGGCTTCCGTTGCTGCCGCGATCGAGGAGGCGATCGGTCGACCGGTTGTCACCAGCAACCAGGCGACGGCGTGGAATTGCCTGCGCCTTTGCGGAGACGCCTCGCCACACCCTCGGTTCGGACGCCTGATGACGTTGCCGCTCGAGCGGAATTCGCCATGACCGCTGTCACGCTTCAGGACGTCGAGTCGGCGGCAGCCCGGATTTCTGCTCAGATCGTGCAGACGCAGACGGTGATGTCGCGCTCCCTGTCGGAAAGGATCGGCTTTCCCGTCCATCTCAAGATGGAGCATCGGCAGGCGACTGGCAGTTTCAAGCTGCGCGGCGCCTCGAATGCCGTCGCATCGCTGCCCGAAAGCACTCACGGCGTGGTCGCGGCCTCGACCGGCAATCACGGACGGGCGCTAGCCCATGCAGCCCGCCTCGAAGGCCTCCGCGCCGTTATTTGCATGTCGCGGCTGGTGCCGGGGAACAAGGTCGAGGAGATACGGCGTCTCGGCGCCGAGATCCGCATTGTCGGCAACAGCCAGGACGACGCCCAGGAGGAAGTGGAGAGGCTTGTCGAGGAAGAGGGGTTCGCCATGGTGCCGCCTTTCGATCACCCGGCCGTCATCGCCGGGCAGGGAACGCTCGGCCTGGAGATGCTCGAGGCCGTGCCTGATGTGGATACCGTCCTCGTGCCCCTGTCGGGTGGGGGGCTCGCCGCCGGCATTGCGGCGGCGGTGAAGGGGCTGCGGCCGCGGGCGAGGGTGGTCGGCGTCTCGATGGAACATGGCGCGGCGATGAAGGCAAGCCTGGACGCAGGAAAGCCGGTTCTGGTCGAAGAGGTGCCGACGCTCGCGGATTCGCTCGGCGGGGGCATCGGTCTCGATAACCGACTGACCTTTTCCATGTGCCGCAACCTCCTCGACGAAGTCGTGCTGCTGTCGGAAAGCGAGATCGCCGTCGGGATCCGCCACGCCTACGAAGCCGAACGCGAGGTTGTCGAGGGGGCAGGGGCGGTCGGCATAGGCGCGCTGCTTGCGCAGAAGATCCGGCCGGCCGGTCCGACCGTGGTGCTCGTTTCCGGCCGCAACATCGACATGGAGTTGCACCGGAAGGTCGTCTGTGGGGCGACGTCCCTGGAGGAGGAGCCGACGTCATGAGCGGGATGACGGTGATCACGGAAGCCGAATTGCGGGGGATCGTGAAGCTCGATCTGGACGCCGTCGCCTGTGTCGAGAACGCGTTCCGGGCCTTGGCGACGCTGCCCGTCGCTATGCCGCCGATCATGCGGCTCGACATCCCGGAACATCGCGGCGAGGTCGATGTGAAGACGGCTTATGTGCCGGGCCTCGATGGTTTTGCCGTGAAGATCAGTTCAGGCTTCTTCGATAATCCGAAGCTGGGCCTTCCCAGCGGCAACGGCATGATGATGCTCCTGTCCTCCAGGACGGGCGTCGTCGAGGCGGTTCTGCTCGACAATGGCTATTTGACCGACGTGCGGACCGCCGCGGCCGGCGCCGTGGCGGCAAAGTACCTGTCGCGAGAGGATGCCTCCGTTGCGGCCATCTTCGGCGCGGGTCTGCAGGCGCGGCTTCAGCTCGAGGCGCTGACGCTGGTACGCCCCATCGGGCAGGCGCGAATCTGGGCGCGGGACCTGAAGAAGGCTGCGACCGCGGCCGCTGAGCTGCGCGAGAAACTGGGAATTGCCGTCGAGGCCGCAACCGATCCTGGTCGCGCCGCTGCGGGGGCGGACATCGTGGTGACGACCACCCCATCGGAAAAGCCGCTTCTCCACGCGGTCGAGGCCGGCCAGCACGTGACGGCCATGGGGTCTGATGCCGAGCACAAGAACGAGATCGCACCGGCCGTCGTCAAGCGGGCCGACCTCTACGTGGCCGACAGCGTGAAACAGACGAGGCGGCTCGGCGAACTGCATCATGCCATCGCGGCCGGACTGATGCCGGCCGAAGCCGACGTCACCGAACTCGGCCAGGTGATAGCCGGATTGCGGCCAGGCCGCCTTGCCGCCAACGAAGTCACGCTGGCCGACCTCACCGGAACCGGGGTGCAGGACACCGCGATCGCCACGCTGGCGCGCGACCGGTCGAAAGCCGCCGGTGCCGGCACGACTTTTCAGAACTAGCCGCCGCAAGGCGGGAAACGAGGCCCCCCGAAATGACCATGCCCAATCTCAGATTCACGCGCGAGGAATATGCGGACCGCCTCGCCAAGACCCGGCGCGCCATGGCGGCGAAAGGCATCGAGCTGCTGATCGTCAGCGACCCCTCGAACATGGCATGGCTGACCGGTTATGACGGCTGGTCATTCTACGTCCACCAGGCTGTCATCGTGCCGCCGGACGGGGAGCCGGTCTGGTTCGGCCGTGGCCAGGATGCGGCAGGCGCTAGGCGCACGGCCTACCTCGCCCAGGACAACATCGTCGGCTACGCCGACCACTACGTGCAGTCGACCGAGCGGCATCCCATGGACTATCTGTCCGAGGTACTCGCCAATCGCGGGTGGAGCAGGCTGTCCATCGGCGTCGAGATGGACAACTACTGGTTTTCCGCGGCGGCTTTCGCATCCCTCCAGAGACATCTGCCCAACGTCCGCTTCAGCGACGCCACAGCATTGGTCAACTGGCAGCGCGCCGTGAAGAGCCAGACAGAGATCGACTACATGCGCAAGGCGGCGCGGATCGTGGAAGCCATGCACGCCCGCATCGTCGACAAGGTCGAGGTCGGCATGCGCAAATGCGATCTCGTTGCCGAAATCTACGATGCCGGCACGCGTGGCGTGGATGGGATCGGCGGGGACTATCCGGCGATCGTGCCGCTTCTGCCGTCGGGAGCCGACGCCTCCGCGCCGCACCTCACCTGGGACGACAAGCCGATGCGGGCGAACGAGGGCACCTTCTTCGAAATCGCCGGATGCTACAATCGCTACCATTGCCCGCTGTCGCGCACCGTCTTCCTGGGCAAGCCGACCCAGGCTTTTCTCGATGCCGAGAAGGCGACGCTGGAAGGCATGGAGGCCGGCCTGGCCGCGGCGAAACCCGGCAACACCTGCGAGGACATCGCCAATGCCTTCTTCGCGGTTCTGAAGAAATACGGCATCGTCAAGGACAACCGCACCGGCTATCCGATCGGCCTTTCCTATCCGCCGGACTGGGGCGAGCGGACCATGAGCTTGAGGCCCGGCGACCGCACGGAATTGAAGCCCGGCATGACCTTCCATTTCATGACGGGCCTATGGCTCGAGACGATGGGGCTCGAGATCACCGAGAGCATCCTGATCACCGAAACCGGTGTCGAATGCCTGGCCAACGTGCCGCGCCAGCTCTTCGTGAAGAACTGAGGCGATGATGTCGGCAAAGTCGCTTCGTCCGTCGCCGGTCGCGCCGACCGTCGATCTCGAACGGGAGGGCAAACGGCATGGCTTCCTGCGGCTTCCCTACAGCCGCGACGATTCCGCCTGGGGGTCTGTCATGATCCCCATCGCCGTCGTCAGAAACGGCAGCGGCCCCGTTGCTTTGCTCACGGGCGGCAACCATGGCGACGAATATGAGGGTCCGCTCGCGCTCTTCGACCTTGCCCGGACGCTGGATCCCCGACAGGTATCCGGCACGGTCATCATCGTGCCGGCGATGAACTATCCGGCCTTCCGAACTGGAACACGGACTTCGCCGATCGACAAAGGCAACATGAACCGCACCTTCCCCGGCCGGCCCGACGGAACCGTGACCGAGAAGATCGCCGACTACTTTCAGCGGGAACTCCTGCCGCGCGCCGACATCGTGCTCGATTTCCATTCCGGCGGCAGAACGCTCGATTTCGTGCCGTTTTGCGCGGCGCATATTCTTCCCGACAAGGCACAGGAGGCGAAAGCCTTCGCGGCGGTCGAGGCTTTCTCTGCGCCCTATTCCATGTCGATGCTGGAGATCGATGCCGTCGGCATGTTCGACACGGCGGCGGAAGAGATGGGCAAGGTATTCGTGACTACCGAACTCGGCGGCGGCGGAACGTCCCGTGCCGAGACGGTGCGGATCGCGCGCCGCGGTGCAGCCAACCTGCTGCGTCATGCAGGCATTCTGGAAGGCGAGGTCGAAAGGGAGCGGACACGCTGGCTCGACATGCCGTCGGGCGACTGTTTCTCCTTTGCGGAACATGATGGGATGATCGAGCCCATGGTGGATCTCGGCGGCGCGGTGGAGCGGGGGGAGGTCGTCGCGCGCATTCACGACATAACCCGCACCGGCGGCGAGCCACACGAGATCCGTGCCAAGCTTTCCGGGATGCTCGCCGCCCGCCATTTCCCCGGTCTGGTGAAGGCCGGCGATTGCGCGGCGGTGGTTGCGGTGATGCTCGATTGAAATCATCACTGGCGTGATGGATGACGGCACCGTGGCGCTGCCGTCGGCGGGACGGCTGAACGACAGTGGGCGGGTGAGGAGACGTAGTCGATGAACGCCCCAGCCCGTCCGCCCGTTTCAGTAGACATTGACGGCTCTTATGCCTGGCTTCGTCTTGCGGTTTCGGTGCTTCTGGCCACGATCGGCGGCGCCGGCATGTGGGCGGTTGTGGTCGTGCTGCCGGCGGTGCAGGAGGAATTCGGCGTCGACAGGGCCGATGCGACGCTACCCTACACGGCGACCATGGTCGGCTTCGCACTGGGCAATGTCTTCATGGGCCGGGCCGTCGATCGCTACGGCTACTGGCTGCCCGCGCTTGTCTCCTCGATCATGCTGGCGGGCGGTTTCCTGCTCGCTGCCCGGGCGTCGTCGATCACCGAATTCGGCATCGTCCAGGGCGTGTTGATCGGCACCGGCTGCTCGGCCATCTTCGGGCCGCTGATCGCCGACATCTCGCATTGGTTCGATCGCCGCCGCGGCCTCGCCGTGTCGTTGGCTGCATCGGGCAATTATCTGGCAGGAGCCGTATGGCCCGCCATCATGCCTTTCATCATGGCGGGCGGGGGCTGGCGCTTCACCTATGCGGCCATCGGCATCATCTGCCTGGTGACGATGGTGCCGCTGGTGCTGTTGCTGCGCCGCGCCGCTCCCATCGGCAAGACATCCGAGGCTGGTGTCCACCATGCTCCGCGCGTCATGCCATTCTCGCCGTCGGCCTTGCAGGGGCTGCTGATTGTCGCCGGCCTGAGCTGCTGCGTGGCCATGTCGATGCCGCAAGTCCACATCGTCGCTTATTGCATGGACCTTGGTTACGGCGTCGCACGCGGCTCGGAGATGCTGTCGATCATGCTGGCCGGCGGCGTCGTAAGCCGCATCGCGTCGGGTTTCATCGCCGACAGGATAGGCGCCGTGAAGACGTTGCTCATCGGATCGGCGCTGCAGGGCCTGTCTCTACTCTTCTACATCCCCTTCGACGGCCTTGCCTCGCTTTATGTCGTCTCTCTCGTCTTCGGGCTGTCGCAGGGCGGCATCGTGCCATGCTACGCGATCATCGTTCGCCAATATATGCCCGCCGCCGAGGCCGGCCGGCGCATCGGCCTTGTGATGATGGCGACGATCGTGGGCATGGCTTTGGGAGGCTGGATGTCGGGCTGGATCTATGACCAGACAGGCTCCTATGCGATCGCTTTCCTGAATGGCGTCGTCTGGAACGTGCTCAATCTCGCGGCGATCCTGCTCCTGTTCTGGCGCTCGCGTCCGACCCGCCCGGTTTTCGCGTAGGGTGGCGCGAGATTTGCGTTGACGCGTGGCATCGCCATCGAAGCATCGTGCCCGATGTGACCGAAACGATTGCTAAGATCCGGCCGCCGCCATATTGATGCTTTCGCCGACAAAGGCCGTCATCGAAACGGCGATTCCGCAGGACGACAATGTTGCGTTTTCTGTTCCGCCTCCTGGCCACGATCTCGCTGGCGATCGCTGTCGTCATGGCGGTGCTCGATGCGACACGCACCGTCGCGGCTTCGGCGCTGGTGATGACACCCCTCGTTGAAAGCTGGCTCGCGGTATCGCCGGACACGCTGGCGGCTGCCCGGAAGTTCACGGAGACGACGCTGCATCCGTTGCTGTGGGACCCGGTGATTGCCGGCATATTGCGGATGCCGGGCTTTGCCGTGTTTGGGGCGCTTGCATTGATCCTCTACGTGATCGGCCACCAGCCTGCGAGAAGGGCTGGACGTTTCGCGCCCGAAAGCTGAGGGCTCGGCCTCGCCGATCCCCGGATAAGACGAAGGGAGACTGCGCTATGTTTTTCCTGAGTGACATGCTGAACAGGAAGCTGCAGCTTCCCAAACCCGAGGAGGCGCTACCCGGCCGCGACCGCCCGATGCCGACTGCGTCAGAGCACTATGTCTCGAAACGGCCGTTGAAAGGTCCCTATCCCGACGGGCTCGAAACGGCGATGTTCGGCATGGGGTGCTTCTGGGGGGCGGAGCGCGTGTTCTGGCAAACCGAGGGCGTCTGGGTCACAGCGGTCGGTTATGCCGGCGGCTTCACGCCGAACCCGACCTATCAGGAAACGTGCACGGGCCTGACAGGTCATGCCGAAGTGGTTCTTGTCGTCTACGATCCCAAGATCGTGTCCTATCCCGATCTCCTGAAGATTTTCTGGGAAAGCCATGATCCGACGCAGGGTATGCGCCAAGGCAACGATGTCGGCACCACCTACCGGTCGGCGATCTACACGTTCGGACAAGCGGAGCACCAGGCGGCGCGTGCTTCGCGCGATGCTTACGAGACCGAGCTCCTTAAGGCCGGCCGCGGCCGAATCACTACGGAAATCGAGCCTACCCCCGTCTTCTACTTCGCGGAAGAAGATCACCAGCAGTATCTGGCCAAGAACCCCTATGGTTATTGCGGTCTGAAAGGCACCGGCGTTTCTTGTGCGATTCCGGAGTCGGCAGGAGCATGAGCAAGCGCGGTGCGTCGGTTTCTGAGCCGGGCGAAAAAGCCTTTTTGCTCAAGCAAGTGTCCCGACGGCTTTCCGACTAAAATTTGTGGCAAAGAAGAAACTGAGCAGGTGAAGCGTGGGGGAAGCCACGCTTCACCTGCTTAGATTACAGAACGTCGATCCACCTTTTCCGACAGGCCAAGATTCCGCGTGAATTTTGTTCGGCGGCGTGCAACATTGAACGCCATGAGCGGGGGAGAAAACCCTGCCATGGCCGCCGGCTAGCTGGGTATCGAGGCGGGCGCGGACGGCGTCCAACGGAAGACAACCGACAGGGTGTGGATCACATGAAGCGTATCGTACTCGGCCTTTTGGCCGCAACCGCAATGTCCGTCTCGGCATTCGCCGCGGACGTCAAGCCGGCGATCATCTACGATCTCGGCGGCAAGTTCGACAAATCCTTCAACGAAGCCGCGTTCAACGGCGCCGAGAAATTCAAGACCGAAACCGGCATCGAATACCGCGACTTCGAAATCCAGAACGACGCCCAGCGTGAGCAGGCGCTGCGCAAGTTCGCCGAGGACGGCAACAATCCGATCGTCGTCGTCGGGTTCTCCTGGGCACCGGCGTTGCAGAAGGCCGCGCCCGAGTTCCCCGACACCAAGTTCGCGATCATCGATACGAGTGTGGACGGGCCGAATATCCGCTCGATCGAATTCAAGGAGCATGAGGGCTCCTACCTCGTCGGTGTGCTTGCAGCGATGGCTTCGACATCCAAGAAGGTCGGCTTCGTCGGCGGCATGGATATTCCGCTGATCCGTAAGTTCGGCTGCGGTTATGTCGGCGGCGCCAAGGCGGCCGGCGCGACCGACGTCATCCAGAACATGACCGGCGACACGCCGGCGGCCTGGAACGACCCGACCAAGGGGGGCGAGATCGCCAAGTCGCAGATCGATCAGGGCGCGGATGTCATCTATGCAGCGGCCGGCGGCACCGGCGTCGGTGTGCTCCAGGCGGCGGCCGATGCGGGCAAGCTCGGGATCGGCGTCGATTCCAACCAGAACGGCCTGCAGCCCGGCAAGGTGCTGACCTCGATGCTGAAACGCGTCGACGTCGCCGTCTACAATGCGTTCAGCGATGCAAAGAACGATAAGTTCGAAGCCGGCAAGTACCATCTCGGGCTCGCCGAGGATGGCGTGGACTATGCCATGGACGAGCACAACAAGTCGCTCGTCACCGACGAGATGAAGGCGGCGGCGGAGAAGACCAAGGCCGACATCATCGCGGGAACCATCAAGGTCCACGATTACATGTCGGACAACGCCTGCCCATACTGATCTCAGGCAGGATACGCATGGAACCGCCGGCCCTAGAGCCGGCGGTTTCATTTCCGCCAGGAGGAGCATTGGCAGCCAAGCGGATCACTTGGCGCCGCACAAATGCGGCACAGGGGAAGACGCCGATTGTGACCGAGAACAAGATCTTGCGGATTGCCGCCATCGTCGTGCTGCTCCTGGCCGGCGTCTTCGCCGGTACTCAACTCGGCAAGATCGCGCCGCTGGTCGAGTGGTATCGCAACGACCTCGGCTTCTCCCTGGTGCTGATCGGCTGGCTGACGTCGATGATCGCCATCTTCGTCGCCCTTGTGGCTTTGCCCGCCGGCTGGGCCATCGAACTTGCCGGTATGCGGCGAAGCTTCGTCCTGGCATCCATGCTCCTGGTGGCCGGGGGCCTTGCCCTGGCCGTGCTCCAGGCGCCGACGGCCATACTTCTGGCGCGGATGGTGGAAGGCGTCGGCTATCTCGTCCTGGTCATCGCGATTCCCGCCATAGCGAGTGCCGTCGCTTTGCCGTCATGGCGGGCGCCGGTGCTTGCCGCCTGGGGTGGATTCGTACCGGTTGGGTTTGCCGCGGCGGATTTCCTGGCCGGCTGGGTTCTGCCGGCCGGACCGCAGATTTATCTGCTCTCGGCGACCGTCATCTTCGCGATTCTTGCCGGCATCGCGGCGGCGCTTCTTGCCCGCGTGCGGGACTGGCGGGAAGAGAAGGGTTCGTCCTCGGCCACAGCCACGGGCGATTCCTTCAGGGCAACGCTCAGCGGTCCGGTCATCCTGGTGGCTGTGGCCTTCGGCATCTATGTCGTCCTTTCCGTCGGCTTCTTCACCTTTATGCCCGCCTTCATCGCCAGCGGACGTTCGACCATCCTGTTCTCGGCCGGCATTGTGGCTCTGCTGGTTCCACTGGGAAACTTTGCGACCAGCGTGCTCGTCCGGGGGCGCGACGGACGCTTTGCGGCCATGCTCGCGGCCGGGGGCTTCGGGGTGACCGCGGCCGTGGCGGTCCCGGCCTTCGCCGCGGATGCAGCCATGCTGGCGACGGCTGCGATCATCCTCCTTGCCGTTTCGGGCGGTGTCACGGCGTCGGCCCTCTTCGCCAGCGTTCCCTTCATCGTGCCGCGCGCCGGTTCGGCCTCGGTGGCGATCGGGCTGATCGCGCAGACTGGAGGCTTCGCCACCGTCTTCGGACCGCCCCTTGCGGGTCATGTCATCGATGATCATGCATGGACTGGCTTTGGCTGGTTCATGGCCGCCTGGGCCGTGATCGGCATTGCGATCCTGACGCCTCTCCTCCTTCCGCGGCGTAGCGAGGTCGCTCGAGGCAAGCCTTTGTGAGCCTCACCAAAACCGGGCAGTCGCCAACCCTGCCAAGTAGCCTGCGACGCATGCGATGACCAGCAAGACGGTGATCTTCGGCGTGCTGAAGCCGGCGGCCCCGACGTCCGGCCTGGTCATGGTGGCAGGGGCGTGTCTGGCGGTGCGCATCTGCGGCAGTTCCCCGATGCGCGTCGCTATCGCGCGCCAGAATCCGGGCTCCACGGCGCGAGCCGGATTGAGGTCGAGCAGGTGCATGCGCTCGGCAACCCGCAACACGGCGTCGCGGAAGGCGGGATCGATCTCGAGATCGCGTTCCGCCCGCTGCCGATCGCCCTCCTCCATCAGGCCCAGCACGTAATTGCCGGCCCGCGCCATGAGGTCTGCCTCCCGCGTCATGGTCCTCCCCCAATTTTCGCATCGAATGTCCCAATTCCGATGCCCTGTCCCGGCCGCGACAATTACCAGTGCGGCGGTTTCGTCACCTCATGCGCCGGAGCGCTCTGCTCCTCCAGGGCCAGGAACCTGTCGGTAAGCGCATCGAGCTTCTTTTGCAGCCTTTCGATCACCTTCCATTGCTCGGCGATCTCGCCGGACAGTTCCTCGATGATCCTTTCTTGTTCGGCCGTGCGGATCTCCAGCGTCGTGAGGCGGTCTGCGGAAGAACTCATGAGCAGCACCTCCAAAGGGCAGCAAATGTCATGCCTAACGCATGTCTCCCGAAAGTGTGCAGCGGCTTCGGGAAAAAAGACATGCGCAAATCAAGAACCTACAGCGCGTCGCGTGAATCCTTTTTCACGCGACGCGCTGTAGGTCTTTGTTCGAAATTGACAAGCGGGAGGGGTTTTGTCGAGAGTGACCGGAAGGGCCGCGCCAATTGGCAAGGGGAAGGCGGCGTGCTACGTCATTTGACCAAACGATAAAAAATGGGAGCGGGGCCGACGCATGGCTGAGGCTGCGATCGAGCTTATCGGCATCAACAAAAGCTTCGGAGTGGTGCATGCCAACCGGGACATCCATCTGGAGATTCCGCGTGGCACCATCCACGGCATAATCGGTGAGAACGGCGCTGGCAAGTCCACGCTGATGTCGATTCTCTACGGCTTTTACCAGGCCGACAGCGGCGAGATAAAGGTCGGCGGCAAGCCGACGGCGATCAAGGTGCCCAATGACGCGATAGCGGTCGGAATCGGCATGGTGCACCAGCATTTCATGCTGGTCGAGAACTTCACCGTGTTGGAGAACGTCATCCTGGGCGCGGAAGGGGAGGCTCTTCTGAAGAGCTCCATCGCCAAGGCCCGCTCGGAGCTGCAGCGTCTGGAACGCGAATACGGCCTCGAGGTCAATCCGGACGCCATCATCGAGGAGCTTCCCGTCGGCCTGCAGCAGCGCGTGGAGATCCTCAAGGCGCTTTATCGTGGCGCGGAGATCCTCATCCTCGACGAGCCGACGGGCGTTCTGACGCCAGCCGAGGCCGACCATCTGTTCCGCATCCTTCGCCAGTTGAAGGAGCAGGGAAAGACGGTGGTGCTGATCACCCACAAATTGCGCGAGATCATGGCCATCACCGACAATGTGTCGGTGATGCGGCAGGGTGCAATGGTGGCGACCCGCCAGACCGCCAAGACCACGGTCGAGGAGCTCGCAGAGCTCATGGTCGGCCGCAGGGTCCTTCTGCGGGTGGAAAAGGGCGAGGCGCGCCCCGGCGCCGTCAAGCTCGCCGTCGATGGCCTGACGGTCGAGGATTCGCGCGGCGTCACCATGGTGAAGGACGTGTCCTTCGACGTGCGGGGCGGCGAGATCGTCGGCATTGCCGGCGTTGCCGGCAATGGCCAGTCCGAGCTGATCGAGGCGATCTCCGGCATCCGCAGGGCCGTTTCGGGCACGATCCTGCTTGACGGCAAGCCGATCGAGGTCGCAGGCCGTGCCGATCCGGGCGAGTTGCGCGATCGAGGTCTCGCCCATGTCCCGGAAGACCGCCATCATGTCGGGCTGGTGCTGGCTTTCGAAGAGCGGGAGAACTCCATCCTCGGCTATCACGATGATCCGAAATATCTGAGGGGACCGTTCCTCAATGCCGAGGCGATCCTCGCCGACGCCAAGGAGAAGATCGAGAAATACGATATCCGCCCCAGCAGCCCACGCCTCAAGACGGCCAATTTCTCAGGTGGCAACCAGCAGAAGATCGTGCTCGCTCGCGAGATGGAAACAGACCCTGGCGTCCTGGTCGTCGGACAACCGACACGCGGCGTCGATGTCGGAGCCATCGAATTCATCCACAAACGGCTGATCGCTATGCGCGACCAGGGCAAGGCGGTGCTGCTGGTGTCGGTCGAGCTCGATGAGATCCGCTCGCTCTCCGACCGCATCCTCGTGATGTTCGATGGTCGTATCGTCGGCGAGCGCGCGGCCGATGCGACCGAGGGGGAATTGGGTCTGCTGATGGCCGGAGTGGAACCTCGGGAGGCCGCCGAATGAGCACGCCTTACGCCAAGCTGCCGGCCTGGGCCGACTATGGCCTGATCCCGCTGATCAACCTCGCTGTGGCCTTCATCGTCGCGGGACTTGTAGTGCTTCTGGTCGGCGAGAACCCGCTGCGCGCCGCCGTCATTCTATTCGAAGGCGCTTTCGGCAGCGGCCAGAACATCGCCTATACCTTGTTCTACGCGACCAATTTCATCTTCACCGGCCTTGCCGTGGCGGTCGCCTTCCATGCCGGCCTGTTCAACATCGGCGGCGAGGGGCAGGCCTATATCAGCGGGCTGGGCGTAGGTCTGGTGGCGCTGAGCTTCGACGCCGTCTTCCCATGGTGGCTCACCTTCCCGATCGCCATTGTCGGCGCGGCCGCGACCGGGGCGCTGTGGGCGCTGATCCCGGCTTATCTGCAGGCCAAGCGCGGCTCGCACATCGTCATCACCACGATCATGTTCAACTTCATCGCCGCCAGCGTCATGGTCTACATGCTGGTGGACGTTTTGAAGCCGGCCGGCTCGCAAGCGCCGCAGACGCGCGACTTCCTGGCCGGCGCGCAACTGCCGAAGCTCAACTGGATGCTTGAAGCGCTCGGAATGTCGGTGCGCTCGGCGCCGCTCAACATCGCCTTTCTCCTGGCGCTCGTCATGGCGGTCCTTGTCTGGGCGCTGATCTGGCGCACCAGGCTCGGCTACGAGATCCGCACTTTCGGCTTCAGCCCGAAGGCGGCCCGGTATGCCGGCATCAGCGAGACCAAGATCATCATCGTCACCATGGTCATCTCGGGGGCTCTCGCCGGCATGATGGCGCTGAACCCGATCCTCGGCGACCAGCATCGCGTCGCCCTTGACTTCGTGTCGGGTGCCGGTTTCGTGGGCATCGCCGTAGCATTGATGGGACGCTCCCATCCCCTAGGCATCGTGCCGGCGGCGATCCTCTTCGGCATGCTCTACCAGGGCGGCGCCGAACTCGCCTTCGAGATGCCCAACATCAGCCGCGACATGATCGTCATCATCCAGGGTCTGGTCATCCTGTTCGCCGGGGCGCTGGAAAACATGTTTCGGCCGGCCGTCCAGACGGCTTTCGCCTCCCTCAGCCCGCGATCGGTGGGTATGCCGGCGGTGAAGGGAAGGGGCGCGTAGCATGGATGTCCTGGTCCAACTTCTCGACGCCACCATCCGGGTGTCGGTGCCGCTGTTGCTCGCCTGCCTTGCCGGGCTCTATTCGGAACGCGCCGGTATTTTCGACATAGGGCTCGAGGGCAAGATGCTGGCCGGCGCCTTCATCGGCGCGTCGGCCGCCGCCGTCACAGGCTCGGCCTGGCTGGGGCTCCTGGCGGCCATCCTCATCGCCACCTTCTTCGCGCTGGTCCACGGCTTCGCCTCGATCACCCATCGCGGCAACCAGATCGTCTCCGGCGTTGCCATCAACTTCATCGCTGCGGGATCGACCATCATCCTCGGGCAGGCCTGGTTCAGGCAGGGGGGGCGCACGCCGCCCCTGAGCGGCCCCGCCCGCTTCGAGGCGATCACGCTGCCTGGCGCCGAGGCGCTGCGCGGCGTGCCGGTCGTCGGCACGATCTATTCCGAGCTCATCTCCGGCCATTCGCTTCTGGTTTATATCGCCTTCCTGATGGTGCCCTTCACTTGGTGGGTGCTGTTCCGCACCCGTTTCGGCCTGAGGCTCCGGGCCGTCGGTGAGAACCCGGCGGCGGTCGACACGGCCGGCATCTCCGTGGCATGGCTGCGCTACCGCGCCGTGATCTGCACCGGCATCCTGACAGGTGTCGCAGGCGCCTATCTGGCCGTCGCGCAGAATGCCGGCTTCGTGAAGGACATGACCGCCGGCAAGGGCTTCATCGCGCTTGCGGCGCTCATCTTCTCAAAATGGCGGCCGGTGCCGGCGATGTTCGCCTGCCTGCTCTTCGGCTTCCTGGAGGCCGCGTCCATTCGTTTCCAGGGCATGCCCTGGCCGGTCATCGGTAAGGTGCCCGTACAGCTCATCAATGCGCTGCCCTTCATCCTCACGGTCATCCTGCTCGCCGGCTTCATCGGCAAGGCGATTCCGCCGCGCGCCGGCGGCGTGCCCTATGTGAAGGAGCGCTGAGCTGTCACGCGATCTCTTCGAGGCGGCCCGTGCCGCCATGGCCAAGGCCTATGCGCCCTATTCCAAGTTCCCCGTCGGTGCCGCGCTGCGCACGGAGGACGGCCGCATCTATTCCGGCTGCAACATCGAAGTCGCTTCCTATCCCGAGGGCTGGTGCGCAGAGACGACGGCTCTCGGCCATTACGTCATGGGCGGTGGCGGCAAGATCACGGAGATTGCGGTCGTGGCGGAACGGATGGCGCGCGTCACCCCGTGCGGCGGCTGTCGGCAACGGCTGGCGGAGTTCGCCGGCGCCGACGCGAAGCTCTATCTCTGCGACGAGACCGGGGTCGTCGAAACCGTGCCCATGGGCGCGATGCTGCCCTATGGCTTCGAAGGCGAGGTCCTGAAATGAAGGAAGCGATCGACAGGCTCGTCGAAAGGCTGGAGGGGCTGGCTCCAAAGACGGCTCTGGTCCTCGGTTCCGGCCTGGGCGGCCTGGTCGACGAGGTCGAGGGAGCCGAGCGCATTCCCTATTCGGAATTGCCCGGCTTTCCCCTAAGTGGCGTTACCGGCCATGCGGGTGCGGTCGTGGCAGGCCGCTTTGCCGGCGCGCCGATCCTGATGCTCGCGGGTCGCGCGCATTATTACGAGCATGGAAACGCCGCGGCCATGCGGCCGGCGCTGGAGGTGCTGGCGGGCATCGGCATCGACAAGCTGATCCTGACCAACGCCGCCGGCTCGCTGGAGCCCGAGATGCCGCCCGGCTCGATCATGCTCCTGACCGACCACATCAACTTCTCCGGTTCCAACCCGCTCTTCGACGAGCCGACCGATCGGCGCTTCGTCGGCCTGACGGAGGCTTATGACTTGACGATGCGGGCCGCGTTCGAGCGCGCTGCCGAGGCCACGGGAACGGAGCTTCACAAGGGCGTCTATATGTGGTTTTCCGGACCGTCCTTCGAGACGCCGGCGGAGATTCGCATGGCGCGCCTTCTCGGCGCGAACGCGGTGGGCATGTCGACCGTTCCCGAAGTGATTCTTGCCCGTTTTCTCGGCCTGCGGGTCTCCGCTTGCTCGGTCATCACCAATCTAGCGGCCGGCATGACCGGGGCGGAGCTCTCGCACCAGGAAACCAAGGACATGGCTCCGCTGGGTGGCGCCCGCCTCGCCACGGTTCTGCGCAAAATCTTCGCCGACGGCATGCTGGACTGATGCATGTCGCCCAAAAGTGTGCAGCGGTTTGGGCTTAACGACATGCCTAAAAAACAACAGCATAAAGCATATCGCGCGAATCCCAATTCGCGCGATATGCTTTAGGTCTGCCGTCATGCTCCCTCAGGAAACCATCCGCAGGAAGCGCGACGGCGAGCATCTCACTGCCGCGGAGATCGCGGAGTTCGTTGCCGGCATCGCTCCGGGGCGTATCACCGAAGGCCAGATGGCCGCGCTTGCCATGGCCGTCTTCTTCAACGGCATGAGCCGGGACGAGGCGGTGGCGCTGACACTCGCTATGCGCGATTCCGGCGACGTGCTCGACTGGTCGGACCTGCCGGGTCCGGTGACGGACAAGCATTCGACCGGTGGCGTCGGCGACAATGTCTCGCTGATGCTCGCCCCGATCGTCGCGGCTTGCGGCGCCTATGTGCCGATGATCTCCGGCCGCGGCCTCGGCCACACCGGCGGCACGCTGGACAAGATGGATTCCATTCCCGGTTATGTGAGCCAGCCGGACAATGCCCTGTTCCGCAACACCGTTCGAACCGTCGGCTGCGCCATCATCGGCCAGACCGCCGATCTGGCGCCGGCCGACAAGCGCTTCTATGCCGTCCGCGACGTGACGGCGACTGTGGAATCCGTGCCGCTCATCACCGCCTCCATCCTGTCGAAGAAGCTGGCTGCCGGGCTCCAGTCGCTGGTGCTCGACGTGAAGCTCGGCAATGGCGCCTTCATGGCGAGATCGCGTGACGCCGCGCAGTTGGCCACGAGCCTCGTCGAGGTGGCGAATGGAGCGGGCCTGAAGACGACGGCGCTGATCACCGGCATGAACGAACCGCTGGCGTCTGCCGCCGGCAATGCGCTCGAAGTCCGCAATGCTTTGGACTTCTTGACCGGAAGAGCGCGAGATCGCCGCCTGCTCGACGTCACGCTGGCGCTGGCGGCCGAGATGCTGGTGTCGGCGGGACTGGCAGGATCGAACAGGGAAGCGATGAAGCGGGCCGTCGCAGCGCTTGACAGCGGCAAGGCGGCCGAGATCTTCGGCCGGATGGTCTCCGCACTCGGCGGGCCAGCCGATCTCGTGGAGCGCGCCGACCAGCATCTCGGCAAGACCAAGGTGGAACATGCAGCGATCGCGAAGCGGGATGGCTTCGTGACCGGCATTTCAACCCGCGATATCGGTCTTGCCGTCGTGGCATTGGGTGGCGGCCGCACGCGGCCGGAGGATGCCGTCGATCCCGCGGTGGGGGTTACGGGATTCATGCCCGTCGGTGCGGAGATCAGAGCGGGGGAACCTTTGGCGATGGTTCATGCGCGCTCGCGGGACGAGGCGGAACAGGCGGCAGCCGTCATTCGTGATGCCTATACGATCAGCGAAGCGAAACCGCCTCTACAGAAAGCAGTGATCCGTCGCGTGGCGCTACGCTGAGGCTGGCGCACCAGCCGCTACTGCACCATCACGAGCGTGCCGTTCTTGATCTCGAACTTCCCCAATCGATTGAGGAAGTTCATGCCGATCAGCGTTCCGCTGAGCGCCTTGTCCTCGAGCACCACTGCCTGGACCTTGTCGATCACGATGCGGCCGATCTGCAGATTGTCGATCGTGGCCGTGGCCGCCTTTGTCGGCCCGTTCGCCGTCTCGACCTTGTATCTGAATTCATGGGGGCGGAGCGAGATTCCGATCTTTCGGGCGGTGGAGGCGTTGATCGCGACAAGCGTGGCGCCTGTATCGATCATCGCCGGGAGCAGTCGCCCGTTCAGGCGGAAGTCGGCGGTGAAGTGACCGCGCGGATCCGCCGCGAGCTCGAACTTGCGGCCGAGCGGCGCGTTCGTGACAGGCGCGCGCGTCGATGCGATCGCCGAGACCTGCTGGCGGTCCGGTTCAGGCTCGCCGATCACCGCGCTCAGCATCGTTGCCAATGCTTCCGGATTGCTCTGATAGAGAGTCGGAACGGCTGCGGAAACCCCCGCTGAGATACCGACGATGAGAAACTTGCGCAGCATGGTCACGCCCTGAATTTCGGCTATGACACTACGCATATCCGGGTATGCGTCTGCTTAATGCGGGCGGCCGTGAAATGACCTTCGGCCAGAAAACCGAAGGATGCGTTAACAGCGGGTTAAAAGCATGTCTCCCGAAAGCGTGCAGCGGTTTCGCGAAAAAGACATGCGTAAAAGCAAGACGCTACAGCGCGTTGCGTGAAGCTTTTTTACGCGGCGCGCTGAAACGGGCTATTTGGTGCCGTACATGCGGTCGCCGGCATCGCCCAGTCCAGGCACGATATAGCCCTTCTCGTTGAGGCGATCATCGATCGCGGCGGTGAAGACGGGCACGTCCGGATGCGCCTTGGTGAAACGCTCGATGCCTTCCGGCGCTGCCAGCAAGCAGAGATAACGCATGTTCGTCGCCCCGCGCGCCTTGAGTAGGTCGATGGCCGCTATTGCCGAGTTGGCCGTGGCCAGCATGGGATCGACGACGATGACCAGCCGGTCGCCGAGATCGCTCGGCGCCTTGAAGAAATACTCCACCGCCTGCAAGGTTTCATGGTCGCGATAAAGACCTATATGGGCCACGCGCGCCGCCGGCACGAGATCGAGCAGCCCCTCCAGCAAGCCGTTGCCCGCGCGCAGCACCGAAGCGAACACCAGCTTCTTGCCCTCCAGCGTCGGCGCCTCCATCTCCTGCATCGGCGTTTCGATCCTGGTGGTGGTGAGTTCCAGGTCGCGTGTCACCTCGTAGCCGAGCAGCAGGGAGATCTCGCGCAGCAGCCGACGGAAGCCGGCGGTGGACGTTTCCTTGTTGCGCATGATCGTCAGCTTGTGCTGGACAAGCGGATGGTCGACGACGGTAACGCCCTTCATTGGGTCTTCTCCTGGAAACTTGGCGGCCGGCGCAATTCTACCGGCTGGATGCCTCGGGAAAAACGGCTTCCTCTCCTCCAACCACAATTTTGTCGGCGAAGTCCAGAGCGCCGCGCGCCCATCCGGATGCGCAAAGGGCCGCTCTGCTACTTCTCGTGCCGGCGTTCAGCGCGTTCGGGCGGGCTCCGCCAAGCGAGCGAGCAGAGCTGCCCTGGTCTTCTTGTCGACGAAGGCCGCCTCGACCGCGGTGCGCGTAATCGCGGTTAGAGATCGGTCGTCGAGGCCGAAATGCTCCTTCGCCACGTCGTATTCGCGTTTCAGCGTGGTCCAGAAATAGGGCGGGTCGTCGGAATTGAGCGTGACCCTGCAGCCGGCGTCCCTGAGCTTCATGAAGGGATGGCTTGCGTAGCTGTCGAACACCCTCAGCACCACATTGGAAACCGGGCAGCATTCCAGCACCACGCCCTGCTCGGCGATTCGTTTTACCAAATCGGCGTTCTCGATCGCCCGCACGCCGTGGCCGATGCGCGAGGGTCTGATATGGTCGAGGGCCGCCGCCACGCTTTCCCAGCCGCCGAACTCGCCAGCGTGAATGGTGATGCCGAGGCCGGCTTCCCGCGCGATCTCGAAGGCTCGAACATAGTCTTCCATGTCGCCCTGTCGCTCGTCGCCGGCAACCCCGAATCCCGTTACGAGCGGGTGACCGCAGCGCGCCGCGAAACGTGCCGCCGCCTCGATCGACTCCACGCCGAAATGACGCACGCCGGTGACGATCATGCGGCCCTCGATGCCGGTCTTGGCTTTGGCCCGCTCGATGCCTTCGCCCAGCGCAGCCGTGTAAGCGGCCGGCGAAAGCCCGGCCCTGCGGGCGTGGTCGGGCGATGTGAAGATTTCCGAATAGATCGCGCCGTCGCGCGCGAGGCTGGTAAGATAATGCTCGGCAAGCAGCACATAATCCTCTTCGCTGCGGAAGAGGTCGGCCGCGAAATCGTACGCGGCGAGGAAGCTGGTGAAATCGTGCCAGACGAACGAGCCGTCACGGATGAAGGGCGTAGGATCGGCATTGTACTTGCGGGCCTGGCGGATGACGAGGCCAGGGTCTGCCGCACCTTCGATGTGGCAGTGCAATTCCGCTTTCAAAGTCATGCGCGCCCCCGTAGTGCTTGCCCCAAGCGCGGTCGTTCGCCGCGCCTTAAACAATAGCGCCGGCCAGCCTGATCGGCTATGGTCCGGCCGAACCTGCCTGGAACACGAAAATGTCAGAACAAAGGACCACCGCCGCGGGCGGCATGGAAACATCCTACGGTTTCAGGGATGTCGGCATCGGCGAAAAACAGCCGCTGGTGAACGAGGTCTTCCACCGTGTCGCCAGCCGCTACGACCTCATGAACGACCTGATGTCGGGCGGGTTGCACCGGCTTTGGAAGGACGCCATGGTCGGCTGGCTCAACCCGCCCAAGCATCCAGGCTGGAAGGTGCTCGACGTGGCCGGCGGCACCGGTGACGTCGCCTTTCGCATCATCGACGCGTCCCACGGTCACGCCCATGCCACGGTGCTCGACATCAACGGCTCGATGCTGGCTGTCGGCCGGGAACGCGCCGCACGACGCCGGCTCGAGGCGAACACGGATTTCGTCGAGGCCAATGCGGAAGAGCTCCCCTTCACCGACGACACGTTCGACGCCTACACGATCGCTTTCGGGATCCGCAACGTTCCGCGCATCGAAACGGCGCTGGCAGAGGCCTACAGGGTGCTCAAGCCTGGTGGCCGTTTCCTTTGCCTCGAATTCTCCGAGGTCGACATGCCGATGCTCGACAAGATCTACGAGACGTGGTCGTTCGAGGCCATCCCACGCATCGGCAGGCTGGTCGCCGGTGACGGCGAACCTTATGCCTATCTGGTGGAATCGATCCGCAAATTCCCGAACCAGCAGAATTTCGCCTCGATGATATCGGGCGTCGGCTTCGACCGCGTAACTTTCCGCAATTATTCCGGAGGCATAGCGGCGCTCCATTCCGGCTGGAAGCTTTGACGGGTCGCATTGGATGAACACCCCAGGAGCTTACTTCCGGCTGGTGCGGGCCGGCTGGATCATGGTG
Source organism: Mesorhizobium sp. 1B3 (assembly GCF_050958605.1). NCBI lineage: Bacteria > Pseudomonadati > Pseudomonadota > Alphaproteobacteria > Hyphomicrobiales > Phyllobacteriaceae > Mesorhizobium > Mesorhizobium sp. 1B3. The sequence continues at coordinate 173,481 of NZ_JBJHDO010000006.1, read as the reverse complement.
CGCGAAGGGGTGGTGGCCGCTCTTCCGGGCGATCAACTCGCCGGCTTTCCAAAATTCGCGTGGAACACAGCGCGGCTTTTCGCCCGTCGCCGCGCGATGGGCAAGGATCGTTCGGAGCGCCTGTCCAGGGCGATCGCGCGGCTCGGCCCTTCCTACGTCAAGCTCGGCCAGTTTCTCGCCACACGCCCCGATGTCGTCGGCACCGAGATGGCGGCCGACCTGGCGCTGCTGCAGGACCGGATGGAGACCTTCCCGAAGGTGCAGTCGATCACCGCGATCGAAGGGTCACTTGGCCGGCCGGCCGGTGAGCTCTATCTGAGCCTCGGCGACCCCGTGGCCGCCGCCTCGATCGCTCAGGTTCATGAGGCGGAAGTGGAGCGGGACGGCGTCGTCTCCCGGGTGGCGGTCAAGGTGATCCGGCCGGGTGTGCGCCGCCGCTTCTTCCGGGATCTCGAAAGCTATTTCCTGGCGGCGCGGCTGCAGGAAAAATACATCCCGTCGGCCCGCCGGCTCCGCCCCGTGCAAGTCACCGAGACGCTCGCTCAGACGACCAAGATCGAAATGGATCTTCGTCTCGAAGCGGCGGCACTGTCGGAACTTGCCGAGAACACGAAGGGCGATCCCGGCTTCCGCGTGCCGTCCGTCGATTGGGAGCGCACCGGCCGCGACGTGCTCACCATCGAATGGATCGACGGCATAAAGCTCAATGACCTGGAGGCCTTGCACGCCTCGGGGCACGATCTCAGGGCGATCGCGGCGAACCTTGTCCAATCGTTCCTCAGGCATACGTTGCGCGACGGCTTCTTCCACGCCGACATGCATCCCGGCAACATGTTCGTGGACGCGGCCGGCACCATCGTCGCCGTCGATCTCGGCATCTCCGGCCGGCTAACCAAGAAGGAACGGCGCTTCCTGGCCGAGATCCTCTATGGGTTCATCAGGCGCGACTACAGGCGCGTCGCGGAAGTGCATTTCGAGGCGGGCTATGTGCCGGCCAAGCACGACATCTCGGCTTTTGCCCAGGCTATCCGCGCCATAGGCGAGCCGATTCATGGCCAGCCCGCCGAAACCATCTCCATGGCCAAGCTTCTCACCCTGCTCTTCGAGGTGACCGAGCTGTTCGACATGGAGACGCGCCCGGAACTCGTGCTCCTTCAGAAAACGATGGTCGTTGTCGAAGGCGTTGCGCGCACCCTCGATCCCGCCTTCAACATGTGGAAGACCTCGGAGCCTGTGGTCGGACATTGGATCGCGGAAAATCTCGGGCCCCGCGGCCTGCTTTCCGATGCGCGCGAAGGTGTTGCGGCCCTTGTGTCCTTTGCCCGCCAGGCACCGGAACTCGCCGCCCGCACCGAGAAGCTCACACGCGAGATCGACGCCATGGCCGAGCATGGCCTGCGCTTCGACGAGGGCACGGCCAAGGCGATCGGCAGGGCCGAAGCGCGGCATACGCGCTCCGGCCGCATCGCCCTGTGGGTGATTGCGTTGACGCTGTTGTTCATTGCTTGGAAGCTGGTCTGACGTGCTTTCAATGACAGCAACGCTGTCATTGAAAGCCTATTGCTCTCGGCATAGATTTTGCCGGGAGGAGAAACAGATGGGTACGTTGACGATCCGCAATCTCGACGACCGTGTTAAGCGGGAGTTGCGCAAGCGAGCCGCCGAGCATGGTGTATCGATGGAACAGGAGGCGCGAGAGATCCTTGCCAGGAGCGTCGGCGCGGTAGCCGCAAGTCGACGCAAGCCCACGATCGAAGAATTGACCCGGTTGGGCGTGAAGCCCACGCAGCCATTCGACCTCAAGAGACTGACGGATGAGATGTGGGACGAGGGCCTTGCGTGATAGCTTTCGCTGTCGACACGTCGGCCCTGATGGCGGTCCTGAACGACGAGGCCGACGCCATGGCTTACAGGCAGGCCTTCCACGAGGCCGATGAAATGGTCGTCGGCACAGCGACATTGTTCGAAGCGGGGTGCGTCGTTTCCCGAGGCAAACTGCAGAGCGGACATCTGCGTCTGGAGATGTTGGTGGAACGACTTTCGCCGACCGTCGTCGCATTCGATCTCGATCAGATGGCCGTCGCCCGATCGGCCTATCTTCGCTTCGGGCGGGGAAGTGGTCATCCCGCCAGCCTGAACATGGGGGATTGCTTCGCCTACGCATTGGCAATGACGCGGCAATTGCCGCTTCTTTTCAAGGGCGATGATTTCATCCATACCGATATAGTGCCGGCACTGAAGCTACCGGAGACATGACCCTATGACCCTTTCCGGCAAGCGCATCCTCCTGATCATAGGCGGCGGCATAGCGGCCTATAAGAGCCTCGACCTGATCCGTCGCCTGCGCGAGCGTGGAGCATCGGTGCGTTGCGTCATGACGGCCGCGGCCCAGCAATTCGTGACGCCGCTCGCCGCCGGCGCGTTGTCGGCGGATCACGTGTTCACCGATCTTTTCGACCGGCAGGACGAACAGGATGTCGGCCACATCCGCCTGTCGCGCGAGGCGGACCTCCTTGTGGTGGCGCCGGTCACCGCCGATCTGATGGCCAAGGCGGCCAACGGTCTGGCCGACGATCTCGCTTCGGCGGTCCTGCTTGCCACCGACAAGAAGGTGTTGATGGCGCCGGCCATGAACCCGCGCATGTGGTCACATCCCGCCACGCGCCGCAATCATGCGACGCTCGAACGCGACGGTGTCGCCTTTGTCGGGCCGGGCACGGGCGAGATGGCGGAGGCAAAGGAGGCCGGTGAGGGGCGCATGGCTGAGCCGCTGGAGATCGTCGCGGCGGCTGAAGCCATGTTCGATGCAGGGCAAAAACCGTTGGCCGGCAGGAAAATCATCGTTACGTCCGGTCCGACCCATGAGCCGATAGATCCGGTCCGCTACATCGCCAACCGTTCATCCGGCAAGCAAGGGCATGCGATCGCGGCCGCTCTTGCCAGGCTCGGCGCCGATGTGCGGCTGGTTTCAGGGCCCGTGGCTCTTCCGGACCCAGCCGGTGTAAAGACGAGCCATGTCGAGACTGCGCGCGAGATGCGCGATGCCGTCGAGGCGCTGCTGCCGGCCGACGCGGCAGTCTTCGTGGCGGCAGTAGCCGACTGGCGCACCGAGAATTCCGCCGCGGAGAAGATCAAGAAGGTTGCCGGTGAGGGCCCACCCTCGCTCAAGATGATCGAAAATCCCGACATTCTGTCGACCGTTGGTCATCATGCACGCCGTCCGGATCTCGTTGTAGGCTTTGCCGCGGAAACGCAGGACGTCCTCAAGAACGCCGAAGCCAAGCTGAAGAAGAAAGGCGCGGATTTCATCGTCGCAAATGATGTGTCGCCCGCCGGCGGCGCCATGGGAGGCGATCGCAATCGTGTCAGGATCGTCACAAAGGGAGGGGTGGACGAATGGCCGGAAATGACCAAGGACCAGGTAGCGGAGCGACTTGCGGCGCTGATCGCCGAAAGGCTGGAGGCAAATCCCACCTGATGGCTACGCCTTCGCTCGCGATCTCAACCACGGCCCCATGCTATCGCTTCCTTCGATGAGCCGAAGACGATGCCCATAACCATTCCTGTTCTGGAGAGCCCCAGGCTCGTGTTGCGCGGGCATCGGCCCGAGGATTTCGAGGCGCATTCGGCCATGTGGGTCGACCCTCTCGTCACGCGTTTCATCGGCGGCCAGCCTTTCCCCCGTGACCAGGCATGGGTGCGGTTCCTCCGTCATGCCGGCATGTGGCAGGTCATGGGCTTCGGCTTCTGGGCCATCGAGGAAAAAGCGACGGGTCGGCTGATAGGCGAGGCCGGCTTCCACGAGTTGCGTCGCGTTATCGAGCCCAGTATCGAAGGCTCGATGGAGACAGGCTGGGCGCTTCGGCCGGAAACCCAAGGCAAGGGGCTCGCCACCGAGGCGGTCAACGCCCTACTTGCCTGGGGGACGGAAAAGTTTCCTGGCAAGCGCGCAACCTGCCTCATCGAGCCGGACAACATCGCCTCGTTGCGGGTTGCGGCCAAGACCGGCTTCCGCGAATTTGCCCGCACCTGCTTCCAGGGGAAGCCGGTCATATTGCTCGAAAGGTAAATCGCCCCGCCTGCCTATTTTTCCGACCAGGCGGGGCACTTACTCATGCAGTGGGCTGCTTGGTCTTGCGAAGGTAAGGCAGGATCGTCTCGAAGGCCCCGAAGCGCTTGATCGCGTCTTCGTTGGAAACGGCGGCCGTGATGATCACATCCTCGCCCTGCTGCCAATTGGCCGGCGTGGCGACCTGGTGCTTCGCCGTCAACTGAATGGAATCGATCGCCCGCAGGATCTCGTTGAAGTTGCGGCCGGTCGTCATGGGATAGGTCAGCACCAGCTTGATCTTCTTGTCCGGCCCGATGACATAGACCGAGCGGACGGTGGCGTTGTCGGCCGGAGTCCGGCCGGCTGCGCTGTCGCCGGCGTCCGCCGGCAGCATGTCATAGAGCTTCGCCACTTTCAGGTCGCGGTCGCCGATCAGCGGATAATCGACGGCATAGCCGGTAGCCTTCTGGATATCGTCCTTCCAGCGAACGTGGTCCTCTACCGGATCGACCGAGATGCCGATGATCTTGGCGTTGCGTTTCCTGAAATCGTCTTCCAGCCCGGCCATGGTGCCGAGCTCGGTGGTGCAGACGGGTGTGAAGTTCTTGGGGTGAGAAAACAGCACCGCCCATCCGTCCCCGATCCAGTCATGGAACTGGATCGTGCCATGCGTGGTTTCCGCGGTGAAGTCGGGCGCGGTGTCGTTGATGCGTAGGCCCATGGGTGTCTCCTCTAGCGTAGAATTTTCCCCATCATAGCGCAATTCGGGCCCGTTTCGAGAACGAAGCCGACCATTTTCGTCGTTCCTTGGAATGGGCATGGCTCATTCCCTTTCGATGACGGGAAAAATTTCCTCTGGCGACCCGGCTCTCGGTTCCGACGGGTGCAGCCTCCGCCCGCTCGACGGCCGAAGGCTTAGACGAAAGAGGGTGGTTCGCCCTGATCCCGCCACAGCTCGCCCTTACCGCCATCGCATGTTCTTCCGCCTTCTTGCCATTCTGCCGCTGGTTCTTCTCTGCGCCTGCGCCTCCTCTCGGCCAATCGCTACCGGGCAAGACGTGCCGACGGTTGCCGAGCCTCTGCCGCCTGAAATCAAGCCGCTGACGATGGAACAGGAAGAGCAGGCGAACGCCTTGGGCACGACCTGACGAGATCCGGTACAGAGGCTGGGCAAGGGGAGCAATCGCGTTGCCGTGGGCCGTCGTGCCGTCTGATGTCGAACTCGCGCCCATACCCGAGGATCCCGCCTATACCTGTGTCTACACCGACGGCGGCCCGGTGCTCGTCAACCGCGGCGGCCGCAGAGTGGTGTGGGTGCAGGGCGGATAGCGAGGGCGGGCCAAGCGCCAAGTGCACTTGTATAAGGTAGAAAGGTCGGCCTGGCACAACGCAGCCGGCCTTTTCCGTGCGTTGAAGCTGCGCTATGGCCTGCATGACCGACCATGCTGGATCGTCCCTGATGGATGCAGTTTCCTCCTCCGCGCTTTTCCTGGGCATCGATACCGGCGGCACCTATACCGATGCAGTCCTGTGGTCGGAACTCGCAGGCGTCGTCGCCAAGGCCAAGGCACTGACGACGCGGCACGATCTCGCTGTGGGAATTTCGGGGGCGGTCGACGCGGTGCTTGAAACGGCCGCCGTCGACCCCGCCGCCATCAAGCTGGTATCGATGTCGACCACGCTTGCCACCAACGCGCTTGTGGAAGGGCAGGGCGGCCGTGTCGCGCTGGTCATGATCGGGTTCTCCCAGGCGGACCTCGCCAGGGATGGCCTGCAAAAGGCACTCGGCAGCGATCCCGTGATTTTCTGCCCCGGCGGGCATGACGTCCATGGCAACGAGCAGCCTCTGGATCTGGAGGTTCTGAAAGAAGCGTTGCCGGCACTGGGAACGGCCGTTTCGAGCTTTGCCGTCTGCGCTTATTTCGCCACCCGGAATCCCGCTCACGAGATTGCCGCGCGCGATCTGATCCGCGAGCGGACCGGCCTTCCCGTCACCGCCAGCCACGAATTGTCGGCCAAGCTGGGGGGGCCGAGACGGGCGCTGACGACGCTCCTGAACGCCCGCCTCGTTTCCATGATCGATCGGCTCGCCGCGGCGACCGAAGGATTTCTGGCGCGGCGCGGCATAACGGCGCCGCTGATGGTCGTTCGCGGCGACGGCGCGCTGGTCTCGGCGGCTTTCGCCCGCCAGCGTCCGATCGAGACGATCCTCTCCGGCCCGGCCGCGAGCCTCGTCGGCGCATGGCATATGACGGGCCTCGATGATGCCGTCGTGTCCGACATCGGAGGCACCACGACCGACGTCGCGGTCCTGGAAGGCGGTCGCCCGCGTCTCGATCCCGAGGGTGCCACGGTCGGCGGTTTCCGCACCATGGTCGAGGCCGTCGCCATGCGGACTTTCGGTCTTGGCGGGGATTCGGAAGTCTCGCTGGAGGATCGCGGGCTGACGCCTAGGCTTCTGCTCGGTCCGCGCCGGCTCGTGCCGCTTGCGCTCCTCGGCATGATGCACGGCGAAACGGTGATCGGCGAGCTCGAGCGGCAGTTGCGGGCGCCCAATTCCGGGCGGATGGACGGGCGCTTTGTCCTGCGCACAGGCGTTCCCGACCGTCTCGCCGCGGGGCTCGCCACTGCCGAGGCCAAGCTCTACGACCAGATCACGAGGGTGCCGCAGCCGCTCGACCGGCTCCTTGTCTCGACGGCCCAGAACGCCACCCTCGTACGGCTTGTGGCGCGGGGCCTTGTCCATATCGCGGGATTCACACCGTCGGATGCCGCCCATGTGCTGGGACGGCAGACGAACTGGGATCCCGCGGCCGCGCGCCTCGGCGCTCAGCTGTTTGCTCGCCGCCGCGACGGACGGGGCCAGCCGATCGCGACGACCGCCGAGGAGATCGCCGAACGCGTGCTCGCGGCGCTCACCCGCTTCTCGGCCGAGGCGATCCTCGAGACCGCTTTCGCCGAAGACGGGCTCGACGGAGCCGTGACGGTCGCCCACGCGCTTGTCCAGCGGGCGGTCGACGGCCATGGCGGTATTGCCCGGCTGACGGTTGCGCTCGATCGGCCGGTCATAGGCCTCGGTGCTTCTGCCCCCCTTCATTACGCTGCGTTGCCGCAACTCGTGGGCAACCGGTGCCTGGTGCCGGCCGACACCGACGTGGCCAACGCCGTGGGGGCCGTCGTCGGCCAAGTGCGGATTTCCGTCGAGGCCCGGGTGAGCCAACCGGAAGAAGGAATATTCCGTATCAGCGCCGGCGATGTGATACGCGATTTCATCGACGAAGATGACGCCATGGCTGCAGCCGAAGCCGAAATCCGCAACCTTGCCTCGGACCGGGCTCAGGCGGCAGGGGCTGGCATCGCCGAGATCGTGATGTCGCGCGATGTCAAAAGCGCGACGGTGGAAGGGCGGCGCACCTTCGTGGAGGCGATCCTCGTCGCAACGGCCAGTGGTCGCCCACGCATAGCGGCTTGATATAGCCTGAGCAGGTTCGGAAGCTGTCCCACCGTTTTCCGACAAAAACCTTCGGCGAAACAGAGGGCTGAGCAGATGATGTGCGGGGCCAAGCCGGGCGTCATCTGCTCAGGGCGAATTGACCCGCCTCCTTCGGCATGTCAAAGGCCGGCTGACCAAGAACTTCGCCAATGACTTGGAGATGCATTGATGACCGACCGCGTCGAAATCGCCGGCCTCAGGATTGCGGGTCAGCTGCGAGATTTTATCGAGGCCGAGGCGCTGCCCGGCACTGGGATCGACGCGAATGCGTTCTGGCAGGCCTTCTCGGCGATCGTGCATGATCTGGCGCCGAAGAACCGGGCGCTGCTGGCCAAGCGCGACGCGCTGCAGCAGAAGATCGACGACTGGTACCGGGCCAACGGCGCGCCCACGGACATGGCCGCCTACAAGGCCTTCCTCGCCGAGATCGGCTATCTCCTGCCGGAGGGGCCGGCCTTCAGCGTGACGACCGCCGATGTCGATGCCGAGATCGCCGAACTGGCCGGGCCGCAGCTCGTCGTGCCGGTAATGAATGCCCGCTATGCCCTCAACGCCGCCAACGCCCGCTGGGGCTCGCTCTATGACGCGCTCTATGGCACCGACGCCATCCCGGAGACCGACGGCGCCGAAAAAGGCAAGGGCTACAATCCGACGCGCGGCGCTAGGGTGATCGCCTGGGCGCGCGATTTCCTGGATCGCGCCGCGCCGCTCGACGGCGTTTCCTGGCAGGACGCGCGTGGCTTCTCGGTCAAGGACGGAGCGCTCCTGGTGAGGCTCGACGGCGGGCGTGCGGCCGGCCTCGCGAACCCAGCGCAATTCGCCGGCTATCATGACGATCCGTCGGTGCAGGGCCAGCTCCTGCTCAGGAACAACGGCATCCTGATCGAAATCCTGGTCGACCCCACCTCGACCATCGGCAAGGATGATCCTGCCCATATCTCCGATGTCTGGCTGGAATCGGCCTTGACCACCATCATGGACTGCGAGGATTCGATTGCCGCCGTCGATGCCGACGATAAGGTCGTCGTCTATCGCAACTGGCTCGGCCTGATGAAGGGCGATCTCCAGGAGGAGGTCACCAAGGGCGGCAAGAGCTTCGTGCGCAAGCTCAATCCCGACCTCGACTACCGTGCGCCCGACGGCTCCACTTTCCAGTTGCGCTGCCGCTCGCTGATGCTGGTCCGGAATGTCGGCCACCTCATGACCAATCCGGCGATCCTCGACCGCGACGGCAACGAGGTGCCGGAAGGCATCATGGACGCCATGATCACCAGCCTGATCGCGCTGCACGATGTCGGCCCCAACGGCCGTCGCAAGAACTCGCCGGCCGGCTCGGTCTATATCGTCAAGCCGAAGATGCACGGGCCCGAGGAAGTGGCCTTCGCGGTGGAGATTTTCGGCCGCGTCGAGCAGGCCCTGGGAATGAGGCCCAACACGCTGAAGATGGGCATCATGGACGAGGAGCGGCGGACCACCGTCAATCTGAAGGAGTGCATCCGCGCCGCCAAGGAGCGCGTGGTGTTCATCAACACCGGTTTCCTCGACCGCACCGGCGACGAGATCCACACCTCGATGGAAGCCGGACCGATGATCCGCAAGGGCGACATGAAGAAGGCGGCCTGGATCGGCGCCTATGAGAACTGGAACGTCGACACCGGCCTGGAATGCGGGCTGTCCGGCCATGCCCAGATCGGCAAGGGCATGTGGGCGATGCCCGACATGATGGCGGCGATGCTTTCCGAGAAGATCGCCCATCCCAAGGCGGGTGCCAACACCGCCTGGGTGCCGTCGCCGACGGCGGCGACGCTGCATGCGACCCACTATCACGCGGTCGACGTCAAGGCCGTGCAGGCGTCGCTCAAGGGCCGCGCCAAGGCCAGGCTCGACGACATCTTGTCGGTACCGGTGGCGGTGCGTCCCAACTGGACGCCCGAGGACATCCAGAAGGAACTCGACAACAACGCGCAGGGGATCCTGGGTTACGTCGTGCGCTGGATCGACCAGGGCGTCGGCTGCTCCAAGGTGCCCGACATCAATGACGTCGGGCTGATGGAGGATCGCGCCACGCTGCGCATCTCCTCCCAGCACATCGCCAACTGGCTGCATCATGGCGTGTGCAGCCAGGCCCAGGTGATGGAGACGATGAAGCGCATGGCGGCCATCGTCGACGGGCAGAATGCCGGCGATTCGCTCTACCGCCCGATGGCGCCCGACTTCGACAAGTCCATCGCCTTCCAGGCGGCCTGCGACCTCGTCTTCCAGGGCCGCGTCCAGCCCAACGGCTACACCGAGCCGGTGCTGCATCGGCGGCGGCTGGAGCTGAAGGCGCATAATCGCTGAGATGACGGCACTCTACGTTGCCCCCCTCTGCCCTGCCGGACATCTCCCCCACGAGGGTACGAGATTCACACATCCGGCGGAGCTTTCTGGAGCACCCCTCATCCGACCGCGCTTGGCGCGGCCACCTTCTCCCACAAGGGGAGAAGGAGGAGTTTTGCAGAAGCGCTCCTGCCAATCGCAAATGCTGGCGATTGGCAGGAGCGCTGCGGCCGTCTTGCCTTCTCCCCTTGTGGGAGAAGGTGGCCGACAAGCTTGTGACGCGGCTAAGCCGCGGCACAAGCGCCGGAGGTCGGATGAGGGGTGTTCCAGAGACCGCCGACGATCCGTGAGATGTGTGAATGTCGTAGCCCCTTGTGGGGGAGATGTCCGGCAGGACAGAGGGGGGCAACATAGAGCTCCTTCGGCTGACCCATGAAGCTGCTCGCCGTCGACAGTGCTGCCAATCTCTGCGCGGCCTGCGTTTGGGACACGGCGGCAGGCCATGAGCTCGGTCGTTCCGTCGCCGATATCGGCAAGGGACACGCCGAGCGCCTGATGGCGACGATCGCCGAGGCGTTGCAGGCCGCTGGCGCGGATTATTCCGAACTGGGGAGCTTGGCAGTCTCGACCGGACCGGGATCGTTCACCGGCGTCCGGGTCGGCGTGTCGACCATTCGCGGCCTGGCGCTGGCTCTCAAAATACCGTCGATCGGGGTTACCACGCTGGATGCCATCGCCGCTGAAGCCGGGGACGCTTTCCCCAATCGGCCGATTATGGTGGCGATCGATGCCGGCCGGGGCGAACTCTATGTGGCTCTATACGATGCCGCGGGCAAAATGAGCTATGATGCCTGCGTGCTGAGTTTCGCGGACGCCCTTGCCGTTGCGGTCGACGCTGCTCCCGTCGTGTGCGGAACGGCGGCGGAGAAGATCGCGCAGGCGGCAGGGCCGCTGGCGCTGGACACCGGTCTCGCGACTGCGACCGCGGATATCGCGACCTTTGCGCGGCTCGCCGCGCTGCGCGGCCCTTCGCCGCATAAGCCGGCACCCGTTTACCTGCGCGAGCCCGACGCCAAGCCGCAGTCTGGCTTCATCTTGCCGAGGTCGCGCGCATGATCCGATTTCCTTTCCTGCGACCGAAGCGGGATTATTCCGTCGCGAGACTGACTGGTGAGGACGCGGGGGCGATCGCGCTTCTGCATCGGCAGGATTTCGTGCGCCCTTGGAGTGACGACGAATTCGCGTCGCTGCTCGCCCAGGACACCGTCTTCGGATTCACCGTACTCGAAACCGGCAGGGCCAGCGCCGGTCCCGTCGGCTTCGTGCTGGCGAGACTGGCGGCGGGCGAAGGAGAGATCCTGACGGTGGTCGTCGCCCGCGCTCATCGGCGCCAGGGTCTGGGCTGGCAACTCATGGATGCCGTGCTGCGGGAGCTGCATGCGGAGCGGGCAGAGGCTCTGTTCCTCGAGGTGGACGAAACCAATATTGCAGCCCTCCACCTCTACAGGCGCCTCGGCTTTCAGGAGGTCGGCAAGCGGCCGGCCTACTATCAGACGGCAGGAAGCGGTCGGTCGGGCGCGCTTGTCATGCGCCGCGATCTTCGATAGCGCGCCGCGCTTCCTTGGTCGTGAGCAGGCACCCTACGATTTTGTAACTTGCATTTGCGCGACGTCAGGCATTTTCACTTGGGCTTGAATGCTGGAACCGAAGGCGTTGGGTGGGAAACGGTTGGCGAGATGATCGGAACGATCCGCACGATATTGGGGCTGCTGGGCATCGTTGCAATTACCCTCTGGGTGATCGTGGTGCAGACCTTCGCCATGAAGACGGGTCTGATCGACGAGCATCGCTGGCCGCGCTGGTGGCACACAAACATGTTGCGCATGCTGGGCATCCGTGTCCATCCGCATGGCGAGATGGCGCGGGAACGGCCGCTTCTGATCGCGGCGAACCATATCTCCTGGACCGACATCATGGCGCTGGGCTCGCTCGGCCATGTCACCTTCATCGCCAAGTCCGACATGGCGCGCTGGCCGTTGATCGGCTTTCTGTGCGGGCTCCAGCGCACCATCTTCGTCGAGCGGGATCGCAGGCGTAAATCCGGCGACCAGGCCTCGGAAGTCGGCCAGAGACTCGCCGGCAATGCCGCCGTCGTGCTGTTCGCCGAGGGCACGACCTCCGACGGCAATTTTCTGTCACCCTTCAAGAGCACCCTTTTCGCCGCTGCCGATATCGCGCTCGCGGCAGGCAAGGTGGAGAAGATGTACATCCAGCCGGTGGCGATCGCCTACACGCGGCTGCACGGCCTGCCCATGGGCCGCCGTCATCGCATGGTTGCATCCTGGATCGGCGACGCCGATCTGGTTCCGCATATCTTCCGCCTGCTGCGCGAGGGCGCCATGGACGTCCATGTGAGCTTCGGCGCGCCGGTGGAATATACGCCCGGCAGCAACCGCAAGCAGGCGGCGCGGCACGCGCAGGAAGAGGTCCGCGCCATGATGATCGAGCGCCTGCGTCTTTCGTAGGAACGAACGGCCGCACGAAAGCGTCTGTTTTTTGTCGTGGAGAAGCGTTAAAAGCCGCCGAATGGAAATGAGCGATATTGGCGAGCGCGAGGCCGCCCTTCCCCTCGAGACGCGACCGGCGGCGACCAGGAAGGTCTTTGTCAAGACTTATGGCTGCCAGATGAACGTCTATGATTCCCAGCGGATGTCGGATGCGCTGGCGGCCGACGGCTATGCCGCGACCGACGCAATCGAGGACGCCGATCTCGTTCTCCTCAACACCTGTCATATTCGCGAGAAGGCTGCCGAGAAGGTCTATTCCGAGCTTGGCCGCATCCGCAAGCTGAAGGCGGAGCGCCAGCAGGCCGGTCGCGAGATGATGATCGGGGTAGCCGGCTGCGTCGCGCAGGCCGAAGGGCAGGAGATCATCCGCCGCTCGTCCGCGGTCGACCTCGTGATCGGCCCGCAGACCTATCATCGCCTGCCCGAGGTGGTGCGCAAGGCACGCGAGGGCGAGAAAGTCGTCGAAACCGACTACGCGATCGAGGACAAGTTCGAGCATCTGCCGCAGCCGCGGCGGGCCGAGGTGATCAAGCGCGGCGTCACCGCTTTCCTGACGGTGCAGGAAGGTTGCGACAAGTTTTGCACCTTCTGCGTGGTTCCGTATACCCGCGGCTCGGAAGTGTCGCGCCCGGTTTCGCAGATACTGGCCGAGGCGGAGCGCCTGGCGGAAGCCGGCGTGCGCGAGGTCACGCTGCTTGGCCAGAACGTCAATGCCTGGCATGGCGAAGGCCCTGACGGCAAGCCGTGGGGGCTGGGGCGGCTGCTTCATCGGCTGGCCGAGATCCCGGGTTTTGCCCGCTTGCGTTATACGACCAGCCATCCCCGCGACATGGATGACGAGCTGATTTCGGCCCATCGCGATCTCGATGCGCTGATGCCTTACCTCCACCTGCCGGTCCAGGCGGGATCCGACCGTATCCTCAAAGCGATGAACCGCCGCCACACCGGCGCTGACTATCTCAGGCTGATCGAGCGCATCCGCGCCGCGCGGCCCGACATCGCGATGTCGGGCGATTTCATCGTCGGCTTTCCAGGCGAGACCGAAGCGGATTTCGAGGATACGCTGGCGATCGTGCGCGAGGTCCGCTACGCCCAGGCCTTCTCCTTCAAATATTCCCCGAGGCCGGGCACGCCCGGGGCCGATATGCGGGACCACATCGCCGAGGAGATCAAGGACGAGAGGCTGCAACGGCTGCAGGCGCTGCTCAACAAGCAGCAACGCGAGTTCACCGAGAGCCTCGTCGGCAAGACCATGTCGACGCTGATCGAGAAACCGGGCCGCCATGCCGGCCAGCGGGTTGGTCGCTCGCCATGGTTGCAGCCGGTGATTGTTGATGAAAAGGCTGGCGGAATCGGTGACGTTGTCACCGTCCGAATCACGGGCGCAGGCACCAACAGCCTGTACGCCCAGGCAGTCTGAGCAGGTTTCGGAAAAAATGTCCCACGGTTTTCCGATAAAAACTTGCGGCAAGAGAAGAGAGCCCCGGCTACCAATAGGAGAGATGGTTGAGCGCTAGCGAACTGAAGAACGTGCCCTCCGGGGCATCGGACATGGCGCACATCGTTCTGACCTTCGACAACAACAAGCTCGCAAGCGCCCTCTACGGCCCGTTCGACGAGAATCTCGCTCGGCTGGAGCAGAAGCTCGGCGTCGACATCCGCTCGCGCGGCAATCAGCTCACGATCAAGGGCAGTCCGACGGCAGCCGAGCAGGCGCGTCGCGCGCTCGACCATCTCTATGGCATCCTTCAGAAGGGCACGGATCTCGCGCAATCGGACGTCGACGGGGCGGTGCGCATGGCCATCGCCGCCGACGATCAACTGACGCTGCCGACGCTGGAGCGCAAGGGCAAGATGGCGGCCGCGCAAATCGCGACGCGTAAAAAGACGATCTATGCGCGCTCGCTCAATCAGGACGCCTACATGCGAGCGCTGGAGCGATCCGAGATGGTTTTCGGCATCGGACCGGCCGGCACCGGCAAGACCTACCTCGCGGTGGCGCATGCGGCCATGCTCCTGGAGCGCGGTCTCGTCGAGCGCATCATCCTGTCGCGTCCGGCGGTCGAGGCGGGCGAACGTCTGGGGTTCCTGCCTGGCGACATGAAGGAGAAGGTCGATCCCTACCTGCGCCCGCTCTATGACGCCCTCTACGACATGATGCCGGGCGACAAGGTGGAGCGCGCGATCACCGCGGGCGTCATCGAGATCGCGCCGCTTGCCTTCATGCGCGGGCGCACCCTCGCTCATGCCGCCGTCATTCTTGACGAAGCGCAGAACACCACGCCGATGCAGATGAAGATGTTCCTGACCCGCCTCGGCGAGAATTCCCGTATGATCGTCACCGGCGATCCCACGCAGATCGACCTGCCGCCCAACACCAAGTCCGGTCTCGTCGAGGCGCTGCGGATTCTCGACGCAGTGCCGGGCATCGTCACCGTTCGCTTCAATGAGAAGGATGTGGTGCGTCACCCGCTCGTGGCCGAGATCGTTGCGGCCTATGACCGTGACGCGAAGATGGCGCGCGGCCTGGGAGCCACAGACAACTGACATGGCCGGGAATAGCAATTCCGGTGCGGGTGTCGCGCGCAGCGCCCCGCGGGTGGAGATCGATCTTCTGGTCGAAGCCGAGGGCTGGCTGCCGCCGGACGAACTCGAGGCGATCGCACGCAGGACCGTCGATGCTGCGCTCGCGGAACTCGGCACCCATGGCGAGGTGCCGAGCGAGCTCAGCCTGGTGTTCTCCAACGATGCCGGCATCAAGGAATTGAATGCCGGCTGGCGCGGTAAGGACAAGCCCACCAACGTCTTGTCGTTCCCGGCTTTCGCCATCGCGGCGGGAGATCCGCTTCCGCCCATGCTGGGCGACATCGTGCTTGCGATCGAGACGATTTCGCGCGAATCTTCTCTCGAAAAGAAGCCGTTCGAACACCATCTCATCCATCTTGTCGTCCACGGTTTCCTGCATCTTCTCGGCTACGACCACGAGACCGATGAAGAAGCGGAGGTCATGGAGGCGATGGAACGACGGGTTCTGGCGAGGCTTGCCATTCCCGATCCGTATGCTTAACAGGAAAAGGCTGATCAAGCCGGAAGATGATGAACGAGAACCTGAAGACCGCCGCGGGCCCTGAGACGGGCGAGACCAAGGGGTCGAGCCAGAAGGAAGAGGGCCCGAGTACCGTCGGGCAGCAGGCCGATCGGCCGTCGCTGCTCGAACGCCTCACCGGCTTCTTCCGCCATAGGAACGGTTCGAACCTGCGCGAGGATCTGGCCGACGCCCTTGCCGAAAACACCTCCGACGAGGCGGATTTCTCCGCCGGCGAACGGGCAATGCTCAACAACATCCTGCGCCTGCGGGAGGTGCGGGTGGAGGACGTTATGATCCCGCGCGCCGATGTAGAGGCGGTGGAGCTATCCACCACGTTGGGTGAACTCCTGAACCTCTTCGAGCAATCCGGCCATTCGCGCATGCCGGTTTACGCCGAAACCCTCGACGATCCGCGTGGAATGATCCACATACGTGACGTGCTGGCCCATATCACCAAGCAGGCGCGAGCGAAGAAGGGGCGCACGAGCCGGAAGGCCGATGCCGTCCGTGCGCTCGATCTTGGCAATGTCGATCTCACCAAGACGATCGGCGAGCTCAATCTCATCCGCACGGTGCTGTTCGTGCCACCCTCCATGCTCGCTTCCGACCTCATGGCCCGAATGCAGGCAGCGCGTATCCAGATGGCATTGGTCATCGACGAATATGGCGGCACCGACGGCCTGGCCTCGCTTGAGGACATCGTGGAGATGGTCGTCGGCGACATCGAGGATGAGCATGACGAGGACGAACCGCTGATCACCCAGTCCGGCGACGGCGTGTTCATCGTCGACGGCAAGGCCGAGATCGAAGACGTCGCCAAGATGATCGGCGATACTTTCAAGCCCGGCGAGCATGGCGAAACCGTGGATACGATCGGCGGCATGATCTTCAACACGTTGGGCCGCGTGCCGGCCCGCGGCGAGGTCGTGCACGCAATCCCCGGTTTCGAGTTCCATGTCCTCGACGCCGACCCGCGGCGCGTGAAGAGGGTCCGCATCGTCAGCGACCAGAAGGCGGAGCGGCGGCGGCGCGCCGCGCAGCCGGCGGCCAGCGAAGGGTGACGGGCCTGTCGCAATCCCGCCGCGCGTTAGATCGCGCGCCATGTGCCGGTAGCTTGCGACCGTGATTCTCGTTTCGAATATCGATGGCCACCCTGACAGCCGGCTGGAGCGCCTCGCCGGCAGGCTCGTCCTGCTTTCCGGATGGCGGCGTGCCCTCGTCGCCTTTGCGGCGGGAGGCTTTGCCGTTCTTTCGGTGGCGCCCTACGATTTCTTCGCTGCCTGCTTCGTTTCCTTCCCCGTTCTGGTCTGGCTCCTGGACGGGGCGACGGCCGAGCCCTCCGCCCGTGCCCTGGCCCGGTTGGTGCCTGCCTTCTCGATCGGCTGGTGGTTCGGCTTCGGCTATTTCGTCTTTGGCCTGTGGTGGGTCGGCATGGCGATGCTGGTCGAGGCGGATAGTTTCGCCTGGGCGCTCCCCATCGCCGTCCTGGTGCTGCCGGCGATCATGTCGGTGTTCTACGGTTTGGCGACGGCCCTGGCCCGCGCTTTCTGGACCGACGACATCGGGCGGATCGCGGCCCTGGCCGCCGCCTTCGGTCTCGCGGAATGGCTGCGCAGCTTCGTATTCACCGGGTTCCCGTGGAACCCGATCGGCTACGCGGCCATGCCCGTGCCGCTCCTGATGCAGTCGGTGGCGGTGGTCGGCGCGCCGGGCATGAACTCGCTTTCGGTCTTCGTCTTTGCCATGCCTGCGCTGCTCGCCGGGCGGCGGCATCGGCGCATCGGCGGCGCGCTCGCGGCCGTCCTCGTCCTTGCCCATCTCGGCTTCGGGTTCCACCGGCTCGCGCCGGCCGGCGACAGCGACGCGCGCACGCTGACCGTGCGGATCGTTCAACCTTCCATCGACCAGGCGACGAAGCTCGACGGCACGGCGCGCGACGACGTTTTCCGGACGTTGCTGAGGCTCTCCGCGGCGCCGCCACAGGAGGGCGCCGAGCCGCCGCAGCTCATCCTCTGGCCGGAGACGTCGGTTCCTTTCCTCTTCACCGAGCGGCCCGACGCTTTGACTGCCCTGGGGCAACTCCTCGGCGAGGGCCAGATGCTGATCGCCGGCGCCGTGCGCGCCGAGGGGAAGGCAGGAGCCGATCAGGCGACGCGTTATTACAACTCGGTCGTTGCGATCAACGACGTCGGCGAGATCGTCGACGCCGTCGACAAGATACACCTCGTCCCCGGTGGCGAGTACTTGCCCTTCGAAGGGCTTTTCCAGAGGCTGGGCGTCGACCGCATAGTGCCGATGCCTTTGAGCTTCTCGGCCGGCACCGAGCGGCATGCGGTCGCCCTGCCGGGCGGCCTTGGGGCAGCGCCCTTCATCTGCTACGAGATCATCTTTCCCGATCTCGTGTCGGAGGGGGTGGCGGGTGCCGACCTCGTCATCAATGTCACCAATGACGGCTGGTTCGGGGATACGCCGGGCCCCTATCAGCATTTCCGCCAGGCGCAGATCCGGGCCGTCGAGACCGGCCGAACTCTCGTCCGGGCGGCCAATACGGGGATATCCGGCGTTATCGACGGAAAAGGCCGCGTCATCGATGCGCTCGCCATCAATGTTCGTGACGTAATCGATATTTCCGTGATGATCGGCCCGCCGCGACCGATGCCCTGGGGGAACCCGACGACGAACGGTCTCGTTATCATGGCTCTGCTGGCGACCATTGCCTGTGGGTTGAAACTACGCCAAAGGATGGGGGTCGATTGACACAGCGTATATTAGAAATTCATATTATATGCGCTCCACGTCTTGCCGACCTGATTGCCGTGATATTGGGGCCATGGATTTGGATGATCGGCGGGCAGGGGGGCTAAACATAGACAAGCCGAAGAAAACGGCGAGGATAAAATGATAGAAAATAAGAAGAAGCCTAACCCGATAGACGTGCATGTTGGAGGCCGCATACGCCTCCGGCGCAATATGCTGGGAATGAGCCAGGAAAAACTTGGAGAAAACCTGGGCATCACATTCCAGCAGATACAAAAGTACGAGAAGGGGACAAACCGGGTAGGCGCGAGCAGGTTGCAGGCGATTGCCTCCATCCTCAATGTTCCGGTCTCGTTCTTCTTCGAGGATGTGCCGGGACGTGAAGGTGCCGAAGCAACTGGTCTGGCGGAGGATTCCACGACCTATGTTGTGGATTTCCTGAACAGCGCCGAGGGCATTCAGTTGAATCGCGCCTTTGCTCGCATCTCCGAGCCGAAGGTCCGCCGCAAGATCATCGACCTCGTCAAAGCTTTGGCGCAAGAGGCCGAGGAATAGCTGCTTCCGGTCCGGAATCCGGGCCGGCATTGCGGGAACGGCAAGGCTTGCGGATTTCCGCAAGGGTGGTTGTTTCTTGTTTCGCCAGCCCCCAAATACTGTTTCAGTTTCTGGACCCGTCTTGACGGGATCGATTGGCATTGGGTACAGCTCCAGCGCCACCATCGACGCTTCCGCCGATTTTCTTCAAGAGGGGACACCCGTGTCACGGCAAGACTATCTTTTCACCAGCGAATCCGTTTCCGAAGGCCATCCTGACAAGGTCTGCGACCGCATCTCCGACGAGATCGTCGATCTGGTCTACCGGGAAGCCAAGAAGACAGGCATGAACCCGTGGGATGTGCGCGTCGCGTGCGAGACGCTCGCCACGACGAACCGGGTGGTCATCGCCGGTGAGGTGCGTGTGCCGCACACCTTGCTCAAGAAGGACAAGGACGGCAATGTCGTCCATGACGCGAACGGCAATCCCGTCATCAATCCCTCCAAGTTCCGCTCGGTTGCGCGCCGTGCGATCCGCGACATCGGTTACGAGCAGGACGGCTTCCACTGGAAGAACACCAAGATCGACGTTCTGCTCCACGCCCAGTCCGCGGATATCGCGCAGGGTGTCGACAAGGCGCAGGACGCCAACGCCGAGGGCGCAGGAGACCAGGGCATCATGTTCGGCTACGCCTGCCGGGAAACGCCCGATCTCATGCCGGCGCCGATCTACTACAGCCACAAGGTACTCGAGCTCCTTTCCGCCGCCCGCCGGTCCGGCCAGGGTGAGGTGGCCAAGCTCGGACCCGATGCCAAAAGCCAGGTGACCGTGCGTTATGTCGGCGGCAAGCCTGCCGAGGTAACCCAGATAGTGCTTTCGACGCAGCACCTGGACCCGAGCTGGGATTCCAAGAAAGTTCGCAGCGTTGTCGAGCCTTACATCCGTGAGGCTCTCGGCGATCTGAAGATCGCGCCCAATTGCGCTTGGTACATCAATCCGACGGGCAAATTCGTCATCGGCGGCCCTGACGGCGATGCCGGTCTGACCGGCCGCAAGATCATCGTCGACACCTATGGCGGCGCGGCTCCTCATGGCGGCGGTGCCTTCTCGGGCAAGGACACCACCAAGGTCGACCGCTCGGCCGCCTATGCCGCGCGCTACCTCGCGAAAAACGTCGTTGCCGCCAAGCTCGCCGATCGTTGCACGATCCAGCTCTCCTACGCGATCGGCGTCGCCCAGCCGCTGTCGATCTATGTCGACCTGCATGGCACCGGCAAGGTCGAGGAAGCGACGCTGGAGACGGCGCTGCGCGAGGTGATGGACCTTTCGCCTTCCGGCATTCGCCGGCATCTCGACCTCAACAAGCCGATCTACGCCAAGACGACCGCCTACGGCCATTTCGGCCGCAAGCCTGGCCGCGACGGGTCCTTCGCGTGGGAGCGGACGGACCTGGCCAAGACGCTGAAGGATGCCGTGGCCAAGGAAGCCGTGGCCGCCTGATCGGGACTTGTCTGTCCGATGAGCGCTGAACGGCGCAGCCGCGCCACGGAGGCTTTTTTTGGACGCCGCCGTGGCAAGGGCCTCCGCCCTCTGCAGGCTGCGGCGCTTGAGGGCTCGCTTCCCCGCTACAAGATCGAACTAAGCGCGCCGCCGCCGGCGCGCTTGGAGACGATGTTCGGGACTGCCGTCCATTCCGTACGCCTGGAGATCGGCTTTGGTGGCGGAGAGCATCTGCTCTCCGAAGCGCGGTGCCACTCCTCGACCGGCTTTATCGGCGTCGAGCCTTTCGTCAACGGCATGGCGAAGCTGATGCTGGCGCTGGCAGACGAGCCCATGGGCAACATTCGCGTCCATGACGACGATGCGACCCAGCTGTTGGACTGGCTGCCGGATGGCAGCCTGTCTGGAATCGATCTGCTCTATCCCGATCCATGGCCGAAGAAGCGCCACTGGAAACGCCGTTTTGTCGGCAGGGTCAATCTCGACCGCTTTGCCCGCGTGCTGAAGCCCGGCGGCCTGTTCCGCTTCGCCTCCGATATCGACACTTATATCAACTGGACTCTCCTGCATTGCCGCGCGCACGAGGCGTTCGCGTGGCAGGCGCACTGGTCGGGCGACTGGCATCAGCCTTATGAGGGCTGGCCCGGAACACGCTACGAGGCCAAGGCCATCCGCGAAGGACGGCCGCCGGCCTATCTGACCTTCGTCCGCAAATAGCGCCTGTTGACAGGCAGCTCAAAGCGTATGTCCAATGCAAGAGCCTTGTTAGAGGAGGAGTACGACCATGCGAAAACTGCTTTTGGCAGTCGCCGGGGTAGTTCTTGCCGGCCAGGCCTGGGCCGCCGACTACAAGATCATGGCGCCCGCCGCTCCCGGTGGAGGATGGGACCAGACCGCGCGCTCGATGCAGACGGCTCTCCAGGACGAGAAGATCTCCTCGAGCGTCCAGGTCACCAACGTTCCCGGCGCCGGCGGAACGATCGGCCTCGCACAGTTCGTCAACCAGGCGAATGGCGATCCCTCGCAATTGATCGTTGGCGGTTACGTAATGGTGGGGGCGATCCTCACCAACGACTCGCCGGTATCCCTCGACCAGGTTACGCCCATCGCCCGCCTCACGGGGGAATATGAGGCGATCGTGGTTCCCGCCTCCTCCGACATTACGACGATGGCGGACCTGGTCGCCAAGCTGAAGGCGGACCCCGGCTCGGTCTCCTGGGCCGGCGGCTCGGCCGGCGGTACCGATCATATCACCGCCGGCCTCGTGGCTAAGGCGGTGGGGGTCGACCCAAGCAAGATCAACTACATCGCCTATTCCGGCGGGGGTGAAGCGCTGGCGGCGATCCTCGGCAGCCAGGTCACGGCAGGTATCTCCGGTTACAGCGAGTTCGCTTCCCAGATCGAGGCCGGCACGCTGCGGCTTCTCGGCGTTTCGAGCGACGCGCGCCTCTCCGGCATCGATGCGCCGACCTTCAAGGAGGGCGGCGTCGATGTCTCCATCCAGAACTGGCGCATGGTCGCCGCCGCTCCGGGCCTCAGCCCCGAGCAAACGGCCGCGGTCAATACCGACATCGAGAAGATGGTTAAGTCGGCCACCTGGCAGAAAACGCTCGCCGACAAGGGATGGGCAGACACCTATCTCGCCGGGGACGAGTTCCGCGCACAGCTCGCTAAGGACATCGCCGCCACGTCGGTCATCCTGAAGGACATCGGTCTGGTGAAATGAGCGAAGGCGGCGAGCACCGGCCGCGGCAGCGACCAGATCGCGCGGCTCTGGTCGTCGCGGCGGTGCTGGCGATCGTCGCTATCGTGATTGGATGGAGCACGGCCAAAATGGGCGGCGCGGCAAGCTACTCCCGCATTGGTCCGACGACCTTCCCCTATGTGATCGCAGCCGCCTTTTTCGGGCTCGCCGTATGGACTGCCGTTGCCGCGTTCAGGGGCGAGTTTCCCGAACGCGAGAGGCAGGAGCTGGGCCCGATGGTCTGGATCGTCGGCGGGCTCGCCGCGCAGATGCTGCTTCTGAAGATAGCCGGTTTTTCGATCGCGACGGGGCTTCTTTTCGCGGCGACAGCGCGCGGTTTCGGACGCGGCCCGCTCTGGGCGGCGATACCGTTGGGCATAGTCTTCGCCGGCTTGATCTGGCTCGTTTTCGCGCAAGGCCTGTCGCTCGCCTTGCCGTCCGGGCCTTTCGAACAAATTCTTCTTCGGATCGTCGGTGCGATCGCCGATCTTTTCCGGGGCTCGGTCTGATGGGAACCTTCGATCTGCTGTGGCAGGGGCTCGCGGTTGCTGCGCAGCCCGTCAATCTCCTCTATGCCCTGATCGGAGTAACGTTGGGCACGGCCGTCGGCGTGCTGCCCGGTATCGGTCCGGCCCTGACCGTCGCCCTGCTCTTGCCCGTCACCTACAAGCTCGATCCGGCAGGATCGCTCATCATGTTCGCCGGCATCTACTATGGCGGCATGTATGGCGGCTCGACGACCTCGATCCTGCTCAATACGCCTGGCGAAAGCGCTTCGATCGTAACGGCCCTGGAGGGCAACAAGATGGCTCGCGGCGGTCGTGGGGGCCCGGCCCTGGCGACCGCCGCGATCGGCTCCTTCGTTGCCGGATTGCTCGCCACGATCGGTCTCGCCTTCATGGCGCCGTGGGTGGTGAGGCTCGCGCTGTCCTTCGGTCCGGCCGAATATTTCGCACTGATGGTGCTGGCCTTCATGACGGTGTCGGCGGCGTTCGGCGATTCCACCCTGCGCGGCCTGACATCGCTGTTCATTGGCCTGGCGCTCGGCCTGATCGGGATCGATCTGCAGACCGGGCAGGCGCGTCTTAGTTTCGGCGTTCCGGACCTGCTCGACGGGATCGAGGTGACGACGCTTGCCGTGGCCCTGTTCGCGGTCGGAGAGGCGTTGAGCGTCGCATCCCGCAAGGGTGCGGCCGAGCAGAGGATCGAACCGGTACGCGGTTCCGTCTGGATGAACCGGGAGGACTGGGGCCGCTCCTGGAAGCCGTGGCTGCGCGGCACGGCGGTCGGCTTTCCGATCGGCGCCATGCCGGCCGGCGGCGCCGAGATCGGCACGTTTCTGTCCTATTCCATGGAGAAGCAGCTCGCCACAAAGCCGGAGGAATTCGGCAAAGGCGCGATCGAGGGCGTCGCAGGGCCTGAAGCCGCCAACAACGCCTCGGCCGCCGGAACGCTCGTGCCCCTGCTCACGCTCGGCCTGCCAACCACGGCGACAGCGGCGATCATGCTCGCAGGTTTTCAGCAATTCGGCTTGCAGCCGGGGCCCCTGCTCTTTGCCACGAATCCGCAGCTCGTCTGGGGACTGATCGCCAGCCTGCTCGTCGCCAATCTCATGCTGCTGGTACTGAACCTGCCGCTGATCGGCCTATGGGTGAGATTGCTCGCCATTCCCCAGCCCTGGCTCTATGCCGGCATTCTGGTCTTCGCGACGCTCGGCACCATCGGAGCCAATCCATCGACCTTCGAGCTCGGGCTGCTCCTGGCTTTCGGATTGATGGGCTATTTCCTGCGGCGTTTCGGTTATCCGATCGCGCCGGTGGTGGTCGGCCTCATCCTCGGCCCGCTCGCCGAACAGCAGCTGCGCCGGGCGCTGGCCATCAGCCAGGGCGACCCGACGATCCTTGTCTCGTCGCCGATCGCGCTCGTGCTGCTTTTGCTTGCGGCTACCGCCGTCGTGCTGCCGATCGTGCTCAGGGCACGCGGCAAGGGCAAGATGCTCGCGCAGCTCGGCGGCGACGAGGACTGATCGGACGGAACGGAACGACGATGTCGAGCGCGAGTGCTCAGTAACGTCCGATCCGGCGGAATTGGTCCGGGTCGATCCCGAGGCCCATGAGGTTGTGCGCCTTTGGCTGCCGGCGTTGCCGCACGGCAGCCGCCACCGCAAGCGCGTCACCGATGACGGACATGATTTCGAGGACCGCGGGGCGTCTTTGAGGACTGGACATGATCTTTTCCTTTTGCTGCGCTGCACAATACATATGCCTCCGCCCGTTCGGCAGGCAGGGTGTCCGGCGCAGGGCTCCCATGCGGCAGGCGCAGGCGTAGCGGATATCGTTCTGTGGGCGGGCTGGGCTTGAAAAGACTGCGCCCATAGGCTATCTACCTGATAAATTCTTGGTCGTTATGACGAAGAGTGGGTCCGACCGGTCCCGCTCTTTTTTGTTTCATGGCGGCTCTCCAGGAGAAAGCATGACGGAAACCGTCAAGGACGAACATTCGAGCGACGACCGCATCATCCGCGAGACCGGTATCGATGCGCGTGTGGCGCTTATCGTCGAGCCCGTGCTCGAGGGAATGGGATATCGCCTGGTGCGGGTGCGCCTGTTCGGCCAGAACGGTCTGACGCTGCAGATCATGGCCGAGCGCGAAGACGGCACCATGACCGTGGAGGACTGCGAAGAGGTCAGCCGGGCGCTTTCGCCGGCGCTCGATGTGGAAGATCCGATCGAGAAGGCGTATCATCTCGAGGTTTCGTCGCCCGGCATCGACCGTCCGCTGGTCCGCAAGTCGGATTTTTCGACATGGCTCGGCCATCTGGTCAAGATGGAGACGTCGATCCTCGTAGCCGATCGCAAGCGTTTTCGCGGCAAGATTGCCGAGGCCGACGACGAAGGCGTGCTGATCGAGCGGGATCAGGCCAGCTACGGTGACGCGCCCACGGTGCGCATACCGTTTGAGGCTATCTCCGAAGCCAGGCTCGTGCTTACCGACGATCTCATCCGGGACGCGCTGAAGAAGGACAAGAAAGCGCGTCAGGAGGCCAAGAGACGCCGTGGCGAGCCCGCCGAAGACGAAACCGACGAAGACGAAACCGAAACGGATAATTGACGCAGCACCCGCGGCCGTGAAGGCGCGGGAATTGCAAGGGAGACCAAAATGGCAGTCAGTGCAAACAGGCTGGAGCTTCTGCAGATCGCCGACGCGGTGGCGCGGGAGAAGGCGATCGACAAGCAGATCGTGATCGCCGCGATGGCCGATGCGATCCAGAAGGCCGCGCGCTCCCGCTATGGACAAGAGACCAACATCCGCGCCGACATCAATCCGAACACCGGCGAGATGAAGCTGCAGCGGCTGATGGAAGTCGTCGACAATGTCGAGGAATACGCCCGGGAGATCTCGCTCGCGGATGCGCGGCTGCGCAATCCGGACGCCCAGCTCGGCGACTTCATTGCCGAACAGCTCCCGCCCATGGATTTCGGCCGTATCGCCGCGCAGTCGGCGAAGCAGGTCATCGTCCAGAAGGTGCGTGAGGCCGAGCGTGACCGCCAGTACGAGGAGTACAAGGACCGTATCGGCGAGATCGTCAACGGTACGGTCAAGCGGGTCGAGTACGGCAATGTGATCGTCGATCTCGGTCGGGGCGAGGCGATCATCCGGCGTGACGAGCTGATCCCCCGCGAGAACTTCAAGTATGGCGACCGCGTGCGCGCCTATGTCTACGACGTGCGTCGCGAGCAGCGCGGCCCGCAGATTTTCCTGTCGCGGACCCATCCGCAGTTCATGGCGAAGCTGTTCACCATGGAAGTGCCGGAAATCTATGACGGCATCATCGAAATCAAGTCGGTGGCCCGTGACCCTGGCTCCCGCGCCAAGATCGCGGTGGTCTCGCGCGATTCCTCGATTGATCCGGTCGGCGCCTGCGTCGGCATGCGCGGTTCGAGGGTGCAGGCCGTCGTCGGCGAGCTCCAGGGCGAGAAGATCGACATCATCCCGTGGTCGCCGCAAGCCGCGTCCTTCATCGTCAATGCGCTGCAGCCGGCCGAAGTCGCCAAGGTCGTGCTCGATGAGGATGCCGAGCGGATCGAAGTGGTGGTTCCCGACGATCAGCTTTCCCTCGCGATCGGCCGCCGCGGCCAGAATGTCCGTCTTGCCTCCCAGCTCACCGGCTGGGACATCGACATCCTGACCGAGCAGGAGGAGAGCGAGCGGCGCCAGAAGGAGTTCGCCGAGCGTTCGACGCTTTTCATGGAAGCGCTCAACGTCGACGAGATGGTCGGCCAGGTGCTCGCTTCCGAAGGCTTCACCAGCGTCGAGGAAGTCGCCTATGTCGATTCCGACGAGATCTCGTCGATCGACGGCTTCGACGAGGATACGGCGAGCGAGATCCAGGCGCGCGCCCGGGAATATCTGGAGCGGATCGAGGCCGAGCAGGACGCCAAGCGCAGGGAACTCGGCGTCATGGACGAGCTTCGCGAGATTCCCGGGATCACTACCGCTATGATGGTGGCGCTCGGCGAGGACGGCGTGAAGTCGATCGAGGACTTCGCCGGCTACGCCGTCGACGATCTCGTCGGCTGGAAGGAACGCAAGGATGGAGAGACCAAGCTCTATCCTGGCGTGCTTGCCGATCATGGCGTTACCCGCGCCGATGCCGAGCAGATGGTCGTTGCCGCGCGCCTCAAGGCCGGCTGGATTTCCGAGGAGGAAACCGCCGAGCCGGAAGAAGCTGCCGAAGCGGCCGGTGCGTGACGTGAGCGCGAGGCGGATCGGAGACTCTCTTGGACGAGATGAACGAGCGCACCTGCATTGTCAGGCGCAAAAGCGCCGAGCCCGATGAGCTGATCCGCTTCGTCGCAGGTCCGGATTCCGCGGTCGTTCCGGACCTGAAGCGCAACCTGCCCGGCAGGGGATGCTGGGTGACGGCCGACCGAAAGCATGTCGAGCTTGCCGTTGCGAGGAAGCTCTTCGCGAGGGCGTTGAAGGCCGATGTCACGGCGTCGCCCCAGCTTGCCGATATGGTTGACGCCCTGATGGCGAAGTTCGCACTCGGTGCGCTGGGATTGGCCCGAAAAGCCGGCGCGCTGGCACTTGGTGCCGCAAAGGTGGAGGCCAGTGTGCGCTCGGGTGCGGCAGCCGCCGTCATCCATGCCGACGAGGCATCGGAGGACGGCGTTCGCAAGATCACCCAGGCTCGGCGCGCGGTTGTCCATCTGGGTGGCCCTGCGATCCCCGCATACAAACTTTTTTCGGAACACGAATTGGGTTTGGCATTAGGGGGTACAAATGTGATACATGCTGCCGTTCTCGCGGGAGACGCGGGAAAGGTGGCCTTGAAGCGCATGGCTGCGCTCGACCGCTACCGGGGCGGCTCCCCGGATGAAGTGGCAATGCGTGCGGCAGTTGCCGAAGACGAGAACGCCGCAGAGGACACGGAATGAGCGATACGAAATCGGGTGATGACAAGACGTTGAGCGTCAACACGAAGAAGACCTTGACGCTGAAGCGCCCGGGCATGGAACAGGGTACCGTGCGCCAGAACTTCTCGCACGGCCGCACCAAGGCGGTCGTCGTCGAGACCAAGAAGCGCAAGTTCTCTCTGCCGGGTGACCGGCCGGAGCCTGCCGTCGTGCAGCCGCTGAAGCCGAAGCCTGCCGTGACGGTCGCGCCGCCGGTCAACGAAGCGCCGCGCCCCGCGCCGGTCGAGCGTTCGGGCATGGTCTTGAACGATCTCTCGACCAACGAGATGGAGGCACGCCGCCGTGCGCTCGAGGACTCCAAGGCCCGAGAGGTCGAGGAGCGCCAGCGTGCCGCCGAGGACGCGCGTCGCCGCGCGGAAGAGGAAGAGCGCCGCCGTCGCGAGCGTGAGGAATCCGCTCGCCGGCAGGCCGAGGAGGAAGCGAGGCTCAAGGCCGAAGCGGAATCGCGCCGACGTGCCGAGGAGGAGGCTCGTCGCAGGGTGCCTCCTGCCGCGGAGGTCGTGGAGGACGATGAGGCGAAGCCGAAGCGGGCGCCTTCTTCCAGTCCTGCCGCTCCGGTCCGTCGCGTCGCCACGCCGGAGGTCGCGCGTCCCACCCGCACCAAGGGTGATGACGACCGTCGCCGCGGCAAGCTGACGCTCAACAGCGCTCTGTCCTCGGAGGACGGGGATGCGCGGTCACGCTCGCTTTCGGCGATGCGCCGCCGCCAGGAGAAGTTCAAGCGCGCGCTCCACCAGGAGCCGCGGGAGAAGATCGTGCGTGAAGTGACCTTGCCAGAGACCATCACCATCCAGGAGCTTGCGGGCCGTATGTCGGAGCGCGCCGTGGACGTGGTCAAGTTCTTTATGAAACAGGGCCAGATCATGAAGCCCGGCGACGTCATCGACGCCGATACGGCGGAGCTGGTCGCCTCGGAATTCGGTCACACGGTTCGCCGCGTTGCCGAATCCGACATCGAGGAAGGCCTGTTCGATATCGCCGACCGCCCGGAGGACTTGAAGCCGCGTCCGCCGGTGGTCACCATCATGGGCCATGTCGACCACGGCAAGACCTCGCTGCTCGACGCCATACGCAATGCCAACGTCGTGTCGGGCGAAGCGGGCGGCATCACCCAGCATATCGGCGCTTACCAGGTCGAGAAGAACGGTCAGAGGATCACCTTCATCGACACGCCCGGCCACGCCGCCTTCACGGCGATGCGCGCGCGCGGCGCGCAGTCGACCGACATTGCGATCCTCGTGGTCGCGGCCGACGACAGCGTGATGCCGCAGACGATCGAGTCGATCAACCACGCCAAGGCGGCCGGTGTGCCGATCATCGTGGCGATCAACAAGATCGACAAGCCGACGGCAAATGCGCAGAAAGTGCGCACCGAGTTGCTACGCTACGAGGTGGTCGTGGAGTCCATGGGTGGCGAGACCCTCGAGATCGAGGTCTCGGCGACGAAGGGCACGAACATCGACAAGCTGCTCGAGGCGATTCTGCTTCAGGCTGAAATCCTCGACCTGAAGGCCAATCCCGACCGCACGGCGGAAGGCGTGGTCATCGAGGCAAAGCTCGACAAGGGGCGCGGCCCGGTGGCGACCGTGCTGATCCAGACGGGTACCCTCATGCCCGGCGACATCATCGTTGCCGGTAACGAATGGGGTCGCGTCCGCGCCTTGGTCAACGACCGGGGCGAACACCTCGCCGAAGCGCCGCCTTCAATGCCGGTGGAAGTGCTCGGTCTTCAGGGCACGCCGATGGCCGGTGACCGTTTCGCCGTCGTCAACAATGAGGCGCGCGCCCGCGAGATCACCGAGTACCGCCAGCGCAAGGCGCGCGACAAGGCGGTGGCCAAGCACGCCACCCAGCGCGGCTCGCTGGAGCAGATGATGTCGCAGCTCCAGGCGAGTGGGGTGAAAGAGTTCCCGCTTGTCATCAAGGGCGACGTGCAGGGGTCGATCGAGGCCATCACGACGGCGCTGGACAAGCTCGGCACGGACGAGGTTCGCGCGCGCATCGTCCACGCGGGCGCCGGCGGGATCACCGAAAGCGATGTGTCGCTGGCCGAGACGTCGAACGCCGCCATCATCGGCTTCAACGTCCGCGCCAATGCCCAGGCGCGCCAGGCGGCCGAACAGGCCGGCATCGAGATCCGCTACTACAACATCATCTACAACCTTGTGGATGACGTGAAGGCGGCAATGTCGGGCCTGCTTTCGCCGGAACGCCGCGAGACGTTCCTTGGCAACGCCGAAATCCTGGAGGTCTTCTCGATCACCAAGGTCGGCAAGGTTGCCGGTTGCCGAGTGACGGAAGGCAAGGTCGAGCGCGGTGCGGGCGTCCGCCTGATCCGCGACAACGTGGTCATCCACGAAGGCAAGCTGAAGACGCTCAAGCGTTTCAAGGACGAGGTCGCGGAAGTTCCCGCGGGCCAGGAATGCGGCATGGCGTTCGAGAACTACGAAGACATTCGCCAGGGCGACATCATCGAGTGCTTCCGCGTGGAGCATGTGACCAGGACGCTGTAACAGTGGACGGGCGGCCGATGGTGCATCGGCTGCCCGTCTTTCGTTCGGTTCGGGTCGCGACGCAGGTCGTTACACGGCGTATGGCTCGTCAGCGAAGAGAATGCCCTTGACGCCTGGCCATGCGCCCGGATGCGGGCCAATTCGATGGTCGATAATGAGATAGGGCGGCAGCCATTCCATTAGGACGCGGGGCGAGCTCCGGATCCATCTCGGAAGTCTCCGCTATCAAGAATCTATACCGTTGGCAGCTTGCGTGTCCCCACGGATGCGCGACGACTGTTGAACACAAGAGGCCAAGACAATGAAGGCGGTGAGCAAGGGAGGCGTATCCCAGCGGCAACTCCGTGTGGGCGAGCAGGTGCGCCATGCGCTTTCGGATCTGCTGCGGCGAGGGGAAGTTCGCGACGACCTCATCGAGACCGCGGTCATCTCCGTCTCGGAAGTCCGCATGTCGCCGGACCTCAAGATCGCCACCGCCTTCATCTCGCCGCTCGGCGCAAAGGATGATGGGGCGATTGTCGCGGCTTTGAACCGCAACGCGCGCTTCATCCGCGGGCGCGTGTCCCCGGCTCTGCGCCAGATGAAATACATGCCGGAGTTCCGCTTCCGGCTCGACACCAGTTACGACAATTTCGCCCGGATCGATGAGCTTCTGCGTTCGCCCGAAGTGGCGCGCGACCTCGACGGTGAAGACGACAAGGAGAAGGAATAGTGTCCCGCCGCGGCAAGAAGAAAGGCAGGCCGATTTCCGGCTGGGTGGTACTCGACAAGCCTATCGGCATGGGCTCGACCGAAGCCGTTTCGAAGGTCAAATGGCTGTTTCAGGCCGAGAAGGCGGGCCATGCCGGTACGCTCGATCCCCTTGCTTCCGGCATGTTGCCGATTGCGCTCGGCGAGGCGACGAAGACCGTGCCCTATGTCATGGATGGGGCCAAGGTCTATCGGTTCAAGGTCGCCTGGGGCGAGGAACGCACGACCGACGACCTCGAAGGTGCGGTTTCTCGGTCCTGTGACAAGCGCCCCTCGGAAGCCGATGTCCGGGCACTCCTGCCCAGATATACCGGGATTATCCAGCAGACGCCGCCGCAATTTTCCGCCATCAAGATCGGCGGCGAACGTGCCTATGACCTCGCCCGGGAGGGCGAGGCCGTGGACATCCCGCCCCGCGAGGTCGAGATCGGGCGACTGGACATCGTCGCCATGGATCGCGATTCCACCAGCTTCGAGGTTGAATGCGGCAAGGGAACCTATGTTCGTTCCCTGGCCCGCGACATGGGGCGCGATCTGGGCTGCTATGGTCATATTGCGCAGTTGCGGCGCGTCGAAGTCGAACCCTTCACCGAAGAGGACTTCGTCACTGTCGCGGAGCTCGAGGCCGCTGCCGCCGAAGGTCGTCCGGCCGAGGACGATACGCAGACGCTACGCTCCTTCGATGCCATCGATGCGCTGGTGATCGATACGGGCGCCGCGCTCGACTGTCTCCCGCAGGTCACCGTGGGGGACGATGCCGCCGCCAGGCTCAGGCTCGGCAATCCGGTGATCGTCCGGGGTCGCGATGCGCCGGTCGAGGCCGAGGAGGCCTGCGCCATGGCGCGCGGCAAGCTGGTGGCGATCGGCGCCATCGAAGCCGGCATGTTCAAGCCCAGGCGTGTATTCGCGGGCTGACAAAAAGACATGCGCAAATCAAGAACCTACAGCGCATTACCTGAATCCTTTTTCCTGCGACGCGCTGTAGGATGATAGTTCGAGGGTAAAAGCGCTGGCTTTTCCTCTGGAATTGCACTATATGCGCCGCAACATTGCGCTGGAAGCGCTTTGTCCGTTGGCCCCCGCTGGACGACATCCCGGCCGTGGGCGTCTTGTTCCTCCAGATCGAAAGGGAAAGAATCCGATGTCGATTACTGCCGAACGTAAGCAGGCTCTGATGACCGAATTCGCAACCGCCAAGGGCGACACCGGTTCGCCGGAAGTTCAGGTTGCCATTCTTTCCGAGCGCATCAAGAACCTCACCGAGCACTTCAAAGGCCACGTGAAGGACAACCATTCCCGCCGCGGCTTGCTGAAGCTCGTTTCCCAGCGTCGTAGCCTTCTCGACTATCTCAAGCGGAAGGACGAGGCACGCTACCAGACGCTGATCGAGAAACTCGGGCTGCGTCGCTAAGAAAACCGACCGGCGGGCTTTCCTCGAAAAGGCCCGCCGGTCGCGCATTTGGGCCCGACACGATTGCGCAGGCCCGACCGGATCCGGATTTTCAGGGGAACTTCCGGAACCGCCCATGGGACCGGTCATGGGGCAGGATTGCAGGAAGCCCGGGGCGTTCACGCGACGCCGTCTCCGGACCTCCCGTTGTCTTGCCCGTGGCTTGTCCGAAGCAGCGCGGCCAGGCGGCAACGTCGTGCCGGGATGCTTCACCAGAACAGGCGCCGCCTTCGGGCATGGCGCCCAACGAAGTCTGGGTAGGGGGAACCGCACGGGAATCCGCGCGGCCCTTCCCGTATATGAAGGACAGGACATGTTCAATCAACACAAGGTCGAAATCGAATGGGGCGGCCGTCCGCTCATCCTCGAGACCGGCAAGATCGCGCGCCAGGCAGACGGCGCGGTGCTCGCCACCTACGGCGAAACCGTCGTGCTTGCCACCGTCGTTTCGGCCAAGGAGCCGAAGCCCGGCCAGGATTTCTTCCCGCTGACCGTCAACTATCAGGAAAAGACCTATGCCGCGGGCAAGATCCCCGGTGGCTACTTCAAGCGCGAGGGTCGTCCGTCGGAAAACGAGACGCTGGTGTCGCGCTTGATCGACCGGCCGATCCGCCCGCTCTTCGCGGAAGGCTACAAGAACGACACCCAGGTGATCGTCACCGTCATGCAGCACGACCTGGAGAACAATCCGGACATCGTGTCGATGGTCGCCGCTTCCGCAGCGCTCACCCTCTCAGGCGTGCCGTTCATGGGACCGATCGGTGGCGCCCGCGTCGGCTATATCGGCGGCCAGTACATCCTCAACCCCCATATCGACGAGATGCCGGAATCCAAGCTGGATCTGGTCGTCGCCGGCACCGGCGAGGCCGTGCTGATGGTGGAGTCCGAGGCACGGGAACTGCCCGAGGATGTCATGCTCGGCGCCGTGATGTTCGGCCACCGCGGCTTCCAGCCGGTCATCGAGGCCATCATCAAGCTGGCAGAGGCTGCCGCCAAGGAACCGCGCGAGCACAATCCTGAAAGCCTCGCCGAACTCGAAGCCGAGATGCTGGCGATGGTCGAGACTGATCTGCGGGCAGCCTACAAGCTCACAGTCAAGCAGGAGCGCTACGCGGCCGTCGACGAGGCGAAGGCCAAAGTCAAGGCGGCCTTCGCTGCGGAAGGCGAGGAAGCGCCGAAGTGGTCGGCCGAGCAGGTTGCCACCGTGTTCAAGGAGTTGCAGGCGAAGATCGTTCGCTGGAACATCCTCGACACCGGCTCCCGTATCGATGGCCGTGACCTGAAGACAGTGCGTCCGATCGTTGCTGAAGTCGGCCTCCTGCCGCGCACGCATGGGTCTGCGCTGTTCACCCGCGGCGAGACGCAGGCGATCGTCGTTGCGACGCTCGGCACGGGCGAGGACGAGCAATTCGTCGACGCGCTGACCGGCATGTACAAGGAGACCTTCCTTCTCCATTACAACTTCCCGCCCTTCTCCGTGGGCGAGACTGGGCGTATGGGTTCGCCTGGTCGTCGCGAGATCGGTCACGGCAAGCTCGCCTGGCGTGCCATCCACCCGATGCTGCCGGCCCAGGAGCAGTTCCCCTACACGATCCGCGCCGTCTCCGAGATCACCGAATCCAATGGATCTTCGTCGATGGCGACTGTCTGCGGCACCTCTCTTGCCCTGATGGACGCCGGCGTGCCGCTGGCCAGGCCGGTTGCCGGCATCGCCATGGGCCTGATCAAGGAAGGCGAGCGTTTCGCCGTGCTGTCGGACATCCTCGGCGATGAAGACCACCTCGGCGACATGGACTTCAAGGTGGCCGGAACCGGCAACGGCATCACCTCGCTGCAGATGGACATCAAGATCGACGGTATCACCGAAGAGATCATGAAGGTCGCCCTCGATCAGGCCAAGGACGGCCGCCTGCATATCCTCGGCGAGATGGCTCACGCCATCAGCGAAGGCCGCAAGGAACTCGGCGAATTCGCTCCGCGCATCGAGGTGATGCACATCCCCACCGACAAGATCCGCGACGTGATCGGTTCCGGCGGCAAGGTGATCCGCGAGATCGTGGAAAAGACCGGCGCCAAGATCAACATCGAGGACGACGGCACGGTGAAGATCGCTTCGTCGAACGCCCGCGAGATCGAGGCAGCCCGCAAGTGGATCCACACCATCGTGGCCGAGCCGGAAGTCGGCGAGATCTACGAGGGCACGGTGGTCAAGACGGCCGATTTCGGCGCCTTCGTGAACTTCTTCGGCCCGCGTGACGGCCTTGTTCACATCTCCCAGCTCGCCAATGAGCGTGTCCAGAAGACGACGGATGTCGTCAAGGAAGGCGACAAGGTCTATGTGAAGCTGATGGGCTTCGACGAGCGCGGCAAGGTTCGCCTGTCCATGAAGGTCGTCGACCAGCAGTCCGGTAAGGAGATCGTGAGGGAGAAGAAGGAAGAAGGCGAGGAAAGCGCCGCCTGATCTCTTCGACCGCCGATATTATGAACGGGCGCGGCGCCGAGCCGCGCCCGTTTTCATGAGAGGAGGATGCGGCGACACCATGAGCCGAGACGCGCAGAAGACGCTCTTCCATCCATTCGAGACCGCAGAATTGATGGCGCCGGACGCCGGTGCCAAAGTACTTTTCCTTGGCGCCGAGCCTGGCTTCCGCCTGCCGGAGGGCTTCACCGCGAGGCTATCGCTGGTGCAAGGCTTTCGACCTTTCTTTCGCTCCCTGGAGGCTGCCGGCCAGCGGGTGGCGCCGGTCGCCGGCGAGGAAACCTACGACATGGCTCTGGTGCTTACCGGCAGGCATCGCGGTCGCAACGAAGCGCAGATTGCCGACGCGCTGGAGCGTGTGGCCGCGGGTGGGATCGTGCTTGTCGCCGGAAGCAAGGACGAGGGCATCGGCAGCCTGCGCAAGCGCGTCGCCGGCTTGGTCGAGCTCGACGGCATGTCGCCGAAATATCATGGTCTGGCTTTCTGGTTCCGGCGCCCGGCCGATTCGAATGGCCTGATCTCCGCCTTGCGCGAAGGCAATCTCGGAAATCTGGTCGACGGACGTTTCTTCGCCGCGCCGGGCATGTTCTCGCACGACAGGATCGACGCCGGTTCGCGGCTTCTACAGCGGTGCCTGCCCGGAGATATCGGGGGCAGGGTCGCCGATTTCTGTGCCGGCTGGGGCTACCTCGCGGTCGAGCTTGCCGATCGGTTTCCTGGCCTCAAGGAGCTCGATCTCTACGAGGCTGACTACGAATCGGTGGAGGCGGCCCGACGCAACCTGGCTGCGCGCACGCTGCCGGTCCGTTTCTTTTGGCACGATCTTCTGTCCGAGCCGGTAACGGAACGTTACGACGCCATCGTGATGAATCCGCCTTTCCACCAAGGCAAGGCGGCGGAACCGGGGATCGGACAACGGCTGATCGGCGTCGCCGCCAAAAGTCTCCGCAAAGGGGGGCGCCTGCTCCTGGTTGCGAACCGGCAGCTTCCTTACGAGCAAACCATTCGCGCCGAGTTCGAAAGCTTCGAGGAATCGGCGCGGGACGAGAGCTTCAAGGTTCTGACGGCCCGGCGGTGAGGACTGTCTCACGAGGCTTGCTCGCGACGTCGACTAAGGCATGTCTCCCGAAAGTGTGCGGCGGTTTCGGGAAAAAGACATGTGCAACCAAGATCCTACAGCGCGTCGCGTGAATCGAATCATTTCTCACGCGACGCGTTGTAGGATCCGGCGGCGCAGACGGGATCAGTCGCGCGCTTCGTCCGCCTTCTTCAGTTCCTCGAGCGTCGGCATGGAGACGATGTGATAGCCGGAATCGACATAGTGGATCTCGCCGGTCACACCGGAAGACAGGTCGGATAGCAGATAGAGCGCCGAACCGCCGATCTCTTCGATCCCTACCGTCCGGCGCAGCGGCGAATTGCGCTGCTGATAGGAGAACATGTGCCTGGCGTCGGAAATGCCGGCACCGGCGAGGGTGCGCACAGGTCCTGCCGAGATGGCATTCACGCGAATGCCGCGCGGACCATAGTCGTGTGCAAGATATCGCACGCTGGCCTCGAGGCCTGCCTTGGCCACGCCCATCACATTATAATTGGGCATGACGCGGACCGACCCGGCATAGGTGAGGGTGATCATCGATCCGCCCTGCGACATCAGCGCGGCGGCCTTGCGCGCGACTTCCGTGAACGAATAGCAGGAAATGACCATCGTCCGGACGAAGTTCTCGCGGGTCGTATCCGCGTAGAGGCCCTTGAGTTCATTCTTGTCGGAGAAGCCGATGGCATGGACGATGAAATCGACGCCGCCCCATTCCTGGCCGAGACGGTCGAAAACGCTGTCGATCGAGGCGCTGTCCTCGACGTCGCAAGGCAGTACCAAAGCGGTGCCCAGCCTCTCCGCGAGCGGACGCACGCGCCGACCGAAGGCCTCGCCCTGGTAGGTGAAGGCCATGGTCGCGCCGTGCTCGGCAAGTCGTTGCGCAATCCCCCAGGCGATCGAATGGTCGTTGGCGACTCCCATGACGAGGCCGCGCTTGCCCTTCATCAATGCTTCCATGTGGGAGGCCTCAGGCGTCGTAACGCTGGAACACCAGCGTGGCGTTGGTCCCGCCGAAACCGAACGAGTTGGACAGGACCGTGTCGATCTTGGCGTTGTCGATGCGCTTGCGCACGATCGGCATGCCTTCGAATTCCGGATCGAGCGTCTCGATATGGGCGCTCTCGCCGATGAAGCGTCCCTGCATCATCAGGATGGAATAGATCGATTCCTGGACGCCGGCAGCCCCCAGGGAATGACCCGTCAGGGACTTGGTCGACGTGATGTTCGGCAGCTCGTCCCCGAACACTTCCCGGATCGCATTCATCTCCCTGGAATCGCCGACCGGCGTCGAAGTGCCGTGCGTGTTGATGTAGTCGACGGGGCCGGAAACCGTGGCAAGCGCCTGGCGCATGCAGCGCACCGCGCCTTCGCCTGAGGGAGCGACCATGTCGTAGCCGTCGGACGTGGCTCCGTAGCCGACGACCTCTGCGTAGATCTTGGCACCGCGCGCCTTGGCGTGCTCGAGTTCCTCAAGCACCAGTACGCCCGCGCCTCCGGCGATGACGAAGCCGTCGCGATTGAGGTCGTAGGCCCGCGAGGCGGTCGCGGCGCTGTCGTTGTACTTGCTCGACATGGCGCCCATGGCATCGAACAGGTTCGACATCGTCCAGTCGAGATCCTCATGGCCTCCGGCGAAGATCATGTCCTGCTTGCCCCACTGGATGAGTTCGTAGGCATTGCCGATGCAGTGAGCAGAGGTCGAGCAGGCGGAGGAGATCGAGTAGTTGACGCCGTGGATCTTGAACCAGGTGGCGAGCGTCGCCGAGGCGGTGGACGACATCGCCTTGGGGACGGCGAACGGTCCGATGCGCTTGGGGCTGCCCTTCTCGCGGGTGATGTCGGCCGCCTCGACGATGATACGCGTCGAAGGGCCGCCGGATCCCATGACGATGCCGGTGCGCTCGTTGCTGATCTCCGCCTCGGTCAGAGCGGCATCTGCGATTGCCTGGTCCATGGCGACATGGTTCCAGGCGCCGCCCTTGGACAGAAAGCGCATGGCCCGACGGTCCACCATCTCGGTCGGGTCGAGCGTGGGGGCGCCCCAGACCTGGCAGCGGAAACCATGGCCGGCGAATTCCTCGGAGAAGCTGATTCCGGATTTCGCCTCGCGCAACGAGGCCTGAACCTCGGCGGCTTTGCTGCCGATGGAAGACACGATACCGAGGCCGGTTACTACTACCCGTCTCATCTAGCACTCCATGGTTCTGCGATACACGCCGGCTGCTCCGGCGGTCCTCAGGCTGCCGCCTGCTTGAACAGGCCGACCCTCAGATCGCTTGCCTTGTATATGGTTTCGCCATCGGCCTGCAGCCAGCCATCGCCGATAGAAAGGACGAGCCGCCCACGCATGACACGCTTGAAGTCCACGCCGTAGACGACCTTGCGCACGGATGGCGTCACCATGCCGGTGAATTTGACCTCGCCCGTCGAGATCGCGCGGCCCTTGCCCGGCTCTCCGAGCCAGCCGAGAAAGAAACCGCTCATCTGCCAAAGCGCGTCGAGGCCGAGGCAGCCCGGCATGACGGGATCGCCGAGGAAATGGCAGGCGAAGAACCAGAGGTCCGGTTTGATGTCGAGTTCGGCGCGGATATAGCCCTTGCCGAATTCACCGCCTTCTTCCTGGATGTCCGTGATCCTGTCGAACATCAGCATCGGCGGGGCCGGCAATTGTGCGTTGCCGGGGCCGAACAACTCCCCACGTCCGCATGCCAGCAAATCTTCGTAGCCGAAGGCATTCTTCCGTTCCGGCATGAATCCATTCCCCGTCTTGGTGGGCGGCGCAAAGCCTTTGGTCGGTTCGTTCCCTATCACAGTCCGTTTCAGACGGGAAACCGCCGCATGCGCTTATATCGCCTGACAGCGACGGTCAACGTGCCACGCTTGATCGCCCGCCCGCGACCGAATATATGTCAGCAGGAATACGGAGTATTCTGCTCCGGATTTGACGTTTCGATGTCGACCCTGGGAAGTGTATCGGATCGATGTATCCGTTCGAAGGAAAAGAAGTGGTGCCTGTGGAAAAACGCGTGCGCGATGCCGGCCTTCGGCCGACCAGGCAGCGTATTGCGCTGGCCGATCTTCTGTTCGCGAAAGGCGACCGCCATCTCTCCGCAGAGGAACTGCACGAGGAGGCGCTCGCGGCGGGCGTCCCCGTTTCGCTGGCGACGGTCTACAACGCGCTTCACCAGTTCACCGAGGCCGGCCTGCTCCGCATCCTGGCGGTAGAAGGGTCGAAGACCTACTTCGACACCAACACGTCCGATCATCATCACTTCTATATCGAAGGCGAAAACAAGATCTTCGACATCGCCGAAGGTCCGGTCCGCGTGGTCAACCTGCCCGAGCCGCCGGAAGGAATGGAAATCGCCAATGTCGATATCGTGGTGAGACTGCGGCCGAAGAAGTCGTGAACGGTAATGGTGAATAGAGACGCGTGTCTCTACGCTATGACCATGTTGGGCCGCATGTCTCACGGCCATTCACAATTGACCATTCACCCTGAACGAGTCCGGAAGGACTAGGAGGCCGTCTGAGAATTCGCTCCGGCGGGGCAGATGGCGTGGTTTTCGAGAACCGGGGTGGAGCGTACATGAAGTACGTGGGCATCGGCAGCGCAGAAAAACCGCGTCAGATGTCCGTCGGAGTATCAAACGGTCTCTAAGGAATCCTGCACCTAATCCTTGATCGTTTCGCCGGGATAGGCGCCCCAGATGAGCGACTGGGAAAGCCAGCCGACGTGCCCCTGGAAGCTCATCTCGCACCAGTTGCCATTGCAGGACTTGATCGTTCCGATCACCCCCGGTTCGATCACCGCGACCGTCGGCGCGCCCTTCTCGGGCTTGTCCAGAAGAGGGATCTGCGCATCTTTGCCGCGCTGCCATGGAGCGGCGATGCCGGTTCGCTTGCCCGAAAGCAGCGACTGGTTGATCCAACCCTCGGCGCCGTCCGCATCGCGTACACGGCGCCAATTGTCGTATTCCTGGATGATCTCCATCGGCAGGCCGGGTTTCATATACATCCAGTCGACGGCGTAGTTGAGGCCGGGCCCGATTCGCGAATTGACCTTCCCGGATTTCAGGCTGACGAATCGCGGCAGGGGCAGGCCACTGGGACCTCGGGCCACGCTCTGAATGGGTGCCGGCTGTTCGCTGGGAGCGGCGAGGGCAGGGGAGATGAGCGCGGC
Organism: Mesorhizobium sp. 1B3; assembly: GCF_050958605.1. NCBI lineage: Bacteria > Pseudomonadati > Pseudomonadota > Alphaproteobacteria > Hyphomicrobiales > Phyllobacteriaceae > Mesorhizobium > Mesorhizobium sp. 1B3. Next base: position 133,473 of record NZ_JBJHDO010000006.1, on the reverse strand, counting down.
GCCGAGCAGCATCGCGCCGGCAACCACGCGCAGTGACACGGAACCAGACACTTCGTACCTCACATGTCGGCGCCGACCCGTCACCCGGTTGGCGCCCCCTTTTTCTTTGTCTTCGGCCCGGTCGCTTGTTACACAGGCTGGGATGCCCAGGCCGGTTCCAAGTTTCGCCGTTCTTGGTTAAAGAGGTCTGAACAGGATCCGGAACAGAGGAAACAATGGCCGGCAGGAAAAAGCCACTGGTCGTCATCACGCGCAAGCTGCCCGACCAGGTGGAAACGCGCATGCGTGAGCTTTTCGACGCCAGGCTGAATATAGACGATCGGCCGATGACCCAGCCGGAACTGGTGGCGGCGGTCAAGGAAGCCGACGTGCTCGTTCCGACCATCACCGACCGCATTGACGCCGCTCTGCTCGCCCAGGCCGGGCCGAGCCTCAAGCTCATCGCCAATTTCGGCAACGGAGTGGACCACATAGACGTGCCGGCGGCGGCCAAGGGCGGAATCACCGTCACCAATACGCCGAATGTTCTGACCGAAGACACGGCGGACATGACCATGGGCCTCATGCTCACGGTGCCGCGCCGGCTCACCGAAGGCGCCAACGTGCTGCGGGACGACGGCAAATGGGCGGGCTGGTCGCCAACCTGGATGCTCGGACGGCGCATCTGGGGCAAACGCCTGGGCATCGTCGGCATGGGGCGGATCGGCACCGCCGTCGCCCGCCGTGCCAAGGCTTTCGGCCTGTCCATCCACTATCACAACCGCCATCATGTGGCGCCGGCGATCGAGGACGAGCTCGAAGCCACCTATTGGGAGAGCCTCGACCAGATGCTCGCCCGCATGGACATCATCTCGGTCAATTGCCCATCGACGCCGGCGACCTTCCATCTCCTGTCGGCCAGACGCCTGGCCCTGATGCAGCCTTCCGCCTATATCGTGAACACTGCGCGCGGCGACATCATCGACGAAAATGCGCTCATCCAGATGCTTTGGGACGGCAAGCTCGCCGGTGCCGGGCTCGATGTTTTCGAGCACGAGCCTGCAGTCAATCCGAAGCTTTTGAAGCTTGCCGCAAAGGGCAAGGTGGTGATCCTGCCCCATATGGGATCTGCCACGATCGAGGGCCGTATCGACATGGGCGAGAAGGTGATCATCAACATCAGGACCTTCTACGACGGCCACCGTCCGCCGGACCGGGTACTGCCCAACAGGGTATAATCCCTTACGCGGCTGCGACGAGGCCGTCTGCGCTCACCGACACGTCGCGATCGGAAAATTGGCGATGCTCGTCGCGGCCGATGCGGAGCGCGATCGGAGCCTGCCATCCCATCTCGCGAGCGACGATTAGGCCGAGCAGCAGGATAGCGTCGGCTTGATGGAGCACGATCGCCGCCGGCGCGCGCCCTGCATGGACGAGTTCGAGCAGCACGGCCGAAGCCGACGAAGAGCCGATCGTGCCCGGAAGGAAGAGCACGCGGCCGGCTATGTCCAGGCCATGCTGGGGGTGTCGCACGTCGATGACGCGGCCGGTCCGCGGATCGACACCGCCCCAGAAGCTTATCGGCGCCGCAAGGACAAGGGCAAGCCCTTGAACTGCCGGACCCGGTACAAGGACGTGTCCCTGTGTGACGGTCATTGCAGGCCGTCCGTGATCACGGGTATGCCCGTTACAGCGCTTTCCACGCAATCGGCCAGCGAAGCATAGAGCACCTCGTAGCCGGTGTTGCCCGGCCCGTAGTGGGCGAACTTGCCGGAGTTCGTCATCAGCACGCCGCCTGGCCGGTCCGGCAGGATCGGGGCTACCACCACGCAGGTATCGGCAACAACGATTACGCCGGCGGCCTCCAGCCGCTGGCGCCGGCCGGCCGCCTCGATCGCGGAAAGGGCATGCCGGCCCGTGCAGGCATGGATCGGGATGGCGAGCTTGCGTCCCGCGATCAGATGCTCCAGGCGGTCGAACTCCGCCGGCGAGAGATGCGGGCTGCCGATCGCGATCGCGTCGATCCGATCAGCTTTGACCGCCGTCGATAGCCGCAGCCGGGCTTCGCGCACCATTTGGGGCGTGACCGCGACGATGGTCTCGGCAGGCTTCCCCGCGAGTGCGGCAGCGACATTGGGTGCCTCGGGTGTGATGCCTGCGATATGAAAGAGCCCCACTGCCCCCGACGAGGCGGCTGCGGCCCCGAAGGCCTTCAGGGCATCTTCTCCCGGGCGATGCGCCACCCCGGTCACGACACCGATCGCATCGCCTGCGAGGCGACCATAGAGGCTGCCAAGGATAGGCCAGGCGATCTCGGATTCGAGGAAGCCTCCGGGCAGTCCGCCCACATCGAAAGCCAGCGTAGCCCTACGGTTCTCCGGCCGGTGCAGGCCGTAATCGGGCGCTCGGGCAGCGATGGCGCAGGCAATGTCGAGGAAATCGCCATAACGGTTCGTCCGCGCTCCAAGCACGGAGTTGCAGAAAACGACGGCGTTGGACTCGCCCCAGGCCACGTCCGTTCCAAAAGCGGGCCGATGGCCGGCCTGATAGGGCGCACAGGTCCAACTCGGTTCGCAGCCGAGGGCGACATAGGCTTCCATCATTCGGCGTGCCATGCCTTGCTCGGCTTGGCCGAGGCGACCCTTCGAGCAGCCTGTGAGATCGAGCGCTCCGACATTGAGTGTTGCCCGCACGCCCACCCTCGCGCCGCCTCCGACCAGCCGCGCGGCGAAAAGGGTCCCGGAATCGCCATGATAGAGCGCCCCGTCTATATGGGCCGAAGCGATCGGGATGAGGCGAGGGGCGCCGAGCAAGGCCGCGCTGTCGGCGACGATACGCATGGCGACGGCAGCGCCCTCGCCATCGCGGCCTGAGGCGATGGCTCGTTCCTCGGCCGTCAGGGCGAGGGTCATGCCAGGGCCTTGCGCATGGTGATGGAGGTGGGCCTGTCGAAGCCGGGATGCGCCTTGCGCACCACTTCCTGGAAGCCCAGCCTTGCGAAGGCGGCTTGATTGCCGTGGAGTTCGACGCGAGTCTCGAGCTCGAGAGCATTCTTTCCGGCGGCGCGGGCGAGCGTTTCGGCCGCATCGACGAACCGGCGCCCCAGACCTTGAGATTGCAGAGCTGGTTCGATCGCGAGCTTGCCGAGGTAGAGGTGGTCGCCGCGATCGGCAATGAACAGGCATCCAGCGAGCTGGTCGCCTCGGTATGCCAGCAGCAGTCTTTCCTGCCGCGCCCTGGCTTGGAGTGTCTGAGGAGTGAGACGATGGGCGGAGGATGGCGGGTCGATTACGCCGTCCATATAAGCGAAGGACCTGAGGATGAGGTCGAGCAATGCCTGCCAGTCGTCGAATCGCTCGGGCCGACTGACGATGCTCAGGTCCTCCCCGCGCATTTCTTAACCCGCGTGCTTGTAGCGGACGATATCGAAGCGGGCCGCCAGCGCGTCGTAAAGGAGAAGACGTCCGACGAGCGGCTCGCCTATCCCGGCGATCAGCTTGATCGCCTCCATGGCCTGGAGCGTACCCATCACGCCCGTCAGCGCGCCGAGCACGCCTGCTTCGGCGCAGGAGGGCACCAGGCCTGCCGGCGGCGGCTCCGGGAACAGGTCGCGATAGGAGGGGTTCGGCTGCCCCCCGGAATCCTGCTCGTAAGGCTTGAGGACAGTGAGCGATCCGTCGAACCGCCCGACGGCTGCATGGACGAGCGGGCGCTTCTCCTTGGCGCAGGCGTCGGCGACGGCATAACGTGTCTCGAAATTGTCGGACCCGTCGACCACCAGGTCATAAGCCGCGACGAGCGCGCCCACATTGCCGGCTTCGAGCCGCAGATCGTGTCTTTCGACGATTGTGTGCGGGTTGATGCGCAGGATTGCCGCCGCGGCGCTCTCCGTCTTGCGTCTTCCAACGGCGGACGCATCGTGGACCACCTGACGATGCAGATTGGACAGGGAGACGGTGTCGTCGTCGATGATGCCCAGCGTTCCGACGCCGGCAGCCGCCAGGTATTGTAGGACAGGCGCCCCGAGACCTCCGGCACCGACCACCAACACCCTTGCACGTTTCAGTTTCTGCTGACCGGGACCGCCGATTTCCGGCAGCACGATATGGCGCGCGTAGCGTTCGAGCTCTTCGGGAGAGAAATTCGGTTCATGTCGGTTCATCCTGCGGAAGATAGGATGCCCCGCCGCGAATGTCAGCGTATTTCGCTCACCGTTCCTTCGCTGACGGTCAGGAACTGGGCCTTCCCCTCGAGGGCGGAGAAGAGCACGGGGTCCGTGCCCGTCATGAAGGCCTGACAGTCCAGCTCTTCGAGGATCTGGAAGAGTGCGGCGCGGCGGCCGGCGTCGAGATGCGCAGCGACTTCGTCCAGGAGGAGGATCGGGACGGCGCCGAAGACCTCGCCGCACAGGCGTGCATGCGAGAGCACGATGCCGATGAGCAGCGCCTTCTGTTCGCCCGTCGAGCACAACTCGGCCGGCATATCCTTTGGAGCATGCCGCACCAGCAAGTCGGAGCGATGCGGGCCGTCGAGAGTGCGGCCAGCGGCGCGGTCACGCCAGCGATTTTCGGCAAGAAACGCACGGAATGCCTCCTCGACTTCGATGGCGGGTCCCATGCCCATGCGATCCTCCAGCGTCCCTGAAACCGCCACCGTCGCCCGCGGGAACGGGCCGGTATCCGGCAGGCGCTCGATCATCGCCGACAGGAGGCGGACGGTTTCGACGCGCGCCGCGGAGATCGCTGTCCCGGTCTCGGCCATCTGCGCCTCGATTGCATCGAACCAGGCTCCGTCGCGCGATTCCTCCGAGAGCAGGCGGTTGCGTCCGCGCATCGCCTTTTCATAGTCGAGGGCACGCTGGCCATGGCCGGGATCGGTCGCCAACACCAGCCGGTCGAGGAAGCGTCGCCGGTCCCCGGGCGGGCCGGTGAACAATTGATCCATCGCCGGGGTGAGCCACGTCACCCGGAGCCATTCGAGCATGTCTTCCGCCGATTTGGCGGGCGCACCGTTTATGCGCACCTTGCGGCCGGTCTCGTGGCCGGTCCCTCCGCCGATGCCTGTGCCGATATCGCAGGTGCCGAGAGGACCCTCCACACGCGCGTGCACCACGAAACCGTCGCTGCCGTCCCGCGCGATCTCGCCATAGGCGGCGCGGCGCAATCCTCGTCCCGGCGTCAGCAGGGAGATCGCCTCGAGCAGGTTCGTTTTTCCCGCGCCGTTGTTGCCGGTGAAGACGACCGAACCTGGTTTCAACGCAAGCGTAACGCCGGAATAGTTCCGGAAATCTGTAAGCGACAGCTTACTTATATGCGTTTGCATTTCCGGCATGGGCCGGACCGCCGCTCGTTCGACAGCCCATCTAGGCTAGACGCGCATCGGCATGAGCACGTAGAGCGCGTCGTCGTCCGTCATGTCATGGATGAGGGTCGGCGATCCGGCGTCCGCCAGCAGAAACTTGGCCTCGCTGCCCGAAAGCTGCGCGGCCACGTCGAGCAGATATTTGGCGTTGAAACCGATCTCGATCGGTTCCGACGCGTAGTCGGCCGCCAGTTCCTCGGTCGCGCTGCCGGAATCCGGATTGTTGACTGCAAGCGTCACCTGGCCATCGGCGATCGACAGCTTCACGGCCCGCCCGCGTTCGGACGATATGGTGGAAACACGGTCGACAGCCGCCGCGAAGCTCTGCCGATCGATGATCAGCGTCTTGTCGTTGCCGGTCGGGATCACACGCTGATAATCGGGGAAGGTGCCGTCGATCAGCTTGGAGGTGAGAACGACGCTACCGATCGTGAAGCGGATCTTGCTTTCAGAAAGTTCGACGGTAATGGCGACGTCGGGATCGTCGACAAGTTTCAGCAACTCGCTGACGGTCTTGCGCGGGATGATGATGCCGGGCATGCCCTCGGAGCCAGCCGGAGCGTCGATCTCGGCCCGTGCCAGGCGGTGTCCATCGGTCGCGACTGAGCGCAGCTTCAGCTTTCCGCCCGTCTCATGTGTATGCAGGAAGATGCCGTTGAGATAATAACGCGTCTCCTCGGTCGAGATGGCGAACTGGGTCTTCTCGATGAGAGCCTTGAGGGCCGGCGAATCCAACCGAAAGGTATGCGAGAAGGAGCCGGCCGACAGTTCCGGGAAATCCGATTGCGGCAGGCACTGCAGGCGGAAGCTCGACCGCCCGGAGACGACCGACATGGCATTGCCGTCCTCGTCGGTCTTGAGCATGACCTCGGCGCCGTCGGGCAGCTTGCGTACAATTTCGTAGAGAAGGTGGGCCGGCACTGTGGTGGCGCCCGTCTGCTCCACCACCGCGGGGGTGGCTTCGGTGATCTCGAGGTCGAGGTCGGTCGCCTTCATTTCGAGGCTGGCGCCGGTGGCGGTGAGCAGCACGTTCGACAGGATAGGAATCGTGTTCCGCCGTTCCACCACGCGATGAACATGGTTCAGGGACTTGAGGAGGTTCGAACGTTCAAGGACCACACGCATGACGGGCCGATCTCGCTTCAGACTGACATTTCGATTTCCGGACAAAGGCTACGCCGCGAAAGGCCGCAAATGGCACAGAATCGAAGCAAAATGACAGCAAATCACCCGGAAACGCAAGCCCGACCCGGGCCTTCGCGGCACATCTTCCGCCTTTCTGGGGATAATGAAGAGCCTGCTTCATCCGAAGCATTGTACCCGAACAGGGTATCGGTCCTGCGATGTGGCCGAGACGCACTGCGTCTCCCAAGCGCGGGCAAAATCGAAGCGCTGTGCCTCCGTGCTGGCGCACGGCGCTCCGGTTCTTCTAAAAGCATGCCGCGCGAATTGGGATTCGCGCGGCATGCTTTTTAGCTGTTGTTTTATGCATGTCGTTTGCCCAGACCGCTGCACACTTTTGGGCGACATGCATTGGCCGGGCCTCAGGCCTGATCGGTGATCAGGCGGCGCAGGAGCTCGAGTTCCTGCGCCAATGTATTGTCGGCGCCGGACAGATCCTCGATCTTGCGAACGGCGTGGAGCACTGTCGTATGGTCGCGCCCTCCGAACCGCCGCCCGATCTCGGGCAAAGAGCGGGGGGTCATCACCTTGGACAGGTACATGGCGACCTGCCGCGGCTTGACGATGGTGCGTGTGCGCCGGTTGGAGAGGAGTTCCGTTTTGGACACGTTGTAGTGGCGCGCCACGATGCGTTGGATGTCCTCGATTCGGACTCGCTTGGGCTCGCCGGAGCGATAGATGTGACCGAGGATCTCATCGATGCGATCGATGGTGAGCTGAGGCTCGAAAGACTGACGGAACAGAAGCTGGTTGAATGCGCCTTCGAGTTCACGTCCGCTGCCCGTTACCGTACGGGCGACATGGGCCAGGATGTCTTCCGAGATGGAAAGTGTCGAATCCTCCGCCTGGGCACATGCCAACCTTTGGCGGAGCATGGTGAGGCGCATGGCGAAGTCGGGCGCCGCCATCTCCAGGGAGACGCCGCCATTGAGTCGCGACCGCACTCTGGGTTCGAGCGATTCGAGTTCCGCTGGCGGCCGATCGGCGGCGACGACGACCTGCTTGGCGCTGTCGAGCAGCATGTTGATCAGGTGGCAGAACTCGTGCTGGATCGACTTGCCCTGCAGGAATTGCATGTCGTCGATGATCAGCAGATCGATATCGCGCAACTGCTCCTTGAGGGTCAAAGCGTTGTTGTCGCGGATTGCGGTGGCGAAGCGCCACATGAAATATTCGGCCGTCAAATAAACGACACGCGACTGGGGGTTGCGCTTCAGCGACTCGGCCGCGATCGCCTGCAGCAGGTGTGTCTTGCCGAGGCCCACCGTCGCGTGGAGGAACAGCGGATTGAAACGTACGGCGTTCGGGGCCTGTTCGGCCACCGCGCGGGCCGCCGCGAAGGCAACCCTGTTCGAGGCGCCTTCGACGAAGGATTGGAAGGTGTAGCGAGCATCCAGCGGGGAACCGAGCAGTCGCTGCCGAGCATCGGCCTCCACCGCCGGACGGGGGCCGGCTTGGCGCTCGGGGCGCACATTGGCAAGCGTGCCCGATCCCAGAGCGGTCTGTGGCTTGGCGCTTTTGCGGACAGCGGCGTCGTCGGATTCCGGCGAAGAGCGACCATTGCGCGTCGCAGACCGGACGACGAACTCTACTTTGAGAACGTCGGGACGTTCTTGCTTCCAGATTTCGGTGACAAGGTCGAGATAGTGGCCATTGATCCACGACTTCAGGAAGGCGGTAGGAACAGAGATGCGCACCAGGCCTTTCGAGGTTTCGGCGAGCTTCATGCGCGCGAACCAGCTTGAGTAAACTTCGGCGCCGAGCCGGGCCCGCAACTGAGTCTTCACACGCTCGAAGATCTTCTCAGCCGCATCCGATTCCTTGGCCTCGCAACCGCCGACAATATCTCGTTCAAAAGGAAAGGCTGATTTGACTTCCCTTTCAATGCCGCTCTGCATCTCGCAATCCCCGTTGTTGGCATTCATTATGACCGGTCAGCCGCGTGCGCTGCGTCTTCCGGCTTATCCTCGTATATTTTTCCACCTCTGTTTCAGGTGGCCGTAATCCCTTCCTTCGTTTCTCCGTCGCCGTCCATGGCCGGAACCCCTCCGCGACCCCTCGAATGTGAGCTTTCCGCGAGGCAAGCAGGATCGATCTCTGGCGAGAAGCCAGAGCAAACTCCGTGACTTACCTGCAGGTCGTCCCACGCGCATCGAAAGGCACGGCTTCGCCCTCCGCGGCTTTGCCGCGTGCCATCCCATCCGCCTTTTTGGCTAGTTCGCCGAGCCCGAGGCTCGTCCTTTCGATGCACAGACACTACAAAAATCGTCGTGGAAAGGGCAAGGGCGCGGCTAATGGTTTTTTTACGATTCTGGACATGGCGGCGGCCGAATTTGCGGCGCATGCCGGCACCAAACTGGAGAAATCGTTCTGATTCAAAACCTTCGTGCGCAGGCCGGGAGATTGCCCCGGGCGAAGAAATATTTTCAAAAAAAGCGCTTGACAGAGCGCTGCCTGAGGGCGCCCCCGCACGACGTGGACAAGCTGTGGATAAGCATTGACAAGGCACTGAATACTCTACGCAAAACACAATGACACAATTTGGGCGTCGCGGAATTCGCGGCGGCCATTTTTACCGAGGCCGGCGGCTATGCCGGCAAACAAGTGGAGGGCACCCGAAAGACAAAATCGGGCGTGCGTTGCCAAGTCTTTGCTCGGCAAACAAAAAAACCCGGCGGCGCGGCCACCGGGCCAGACTATCCGAAGCTTATCTGAAGATCAGTTGGCGAGCGTCTTAAGACGCTGGGCGAGCCGAGAGACCTTCCGCGACGCGGTATTCTTGTGGAGAACGCCCTTGGTGGCGGCCCGCATCAATTCCGGCTGAGCTGCCTGGAAGGCGGCCGTTGCCGCGGCCTTGTCGCCGGCAGCCAATGCTTCCTCGACCTTGCGGACGAAGGAGCGAACGCGAGACCGGCGGTTCTTGTTGATCGCCGCGCGGCGAGCGATCTTGCGCGTAGCCTTTTTGGCCGAGGAGGTGTTGGCCATGATGCCTCTCTATGATCTATCGAGTGGCGCCCGAACTGCACATCGCGTGGGCGCAAAAAACAGGCGGGACAGCCAAGGCCGTCCCGGTTGAGGGGGCTTATAGTGTAGGTTTTGCGAGGCGTCAACGCCGCAATTCCCCCGAAAAGCCCTCCGCTGCCACGCATCAGCGATTGCGGAAATTCGCTGTCCTTTTCTCCGAAAAGGCCGCCATGCCTTCTTTCTGGTCGTCGAGCGCGAACATCGAGTGGAAAACGCGGCGCTCGAAACGCAGCCCTTCCGCCAGGGTGGTTTCGTAGGCACGGTTAACGGCTTCTTTTGTCATCATGACCGCGGGCTGCGATAGGTCGGCGATCTTGACCGCCGCTTTCAGCGCCTCTTCCACGACCTCGCTTGCCGGGACCACACGCGAGACGAGTCCGCATCGCTCGGCTTCCGCCGCGTCCATCATCCGGCCGGTCAGGCACATGTCCATGGCTTTTGACTTTCCGACGAAACGGGTGAGCCGCTGCGAGCCGCCCATTCCGGGCATGACGCCGAGCGTGATCTCGGGCTGGCCGAACTTGGCGTTGTCGCCGGCGATGATGAAGTCGCACATCATGGCGAGTTCGCAGCCGCCGCCCAGCGCATAACCCGACACGGCCGCGATGATCGGCTTGCGGATACGGGTCAATCCCTCCCAGCCGGCGAAGAAGTCCTCCATGTAGACGTCGATGTAGGACTTGGCCTGCATTTCCTTGATGTCGGCGCCGGCGGCGAAGGCTTTTTCGGAGCCTGTCAGAACGATGGCGCCGACCTCCGGGTCGGCCTCGAATGCCTGGAGAGCCGCGATCACGTCCTGAAGCACCTGGGAATTGAGTGCGTTGAGCGCCTTCGGACGGTTGAGCGTGACCAGCCCCACCTTGCCGCGCGTTTCGACCAGAATCGTCTCATAGGCCATCATTGTCTCCTCTTTCTCGGGCTATCGCTGACAGGTTGGGCAATAAAAGGTCGAGCGCCCGCTCTGGACGAGGCGGTGGACGACGCCGGAACAGCCCGGACGCTTGCAAGCTTCGCCTTCGCGGTCATAGACGCTGAAAGTGTGCTGGAAATAGCCGAGCGAGCCGTCGGCCTGAACATAGTCGCGCAAGGAGGATCCTCCTGCCGCGATGGCGTCGGCGATCACGTCACGCACCGCCTGCGCCAAACGCTCGGCCCGCACCGAGCGTGCACCGGGTTTGGCCGAGATCGTACCGGCGGCGCGGCGCGGCGACAGGCCAGCCCGCCACAATGCCTCGCACACATAGATGTTCCCCAGACCCGCGACCAGGCGTTGGTCGAGCAGCGCGGCCTTCAAAGGCGCGGCGCGGCCGCGGAAGAGATCGCTGAGGAGATTTCCGTCGAGGCTGTTACCGGTGGGCTCGACACCGAGCCCGGCCAGCATCGGGTGTTCGCGCCAGGTCGCCTCCTCGCTCAGCAGCATGAAACCGAACCGGCGGGGATCGTTGAAGATCACGCGCGCCTTTTTGCCATCCGGCGCGGCGACATGGAAAACGACATGGTCATGCGCGGTGTCCTTGGAGCGCGCGTAGTAGAAGTCGCCGGGCGTTCCAGCCGGGCCGCCCGCTTCCACGCTGCCTGCCTCCACCCGGAAAGAGCCGGACATGCCGAGATGGCAGATCAGCACCGGACCGCCATCAAGATGCGCTGTCAGGTATTTCGCTCGCCGCCCCAGCGAGGTGACGCGACGTCCTGAGATCCGGTCGACGAATTTCTCGGGAAAGGGGTAGCGTAGATCGGGCCGCCTTGTCTCGACATGCTCGATGACGGATCCTTCAAGCACGGGCTGAAGGCCGCGCCGCACCGTTTCGACCTCGGGAAGCTCAGGCATTGCCGGCCATTGTGCGGCGGAAGGATATCCCATGCGGCCCCGGGGCAAGACCGAGATGTTCTGCCACCGTCTCGCCAATGTCGGCGTAGGTCCGCCTGAGCCCCACGGCGCCTCCCGGAAGGCCTGGCGCCAGGCCGAAAATCGGTACGCGCTCGCGCGTATGGTCGCTCCCCCGCCAGGTCGGGTCGCAGCCATGGTCGGCTGTCAGGATCAGCAGGTCGCCTGGGCGAAGCTGGGCTAGCGCCTCCGGCAGGCGGCGATCGAAGGCCTCGAGCGCTGCTGCATAACCGGCGATGTCGCGGCGATGGCCGAAAAGCGTATCGAAATCGACGAAGTTGGCGAAAACGAGATCGCCATCGCCGGCCTCGTCCATGGCGCCGAGGGTCACATCGAAAAGGGCCATGTTGCCGGCCGCCTTGCGGACCTCGGTCACGCCGCGATGGGCATAGATATCGCCTATCTTGCCGATGCCGATAACCTTGTTGCCGGCTGCCGCCACGCGATCGAGCAGCGTCGGTTCGGGAGGGGGAACGGCGTAATCGCGACGGTTGGCGGTACGTTCGAAGTTGGCGGCCGTCTCGCCTACGAAGGGCCGCGCGATCACCCGGCCTATATTGAGGGGGTCCACCAGCCTACGCACCGTCTTGCAAAGCTCGTAGAGACGCTCCAGTCCGAAATGGGCCTCATGCGCTGCGATCTGTATGACGGAGTCGGCCGACGTGTAACAGATCGGCTTGCCTGTGCGGACATGTTCCGCCCCCAGCCTTGTGATGATTTCGGTGCCCGAGGCGTGGCAATCGCCGAGTATGCCCGGCACCTTCCCGTCGCGGATGATGGCTGCGGTCAATTCGGCGGGAAACGTCGGCTCGGTGAGAGGGAAGTAGCCCCACTCGAACGGCACGGGGAGGCCGGCGATCTCCCAATGGCCCGACGGGGTGTCCTTGCCGCTCGAAACTTCCTCGGCCGCGCCGAAGAAGGCCGAAGCCGCGGTGGCGGCGCCGAGCTTGCCGGGGACCCTGCCGGTCGCGGCCTTCGCCGCTTCGCCGAGCCCGAGCGACAACATGGTCGGTATCGACAGCGGTCCTTCCCGCAATCCTTCCCTGTCGCCTTGCCCCTCGCGGCAGGCCTTGACGATATGGCCGAACGTGTCAGACCCGTCGTCGCCGAAGCGGGCTGCGTCAGACGCGCCGCCGACGCCGAAGGAATCGAGAACGAAGACGAAAGCACGCGCCATTTCGAGAGCCGACCTCATGCAGGGTGGTCAAGACATAGAGCATTTTGCAGCGAGGTGGAAACACCTGGCGTCGCACTAAGGCTCCCGTTCAAGTGGATTTTTGGAAAGCGCCGAATAACTTCTTATAGTAAATATTTTACTTCGCGATCACTCAAAAGAAACCCGCCATTTTAATAGATCCTCAAAACCGATGCAGTAATCAGTCGGTTTAGGGGGTAATATGGTGGCCAGCAATAGAGTCCAATCGCTGTCGGAGACTGGCGCGTGCCGTTCTGTGCCGCAGAGGGGGCTTCTCCGAAGGGTGCGTTCGAACGGTCTCTGCAAGCGTTTGACGCGCTGCATCTCGAACGATGCCGGAGCGACCGCTGTCGAATTCGCGATCGTGGCACCTATCCTGATGTTGATCCTGTTTGGCATCATCGAGTTCGGACTGATCTTTGCGGCCGACATCCTGCTCAAGAACGCGACTTACGACGCATCCCGAGCGGGCAGGACGGGGTTTGTCGCGGAAAATTCAACCCAAGATGCGATGGTGCGCGCGATCCTTCGGAACGAGGCGGGTGTTCTGATGGATGCCGACAAGATCACCATTGAGAGCGCCGCCTACACCGGATTTGACACGCTGAAGAAGCCCGAACCCTTCATCGATGCGAACGGGAACGGCAAACGCGACGACGGCGAGAACTTTACGGATGTGAACGGCAACGGTGTCTACGATACCGATCAGGGTCGGGCAGGATACGGCGGAACCAGCGAGGTGGTCCTCTATACCGTGTCCTATCCCTGGAGGTTGTTCACGCCTCTGGTCGGCAGGTTGGTCGGCACGGACGGCGTGTTGGCCCTGACGGCGACCGCTGTCGTCCAAAATGAGCCCTACTGATGTCAGTCTTTCGCATGTTGGCCCCGTTGCTGCTGCTCGCTCGCCGTTTCGTCCGGCGGGAAGAGGGTGTTGCCGCGACAGAGATGGCGCTGATTACCCCAATGCTTCTGGTGTTGTTCCTGGGCAGCACCGAGACCGGGTTGTTGGTCCGGATGCATTTCCAAGCGGCGCATATGGCTTCAACCGTCGCCGACGTGATCGCACGGTACAAATCCGTCACATCGGCGGACATCTCCGGTATCTTCGCGGTATCGGCCGAGGTGATGGGCACCGGGGACTTCGACGAGAACGGCACCGTGGTTCTGTCGTCGATCGCAACCGACGACAAAGGCAATGCGACGGTCGCATGGCAGTGCGCGGGCGGCAAATTGGGAAGCAACAGCCGTATCGGAACCACGGGGAAGGCGGCAAGTCTCCCGAGCGGGCTCGCTCTGGGCAAGAACGATAACATCATCGTTGCAGAGATCTTCTATCGGTATACGCCGCTCCTGGGCTGGACCGCCCCTGGGATGACCCTGGCCTACAAGACAGCTCTCTTCCGGCCGAGGCTCGGCGATCTGACGACGGCACCGGGCTGTTAAGGGGGGTACGGCAATTGAACTTCATTGCTCGCAGGTTGCCGATGTCGATGCGTCGTTTCCGATCGCGGCTCTTCCAATTCGTGCGCCGCCAGGACGGAGGTGTCCTGCCACTTGCCGCTGCCTCCATGGTGGCTCTGATCGGAGCAGTGGGCCTGGCGGTCGACGGAGGCCGCCTGGTGCTCATGCATTCCAGCCTTCAGCGCGCGATCGATGCCGGTGGGCTATCCGCCGTTGCCAAGCTGGGAACGACGACGCTCGACGATGAAGTTCGCAAATTCACAGCGGTCAATTTCGCCGACGGCTACATCGGCGCGAATATCACTTCCCTGACGTCGGCGCTGAGCTCCGACAAGAAGACCCTGACCGTACAGGCCGCGGCGACGGCCCCAACGACGTTTATGAGCCTCTTCGGTATCCACACCATGTCGACCAGTGCCGAAACCGTGATCGAACGCGCTGTCGGCGGCCTGGAACTTGTCCTGGTTCTCGACAACACCGGCTCCATGGGCGGCAGCCCTCTAAGGGATCTGAAAACCGCCACGAACTCGCTGCTCGATATCCTTTTCGGAGATCAGGTCGTAGGCGAAAAGCTCTATGTGGGCGTCGTTCCGTTTTCGCAGAGCGTGAATATCGGTGCCACTCATTCGGACTGGCTGACGCCTGGATCGCTCAAGGGACTCGATTGGGGACCGACGAAGTGGGGCGGCTGCGTGGAAGCGCGCGCGGATGGCTACGATGAGACCGATGATGTGCCGTCGATGAAGACGTTCGCACCATACTATTGGAAGGACAGCGACAAAAACCGCTGGCGCAACTCCAAATCCAGCTTGGGCCAATCGCTCGGTCCCAACAAGCATTGCCCGGCCGAAGTGACGCCTATGACCTCGACCAAGAGCAAGCTTGTCACTGCGGTCAGGGACATGGAGGCAGTCGGCAATACCCACGTCAACTATGGTGCTGTCTGGGGCTGGCGTATGCTCTCGCCTAAATGGCGAGGCCTGTGGGGTGGCGACATGAACAACAATGAATTGCCACTGGATTACGGCACCGAGAGCATGAACAAGGCCGCGGTGATCATGACGGATGGCGAGAACACGATGACGAGTACCACCTACACAGCCTATGGCTGGTTGGAGGAGAAGAGATTAGGGACTGATAGATCCTCGGAGGCCGTCGGCGAACTCAACGACAGGCTTGCTGCGGTTTGCACGGCGATGAAGAACGCGGGTATCATCGTCTATACGATCGCCTTCAATCGTCCGGGTAAGTCCATCGAGGATCTTCTGAGGGGATGCGCGACACAACCCGCTTTCTATTTCAATTCGCCCAGCGGCAGCGATCTCAAGACTGCCTTCGAGCAGATCGGCGGCTCTCTCTCGAACCTGCGGGTCAGCAGATAGTTGTTTCGTCTCTATCTGGTGTCAGTGCAGTAGCGAACGTTTGCGCGTTTCGTCTGTCGGCGGGAAAGCGCTTGCCGTTTAAGCTTTGCCATGCGGCTGACCGCTACTGGCTCGCGTTCATTTCGCCTTCGGACGCCCGCTCGGCCTCGCCCTTGTAGGAGCTTTCGCAATAGGGCGTGCAAGAAAGGGTCTGGACTTCCGCCCTGCGGTAGACGCGCACGGAGTTCGGGTCGTGCCGGGAGACGACGACCTGCTCGTCGACGATGGGGCTTCCATCCTTGTCCAGGACCACGAGATTGGTGACCCCGAAACCCTTGCCTGTCAGGACAATGGTGGTGGCGTCCTGCACCGAGGCGTCGGCGATCGCCGGATTTCCGATGACGATCGTATCGGCAGGCCGCGCGATCCTCACGATCTTGGCCTGATTCATGATCACCTGGATGCCGGCTTCGGCGAAAGCTGCCGGCACGCCGGATAGGGCGGAGAGGAGAACCAGCGCGCCGAAGGCTTGCAAGGTCACGTGCCGTGCCATTCTCGATCTCCTGAAGCGGGATTGCTCAACGGAGCATGAACGGGATTGGTGAACCAAGGGTTAAGCGGTGCCGCCCATGGCTGGATGCGCGCTTCACCGCCGGTTAACGCGGTACGCGTAGGGTCGCGATATCCGCTAGCCACCGAGGACTGCAATGCTCGAAGCGTCGATCCTGATCGTCTTTCCCTTCTGCATGGCCTTCGCGGCGGTTTCCGACATGCTGTCGATGACGATCGCCAACCGGGTACCTATTGTTCTTGTAGCCGGCTTCGCCGTCATCGCACCCCTGACCGGCATGGATTGGCAGTCCTTCGCCATGCATTTCGCCGCCGGCGGCATGGTGCTCGCCGTGACGTTCGGGCTCTTCGCGATCGGAGCCATGGGCGGGGGCGACGCCAAGCTTCTGGCCGCCACGTCGCTCTGGTTCGGCTTCGGCGTAGAATTGCTGCAGTATGTGGTGGCGGCTTCCTTTATCGGCGGCCTGCTGACAATCGGCATAATGAGCTTTCGCAGCTCCTTTCTTGCCGCTTTCGTCTCCCACAACATGTTCCTGCGCCACATCGCGAACGCCAAGCTAGGCATTCCCTACGGCATCGCGCTCGGCATTGGCGGCCTCTTGACCTATCCGTCGTCGCCCTTGATGGCATGGGCATTGGCGCGCATCGCCGCCAACTGATCGGACGCCGGCCGCATAGCGCCGTTCGCAACCTCCGATTAATCGTGATCGTAAGCGTTCCGTTAACCATAAGTTGACCATTGCCCCCGCAATGTCCCGTTCGGCTAGGGTAAATTTCGGGTGCGGGGTGCGGAAAAAATGGCAGCATCCAGGCTGATCATTCTTGGCGTGGCGGTGGCTGCGGCCAGTGGTGCCGGCTATGTCGCCAAGAACATGGCGATTGCAACACCGCAGGACGTTGCAGCGCTGGTGCCGCAAGAACCGGCACTGCGGCTTGCCGACGTGCTGGTGCTGGCCAGCGACGTTCCCATGGGAGCGCCTGTCGGCGACGCGTTGGCGTGGCGCGCTTGGCCCGCGGACGGCATCAACGATAATTTCATCACGCGTGACGGCGATCCGGAAGCTATCGACAAGCTGAAGGGCTCCCTTGCCCGTGTGGCCATGTATGCCGGCGAGCCGCTGCGCCGAGGCAAGCTGGTCGGCGAGGGACAAAGCTTTATGTCGTCTATACTGCCTTCGGGCAGTCGCGCCATTGCCACCCAGATCTCGGCCGACACTTCGGCGGGCGGTTTCATCCTTCCCAACGATTATGTCGATGTCATCATGACGCGTCGTTCGCAAAGCGCCGCGACCGGAGATGGTTTCGTTACCGAGACAATCCTTCAAAACATTCGCGTGCTGGCGATCGACCAGACGATCCAGGAAGATGAGGACGGCAAGAAAGTAAGGGTCGGCCAGACCGCCACGCTGGAACTCACCCCGCAGCAGGCAGAAATCATCACGGTCGCGCAACAGATGGCCGATCGCCTCACCCTTTCGCTCCGATCCGTTGCCGACGCCCAGGAGCGGTCGACCGGTGATGCCGACTATCTCGTATCCGGAAACGGTCGGCGCGGCACCGTGCGACTCATCAAGTCCGGCGAAGTTTCCGAAGTGGGCGCCAGGCGATGAGCGGAACGATCATGAGCGCTCCAGCAGGACAGCCCCGCTCCCTGGCGCGCATCTGCGCGACCGTGGCCTTCGCGGTTCTGGCGGCTCTCTCCACAAGCAATCTGGCGGTGAGCGCCGAATCCGGGGTCAGCATCGGATCCTCGAGGACGGCCAGCCAGCGCATCAAGCTTGGCCTCAACAAGTCGGTCGTGATCGACCTGCCGGCCGACGCCTATGACATACTCGTCGCCAATCCCGCCGTCGCCGATGCCGTGACGCGTACTGCACGGCGCATCTACCTGTTCGGCAAGTCGGTCGGCGAGACCAACATCTTCGTTTTCGGTTCCAATGGCGAGCAGATCGTCAGCCTCGACCTCGCCGTGGAGCGCGACGTAGCCGGCCTTGAGGACTATCTGAAGCGCTTCATTCCGAATTCCGACATCGATGTCGAACTGCTGAACGACAATGTGGTGCTTTCCGGCACGGTCGAAACGCCGCTTGATGCGCAGCGTGCCGCGCGGCTTGCAGAAGTTTTCGTCAGCGGCGGCGAGGCCACCACGGGTCAATATTCGCAGACAGCGGCCGGTGGTTCGGTCAATGGCGGCGTCGACATCAACAATCCGGATTCCGAGCGCCGCACCAGCCAGATCGTCAACCTGCTTAAAATTATCGGTGAGGACCAGGTGACGCTGAAGGTCACCGTGGCGGAAGTCAGCCGCAACGTTATGAAGCAACTCGGCGTCAATATTGTCGGCTCCAACCAGAGCAATGGGATCAGCTGGAGCGCTCTGTCCGAAAACTCTTTCGGCTTGGGCAAGCCACAATCGGCCTCGACTCTGGGTTTGGGGACCTCCACCCTGGCGGCCTACGTCAACGCCATGGAGCAGGCCGGCGTCATGAAGACGCTTGCCGAGCCCACTCTCACGGCGGTTTCCGGAGAAAAGGCGACGTTCAAAGTTGGTGGCGAGTTCAATATCGTCAGGGGTCGTTCGAGCGCCGTCTCCGAAGACAATCAGGAAGGTGCGACGACTTACGATATCCAACAGCTCGAATACGGGATCGGGCTCGAGTTCCTGCCTGTTGTCCTCTCGCCGGGACGCATCAGCCTCAAGGTGAGGACCGCAGTCTCGGAGCCGACGACCGAAGGCTCCGTGCAGCTCGAAGCCGGCGGCCGGCAGTTCGGCTCCAATATCATTTCGATCCGCAAACGGCTCGCCGACACCACGGTGGAACTGCCCTCCGGCGGCTCGATGATGATCGCCGGCCTCGTCCGCGACGATATCCGCCAGGCGGTGAACGGCCTGCCGGGTCTGGCCAAGATTCCAGTGCTCGGCACGCTTTTCAGGAGCCGCGACTTCGTCCGGAACGAAACGGAGCTCGTCGTCATCATCACGCCCTATCTCTCTCGTCCGGTCGCCCGCGCGGAGCTGGCGAAACCCGACGACAACTTCAACGCGGCGAGTGATGGCGCGGGCATGTTCCTCGGTCGAGTCAACCGGGTCTACGGCACCATGCAGACCAACAGACCGAACGGCCGGTACCACGGCGTCGTCGGTTACATCTACAAATAATGGGAACGGCCATGGCTGAAGCGGCATTCCAGATCCAGGCGGCGAAGACGGCGATCGACCGGCCGCGTTTTCTGAGCCTCGCCTTGCCGGCACTGGCGCTCGCCGCCTCGGCCGTGCTGGCCGGCTGCGCGCAGCGCGACAGCATAACGGTCGGCTCGGTTCCGGACGACTATCGCACCAATCATCCGATCGTCATCGCCGAGAAAGAAGAGAAGCTCGACCTGCCCGTAGCCGCGAGCGACCGCGGAATGACCCGCACGCAGAAGGTTGCGATCGAGGGCTTCCTGGCCGGTTACGACAGGAGCGCCGCGCCGGTTGTTCGCATCATTACCCCTTCGGGAGGGCAGAACGATGTCGCTGCCTCGCGCGCAACGTCCGACATTGCCCGGCTCCTGCGGTCGAACGGGGTGCCGGACGGACGCATCGCCTTCCTCTCCTATCAGGCCGGCCCCGCGGAGACCGCGGCGCCCGTGCGCATAGCCTATTCCGCCATGAGGGCGCAGACCGGCAAATGCGGCCGCTGGCCGGACGACCTGCTGAAGACATCCGAGAACAAGCACTACGCCAATTTCGGATGCTCCTATCAGAACAACCTCGCGGCGCAGCTTGCCAATCCGGCTGACCTGTTGGGTCCGCGCAAGCCGACCGAAATCGATCCCGAAAACCGTGCCGACGCCATCGACCAATACAAGGCGAGAGCGATTGCGCGTGATTTCGAGACTACATCCGAAGTGACCTACTGAGAAGCGGACAATGACGAATCCTGCCTACAAGCAGATGATCGAGAAAGAGCCCGCGACCTCTCAGGACGCCGCGGTCCTGCAGTCGCTTCGGCCGGTCCCGCGCATCTCGATCCAGGCCTTCTGCGAGAGCGAAAGCGTTGCCGACCCCATCGGGCGGGCGGCCGGCGATCGGCGCATGTCCAAGACGCATCTCAAGGTTCACATGGGCGGCGTCGCGGCGGCGATCGACTATTACCAGACCGCCCCGACCCCCAATCTGGTGATCCTGGAAACGCGAGGGGAGCCTAGGGAACTGCTGGACTCCTTGCGCCGCTTGGCCGAGTGCTGCGACCCCAGCACGAAGGTCATCGTCGTGGGCCACTACAATGATGTCTGGCTCTATCGCGAGCTCATCCGTTCCGGCGTGTCCGAATATGTCGTGGCGCCGGTCTCGATGGCCGATATCGTCAGCGTCGTCTCGGCGATCTTCGTCGATCCCGAAGCGGATCCGATAGGCAGGTCGATCGCATTCGTCGGCGCCAAGGGCGGGGTAGGCTCCTCGACAATCGCCCACAATGTCGCCTGGGCGATGTCGACGCTGTTCAAGTCGGAGGTCGTGGTGGCCGATCTCGACCTGGCCTTCGGCACCGCCAATATCAATTTCGACCAGGATCCGGTCCAGGGCATCGCCGAGGCCGTCTTCGCACCCGAGCGGGTCGATGAAGTGTATCTCGACAGGCTGCTTGCCCAATGCGCCGAGCGCCTGTCGCTCCTGGCGGCGCCCTCCACGCTGGACCGCGTCTATGATTTCGACCCCGACGCTTTCACGCAGATCATCGAGGTCGCGCAGCGCAGCGCGCCGCTCCTTGTGCTCGACGTCCCACATGTCTGGAGCGGCTGGGCGAAGAGCACGCTGATGCAGGCTGACGACGTGGTCATCACGGCGACGCCGGAACTGGCGAATCTTCGCAACACGAAGAACCTCATCGACATGCTGAGAAAGCTCCGGCCGAACGACGCCCCGCCGCGGCTGATCGTAAACCAGACCGGCGTTCCCAAGAGGCCGGAGATCTCGGCTGCGGACTTCGCCGAGCCGCTTGGCGTGACGCCCATGGCTGCGATCCCCTTCGATGCGCAGCTCTTCGGCAATGCGGCCAATAGCGGGCGCATGCTGGGCGAGTTGGCAAAGCAAAGCCCCATCGCTCAGACAATCAACGAGATCGCCCACGTCTTGACCGGCCGCAGCGAGATCAAATCACGGCGCAAGCCGGGTCTTTCCGGACTCCTCGGCAGGCTGAAGCTGAAAAAGTGATAACCTTGGCTATTCGCGACCATGTTCGGCAAGAGAGGCACTGAAAGCCCCGGGCGCGGGGATCCGGCTTTCCGGCCGCCTGCGGCGTCGCCGGACCGGATGGAGGCGGTCCGGCCGGTGCAGGCAGCGCCGGTGCAGGTGGCAGTGCCGATGGCTGCGGCGCAGCCCATCGCATCCGAGCCTCCGCGCGCCTCGCCGCGCGAGCGCAGCGAGAACTACTACGACACCAAGTCGCAGGTGTTCTCCGCGCTTATCGATACGATCGATCTTTCGCAACTCGCCAAGCTCGATCCCGACAGCGCCCGCGAAGAAATCCGCGATATCGTCAACGACATCATAGCGATCAAGAATTTCGCCATGTCGATCGCCGAGCAGGAGGAACTGCTCGACGATATCTGCAACGATGTTCTCGGCTACGGCCCGCTGGAACCGCTTCTGGCGCGCGACGACATCGCCGATATCATGGTCAACGGTGCCAAGCAGGTCTATATCGAGGTCAACGGCAAGGTCGAGCAGACCAGCATCCGTTTTCGCGACAACCACCAGCTGCTGAACATCTGTCAGCGCATTGTGAGCCAGGTCGGCCGCCGTGTGGACGAATCCTCGCCCATCTGCGACGCGCGC
This sequence comes from Mesorhizobium sp. 1B3, assembly GCF_050958605.1. Taxonomy (NCBI): domain Bacteria; kingdom Pseudomonadati; phylum Pseudomonadota; class Alphaproteobacteria; order Hyphomicrobiales; family Phyllobacteriaceae; genus Mesorhizobium; species Mesorhizobium sp. 1B3. The sequence continues at coordinate 111,637 of NZ_JBJHDO010000006.1, read as the reverse complement.
CTTCCGGATGGCTCGCGCGTCAACGTCATCGCGCCGCCGCTCGCTATCGACGGAGCCGCGCTCACCATCCGCAAGTTCAAGAAGGACAAGCTTACCCTCGACCAGCTCGTCAGGTTCGGCGCCATCTCTCCGGAAGGCGCCGAGGTGCTGAAGATCATTGGCCGCGTGCGCTGCAACGTGGTCATTTCCGGCGGCACGGGCTCGGGCAAGACCACGCTCCTCAACTGCCTCACCAACTATGTCGACCGCGACGAGCGCGTGATCACCTGCGAGGATTCGGCGGAGCTTCAATTGCAGCAGCCGCACGTCGTGCGGCTGGAGACCCGCCCGCCCAATCTCGAAGGCGAAGGCGAGATCACGATGCGCGACCTCGTCAAGAACTGCCTTCGCATGCGCCCCGAGCGGATCATCGTCGGCGAGGTGCGCGGCCCCGAGGTTTTCGACCTCTTGCAGGCGATGAACACTGGTCATGACGGTTCCATGGGAACGATCCATGCGAACTCGCCGCGCGAATGCCTCAACCGTATCGAATCGATGATCGCAATGGGTGGCTTCTCGTTGCCGCCCAAGACAGTCCGCGAGATCATTGTCGGCTCGGTCGACGTGATCGTGCAGGCGGCACGCCTTCGCGACGGTTCACGCCGGATCACGCACATCACCGAGGTCATCGGGATGGAAGGCGACGTCATCATCACCCAGGATCTGGTTTGCTACGACATCAAGGGCGAGGACCACAACGGCCGGATTGTCGGCCGCCATGTCTCGACCGGCGTCGGGCGCCCCGGTTTCTGGGATCGGGCGCGCTACTACGGCGAGGAACAGCGCCTCGCTGCCGCGCTCGAGGCGATGGAAAAACAGAGCGGCTGAGAAGGATCATGTTCGGCATCGACGGCGCAACACTGGGCTTTGCAGCGCTGGCCGCACTGGCAGCGGGCGCGGTCGCCTATGCCTTCCTGTTCAACAGGATGGCCGCCGAAAAGAAAGTCGAAAAGCGGCTCGAAACGGTGAGGCGCGCCGAAACCGACCGCGCCGGCATCAAGGCTTCGCGGGACCGGCTTGCCGAAGCGGCCAAGCGGCGCAAGTCCGTCCAGGACACGTTGAAGGACCTTGAGGAAAAACAGAAGCTGAGGGACCGCAGCAGCAAGAAGGCGCCGCTGAAGGTCCAGCTCAGGCAGGCCGGCCTGCAGGTGAGTCTCGAGCGCTTCTATGTCTACTCCGTCGGCTGCGGGATGGCCGTTGCCCTTCTCGTGTTCCTTGCCGGGGCGCCTCTCATTGCCGTGCCGGGAGCGCTGGCGGCCGGTGGCCTCGGCCTGCCGCGCTGGTTCGTCGCCTTCAAACGGTCTCGACGGGTCACGGCCTTTCTGGAGGAATTTCCCAATGCGCTCGACATCATCGTGCGCGCTGTTCGCTCCGGCCTGCCGTTGAACGACGGCATCCGGCTGATTGCGAGCGAATCGCCAGAGCCGGTCCGCAGCGAGTTCCGGCGTATCGTCGAGGCCCAGCAACTCGGCCTGTCCATTCCCGACGCCACGATGCGCATGAGCGAAACCATGCCTTGCCCGGAGGCCGGCTTCTTCGGCATCGTCATCCAGATCCAGCAACAGGCAGGCGGCAACCTGTCGGAAGCGCTGGGCAATCTGTCGCGCGTGCTGCGCGACCGTAAGAAGATGAAGGCCAAGGTCCAGGCCCTCTCGATGGAAGCCAAGGCTTCTGCGGCGATCATCGGATCCTTGCCGATCATCGTGGCCGTGCTCGTCTATCTTTCCAGCCCGAGCTACATCATGCCGCTATTCACGACGAGCACCGGTCATCTGATCCTTGGCGTCTCGGCTGTCTGGATGACGATCGGGATCTTCGTGATGCGCGGCATGATGAACTTCGAAGTCTGAGCGGGGTGGAATCGTGTCCAATACCGTCGTCAAGACAGTCACCGACCCTTCCTTCCTGGTCGCCATGCTGGTGGCGGTCGCCGTCTTCGCCACGCTCTTGACCCTGCTCCCCGCATTCGGCGGCAATTCGATCAAGTCCCGGATGAAGGCAGTTGCGATCGAGCGCGAGGAACTGCGCGCCAAGCAGCGGGTTCGCCTCGCCAATGAAGGAGAACGCCGGCGCAGGGGGTTGCGCGAGGAGCACTCCGTCGGCATGCGCAACATCGTCGAACGCCTCGACCTCAGGCGCGCGCTGGCCGACGAAAAAACACTGGCGTCGCTGCGGATGGCCGGCTTTCGCGGCCAGAATCCGCTCACTCGATTCCTGTTCCTCCGCCTCGTTCTTCCCTTCGTCACCTTCGGACTCGGCCTCGCCTACGTCTTCGGCCTCGGCGGCCTTCCCGAACAGCCTTTCTTCATCAGGCTGTTCGTCTGCATCCTGTCCGCCTATGCCGGATTCTATGCGCCGGTCCTCTATGTCTCGAACCGGGCGGCACAGCGTAAGGCTTCCATCCAGAAGGCCTGGCCGGACGCGCTCGACCTGATGTTGATCTGCGTGGAATCGGGCATGTCGGTCGAGGCAGCCTTTCGCCGGGTGGCCGAGGAGATCGGCGCGCAATCGGTCGACCTCGCCGAGGAGCTGGTGCTGACCAACGCGGAATTGTCGTTCCTGCAGGAGCGCAAGCAAGCCTACGACAATCTGGCGAGCAGAACCGGGCTCGAATCGGTGAAGTCGGTGGCACAGGCCCTGGTTCAGGCCGAGCGCTACGGCACGCCAGTCGGACAGGCGCTGCGCGTGCTGGCCAATGAAAGCCGCGAGATGCGCATGAATGCCGCCGAGAAGAAGGCTGCCGCTCTTCCGCCGAAACTGACCGTGCCGATGATCCTGTTCTTCCTGCCGGTCCTCTTCGCCATCATTCTGGGGCCGGCCGGCATCCAGATCAGCGGACAGGGTATTTTCTAAGCGAGCCGTCCTGTTGAAGTGCGATTCCCAGATTGGGACCAGAGGCTATTTGCCGATGATCACGTGCAGAGTGGATTTCCCGCCTTTTACCGCTTCCGTCGACAATCTCCGGTCGAAAGTCGCCAGCCGGCCGCCACGTGCCTTGGCGAGCGCAAGTAGGTAGGTATCCGTGACCTGAGCGGAGGTTAGAACCTTCGCGGGATCAACGTTGTCCGCATCGACAAGGCTGACATCGTCCGACCAGAAATTGTGGCTGGGAAGATTACGCAATTTGCCGACCATCTCTGCCACGACAGACGGCGAGCCCGGAGAGTTGGGATATCTTGGGCTGCCAACGATTCGGATGACGCCATTTTCGGTTATGGGACAGGTGGCCCATGACCGGCGCCCAGTCGAAGCGAACCAATCATGCGCGTCGTCGTGCGCGACGTGACCAGGGTCGATCAGAGCAATCAGAACGTTGACGTCCAGCAGGAAGGTCAAGGGAGTTCATCGCGTAAGGCGTTGACGATTTCCAGCGTGACCGGGGGTGCGTCCGGCCGCGGCGACAGCAGGGGAATTCCATTGCGCTCGCCGCCACCCACCGGACGCCGGAGGGAACGCCGCGCCAGATCGGAAATAACCTCGCCGACGCTACGGCGCTGTTGCGCAGCCATTGCCTTGGCTGCGACCAGAACGTCATCATCAATCGCGAGTGTCGTTCTCATGGCCCCTTTCCCTCCGCGCATCAATCATCACGCATCATGTATGGCGCGACGAGTTGCATATCAAGAGAATGGCTTCCGAGCATTCGCGGCTCGAGCTAGGTCGAGCCGGCACCCTTCTTCTCGTCCTTCTTCAATTGGCTCCAGGAATTCTGCTGGGCGAGCATCGAGCGAAGATAGGCGATGTTGGCCTGGGCCTGTTCCGGGGAAAGCTCCTGCCGGGCGATCTGTTCCGCCTCGTCGAAGCGGCCCTGCAGCCCGACCACCAAGGCAAGGTTCTGTCTCACCCTGCTGTCGGCGCCGGCTTGCTCCGTGGCCGAGCGCAGGTAGGTCTCGGCGGTCCTGAGGTCGCCTTCCAGCACATAGGACATGCCGAGATTGGAAAGCACGGAAGGCTCGTTCGGCTTCAGATCGAGGGCGCGGCGATAGAGCGCCCGGGCCTCCTTGGCTTGGCCGAGCTGATCGAGGATCGCGCCTTCCGCCGAAGCGAGCTTCCAGTCTGGGTATTCCGGTGTCTGGGCCCTGCGAACGGCATCGAGCGCCTGCTCGAATTGGCCGGCGCCGGCCAGCGCCTTGCCGTATGCAGCCAGGACGTCACGATCGCTGGGATAGCCGATCGCCAGCTTGCGCATGACGGCGAGAGCCTGTTCGGACTTGCCGTTCATCTGAAGCACGGCGGCGTAGCGCATCGCCGTCGTCTTGTCCTTGGGATTGGCGGCGAAGGCTTTACCGAGCGAGGCGGCGGCGCCATGCAGCTCGCCGGCCGACATCTGCTCCAGGGGCTTTCCTGAAGGGCGGGCGATCGATCCGGTAGTCATGCTCCGGTCGGCACAACCAGCAGCGCTCAAAGCAAGAACGACCGTCAACGTCGCCGCGAAACACCTCGCAGAAGACGCAATCCGCCGATGGACCATCCGCGCTCCCCTTCCTGCGGCCTCGGCCGCGTCGCCCCTGTCGGATCAATATTCCGTTAACCCTAACGAGGCGTTAACGGTGCAACCTGCGTTCGAACCGGCGCGCATGCGCCATTGCCTTTCGAAGCCGGGCAGGGCAGATGTTGTCCTCCAAACCGCCGCCCATTGCGCGGCTGCTGGAGAAATGATGATGAGAATTCTGCTTGCCGCCGTGTTGCTCGTCCTCGCCGGTTGCGGCGGGTCGCCCATGTCGGTGGAATCGCGCGACCCTGACTGGCAGTCGCCGACATCCGCACTCGAGAAGGCGCAGTCCGAGGCCCTCCGGCAGCAGCGTCGTGGGGGAGAACCCGGCGGCGGGTTCTAGGTCCGGTTGTCGAGCCTCTGTCGGACGGGTTAGCGCCCTCGCGATCGAAAAATCAAAGGATGAATTGATGCCGCTTGAACTGGTCGAGAAGAAATCGCGCGCGAGCCTGCCGGTCCATCTCGTTGCCAAGAATGCCCTTGGCGACGCGGGATTGGAGCCTGCTGCAGCGGCCTGGGCCAAGGCCAACGGCTTCACGGGGGAAGCCGGCAAGGTCCTGATCCTGCCCGGCGAAAGCGGCAAGCTGGGTGGGGCGCTGCTTGGCACCGGCAATGGCGAGGATGCTTTCGGGGCGCTGACGGTGGGAACGCTGGCCCGAACGCTGCCGGAGGGCGATTGGCACTTCGCGGCCAAGCCCGCCACGCCGGAGATCGCAGCATTGGGACTCCTGCTTGGCGGCTACAGCTTCACGCACTACGGCAAGAAGCCGGGCAAGGCCATCCGCTTCGCCCTGCCGGCCGGCACCGACCTGGAGCGCGTGCGCTGGATCGCCGATGGTGTGTTCCTGGCGCGTGATCTCGTGAACACGCCGAGCAACGACATGGGGCCGGAGGCGCTGGAGAATGCGGTTCGCGCGCTTGCCAAGCCGCACGAGGCTTCGGTCAGCGTCATCAAGGGTGACGCGCTGCTCGCGAAGAATTTTCCGATGATCCATGCGGTTGGCCGCGCCTCGGATCAGGCGCCGCGCCTCATCGACTTGAACTGGGGCCCAGAATCCGCTCCGAAGGTGACGCTTGTCGGCAAGGGCGTCTGCTTCGATACGGGCGGCCTGGACATCAAACCCGCCAGCGGCATGCTGCTCATGAAAAAGGATATGGGCGGGGCTGCCAATGTGCTCGGGCTTGCCTCGATGATCATGTCCGCCGGGCTCAAGGTAAGACTCCGCGTCCTCATCCCCGCGGTCGAGAACGCCATCTCCGGCAATGCCTTCCGGCCGGGCGACATCCTGCGGAGCCGCAAGGGACTGACGGTCGAGATCGGCAACACCGATGCGGAAGGGCGCCTGATCCTCGCCGACGCGCTGGCGCTGGCCGACGAGGAGGAACCGCAACTGCTGATCGACATGGCCACGCTGACGGGTGCCGCCCGTGTGGCGCTCGGACCGGATCTGCCGCCCTTCTACACACCGGATGACGGGCTTGCCGGCGAGATTTCACGGGCCGCCGAGGCGGCCGCCGATCCGCTCTGGCGCATGCCGTTGTGGAAACCTTACGACTCCAAGCTTTCCTCGAAAATCGCGGACCTGAACAACGTCACCACTGACGGCTTCGCGGGATCGGTCACTGCGGCACTGTTCCTCAAGCGCTTTGTCGAGAAGACCGGCAGCTGGGCGCATTTCGACATTTTTGGCTGGAGTCCGAGCGACCGCCCGCATTGCCCAGCCGGAGCCGAAGCCCAGGGCATTCGTGCCCTGGAACGGGTCCTGACCGCACGCTTCGGGCGTTGAGGACGCTAAAGGCTTGCATCGGTCGCCAAATCGGGATTGGGTGAAACGGAACCGAAACAATTTTCCGAGGATGCTTGCATCATGGTGGTTGTTTTGCGTCCCACTCAGGCCTTGCGGCTATGGCAGCAGGTGAGCCTTTCGCAAGTGCGCGCGGGCACGGCGGACCTTACCATGCGGCAATGGGCGATCCTGCTGACGATCTATCTCGATCCCCCGCCCCATACCGTGCGCGGATTGGCGGCGCGGCTCGGGGTCACCAAGCCGGTGATCACCCGCGCCCTTGACACGATGGGAGCGTTGAGGCTGGTGTCGCGACACCGTGACGAGCACGACAGGCGCAACGTTCTGGTGAGAAGGACAGTCGACGGTGCCTTGTTCGTCGAGCGTTTCGGGGATGACATCATTGCACGCGCCGGAGAACTTCCCCTGTGAGCATTCTCGATAAGCGGCTTCATGCTTTCCGCGCAGATCTCGCCGACACAAGGCTTGAGGAACAGGTCGAATCGGAACGTTTCGTCGTCGGGAGGCCGGCACGCATCGCCGTGCCCGTGGCCGACATGCGCGGGGAGCCCCGGCCCGATGCCGGCCTCAGCACGCAGCTTCTCCTTGGCGAGGATGTGATCGTTTTCGAGGAACGGGAAGGCTGGGCCTGGATACAGTCCGAGCGCGATTCCTATGTCGGTTATGTCGCCGCGACCGCCTTGAAGGCTCGCGACGGTCCCCCCACGCATATGGTCTGCGTTCCCAGGACCTTTCTGTACCCGGGACCCGACATGAAGCTGCCGCGGAGCGGCGAGCTGTCGATGGGCACCGATCTGGTGGTGGTCGGCATGGCCGAGAATCGAGGCACTTCCTACGCGCTGCTGCAGTCCGGCGAAGCCGTCATTGCGTGCCATCTCATGCCGGCGAGCGACCATGCCGCCGATTACGTGGCGGTCGCCGAGACGCTGATCGATACCCCTTATCTATGGGGCGGCGTTTCGGCCTTCGGCCTCGATTGCTCCGGCCTGGTGCAATTGGCGATGCGCATGGCGGGCAGGCCGGCGCCGCGCGATTCCGACATGCAGGCATCCGGACTTGGCGAAGCCTTCCAGCCGGAGCCGGGCTATTCCAACCTGCAGCGGGGCGATCTCGTCTTCTGGAAGGGCCACGTCGCGATCATGACGGACGCCGACAACATGATCCATGCCAATGGCCACACGATGCTGGTGTCGCGCGAGCCGCTGCGGGAGGCGATCGACCGCATCGGCTATCTCTACGGCGGGCCGACCCTTTTCAGGCGGCCGTAAGGAGCGGCAACGAGAGAGCTCTCTCAATCCCCCATCTTGAGCGCCTGGATGAACGCCTCCTGCGGGATGTCCACCTTTCCGAACGAGCGCATCCGCTTCTTGCCTTCCTTCTGTTTCTCCAGAAGCTTGCGCTTGCGGGTGACGTCGCCGCCGTAGCACTTGGCCGTGACGTCCTTGCGCAGTGCCGAGATCGTCTCGCGCGCGATGATCCGGCCGCCGATCGCCGCCTGGATCGGGATCTTGAACATGTGCTGGGGGATCAGCTCCTTGAGCTTCTCGCACATGACACGACCCCGCTTTTCCGCGGCCGAGCGGTGCACCAGCATGGAGAGCGCGTCGACGGGCTCCTCGTTGACCAGGATCGACATCTTCACGAGATCGCCCTCGCGATAATCGGTGAGGTGATAGTCGAAGGAGGCGTAGCCCTTGGAGATGGATTTCAGCCGGTCGTAGAAATCGAACACGACTTCGTTGAGTGGCAGGTCGTAGACCAGCATGGCGCGCTTGCCGACATAGGAAAGGTCGATCTGGATGCCGCGCCGGTCCTGGCAGAGCTTCAGGATGCCGCCGAGATAGTCGTCGGGGGTCAGGATCGTGGCGCGGATCCACGGCTCCTCGATATGATCGATCCTCACCACGTCGGGCATGTCGGCCGGGTTGTGCAGTTCCTTGGTGGTGCCGTCGGTCAGGACGAGACGGTAAACCACGCTCGGTGCGGTCGCGATGAGGTCGAGATTGAATTCGCGTTCCAGACGCTCCTGGATGATCTCCAGGTGCAGCAGGCCGAGAAAGCCGCAGCGGAAGCCGAAGCCGAGCGCGGCCGAGGTCTCCATCTCGAAGGAGAAGCTGGCATCGTTGAGGCGCAGCTTGCCCATGGCGGCGCGCAGGTCCTCGAAATCGGCCGCGTCGACAGGAAAGAGGCCGCAGAACACCACGGGTTGCGCCGGCTTGAAGCCTGGCAATGGCTTTTCGGTCGGCCGCCGATCCTCGGTGATGGTGTCGCCGACGCGGGTATCGGCCACTTCCTTGATCGAGGCGGTGATGAACCCGAACTCGCCCGGACCAATCTCGTCGGTGTTGATCATCTTGGGCGTGAAGTAGCCGGTGCGCTCGACCGGATACTTGGCGCCGGTGCCCAGCATGCGAATGGTCTGTCCCTTCTTGAGCACGCCGTCGATCACGCGCACCAGCACGATGACGCCGAGATAGGCGTCGTACCAGCTGTCGACCAGCATGGCCTTCAGCGGCGCCGACCGGTCGCCCTCGCGGGGCGGCGGCAATTGCTGGACGATCGCCTCGAGCACGTCCTCGATGCCGAGGCCGGTCTTGGCCGAGATCAGCACGGCCTGGCTGGCGTCGATGCCGATCACTTCCTCGACCTGCTCGCGTACGCGGTCGGGCTCGGCGGCCGGCAGGTCGACCTTGTTCAGCACCACCACGATCTCGTGATCGTTGTCGATCGCCTGGTAGACATTGGCGAGGGTCTGGGCCTCCACGCCCTGCGAGGCGTCGACGACGAGCAGCGAGCCTTCGCAGGCCGCGAGCGAGCGTGAGACCTCATAGGCGAAGTCGACATGGCCCGGCGTGTCGATGAGGTTGAGGACATAGTCCTCGCCATTTTTGGCGCGATAGCGCAGGCGCACGGTCTGCGCCTTGATCGTGATGCCGCGTTCGCGCTCGATATCCATGTTGTCGAGCACCTGTTCCTTCATCTCGCGGGCATCGAGCCCGCCCGTCATCTGGATCAGGCGGTCGGCGAGGGTGGATTTGCCATGGTCGATGTGGGCGACGATGGAGAAGTTGCGGATATGGGAGATCGGCGTGCTCATGGAGCGAGCGCTATAAAGCATTCGCAGGAAAAGTGGAAACCGGTTTTCCGTCCGCGAATGCACGAAGACAAAGATTCATTCGCAGGAAAAGTGGAAACCGGTTTTCCGTCCGCGAATGCGCGAAGACAAAGATTCATTCGCAGGAAAAGTGGAAAGTGATGGCGCCAAAGCGCCCAGCGAGGAGGTGGTCGGCGAATAGCGATCCAGGAGCGATAGCGGATGCTTGGATTTCGCTAAGAATCCTCAAAGGGAAGAAACGGCGCGCCTGTGTTGCAACTGGCGTGGGAAGTGCCTGCGCAGATTGAAGAATCATCGTTTCCAGGCATCGAAGCCTATTTGGGAGTAGACTTGGAGGCGGGTCGGCGTCATAGCATTGGGGCTGTAGCTGGCCCCAACCGGCGATATTGCCGGCGGAAGTATCCAGAGGTGCTTCCGCCGGCCTTTTTGTCCGGCGCGGAAAAGATGGCACTGCGCCGGACACAATGCTGGTCTTTCCAGACGCGTAAGGCTGGCCCACCGTCGCGGCGGATCGGGATATTGACGCCGGGGCGGCTTCTCCCCGAGAACTTCTCCTGGGCACGTTGGATGGCCCTCGTTTCGGGAGAACCTCTTGACCATTTCCGGTTTGTTCCAGCTCGGCGTCACGACCGTGGTTTTCCTGCTGGCCGCGACGGTGGCGAAATCGTGGGCATTGCAGCCCACCTTCGGTAAGCTGATCCTGACTCTTGCGCTTTACTCTGCCGGCAATTTGATCATGCTCCGCCTCGTGCGTGAATTCGGCATGGCTTCTGCCTTCAGCCTGTCGGCGGTGATCCAATTGGTCGCGGTCAACGCCATTGCGCTTTTCTATTTCGGCGAACGATTGAGCATGGTCCAGTCGAGCGGCATCGTGCTCGCCATCTTCGCTGTCGGCCTGATCACTCTCGGTCCCAACCTGGGGAAGTAATCCTCCGTCCCTCCGCGATGCCGCGTCACCCGACAAGATCGGAGCGCTCGGCGGAATGGTCTCGGAAAGCAGGATGGCTTGCGCAGCTTGGGAGCGGCAGGAAATCGTGCTTTCCCCGCGGTCGGGCCAGCGCCCATCAGGATTGACGCTTGAAACATCATAATAAGGGGTGTAAGCATCTATCTTGTGGTTTGAAGTAGGAGTTTTTCTATAATCACCTCCGCTCAGATGCGCGCCGCGCGGGCCTTGGCCGGCATCGACCAGAAAACGCTGGCGGAGCGGGCGGGCGTCTCTTTGCCCACGATCCAGCGCATGGAGGCGAGTGACGGGGTGGTGCGCGGCGTGGTCGATACGCTGATGAAGGTCGTTCAGGCGCTCGAAGCATCGGGCGTCGAACTCATTGGCGATAATCAGGCAAGCGGCGGTGGCGGGCGCGGCGTGCGTCTGAAGGAACCGGCTCCGCAGCGCGATCGAACCGGTCAAGGCCCCTGACCCAAGGATGGAGCATTTAGCAGCCAGGTGGAACACTTGGCGTTCACAAATGCGGCCGAAACAAAGACATAGGCGTTACCGGCTCGATAGACCGGCGGCGCTCTGACTAGCAGTTGCGACGGCGACGCCGCTTCTACGACGATCCCGCCGCCTTGACCGAGGGTAGGCAACAGGTGAGCACCGATACCGAGCGCGCGGCCGCCCAGCCGACATTTGCCCAGCTCTTCACTCCGAAGCTGGTGACGGTCCTGCGCGAGGGCTATGGCCTGAGCGAATTCCAGCGGGACCTTTTTGCCGGGCTGACGGTCGCGGTGGTCGCGCTGCCGCTTTCCATGGCAATCGCCATTGCCTCCGGTGTTTCGCCCGACCGTGGCTTGTTCACGGCCATTATCGGCGGCTTCATCGTGTCCGCGCTGGGCGGCAGCAGGTTCCAGATCGGCGGTCCGGCCGGCGCCTTCATCGTTCTGGTGGCCGCAACCGTCGACCGGCATGGCGTTGATGGGCTGCTGCTGGCCACGATGATCGCTGGAGTCGTGCTCATCACGATCGGCTATCTGCGCCTCGGTACCTATATCAAGTTCATTCCTTATCCCGTAACGGTCGGCTTCACCGCCGGGATCGGCGTCATCATCTTCTCAAGCCAGCTCAAGGATCTGTTCGGGCTGACGCTGCAGGGCAAGGAACCCGGCGAGTTCGTGCCGAAGCTGCTTGCGCTCGCCGAGGCGGCATCAAGCGTCAATCCGGCGGCCACCGGCATCGCCTTGCTCACTGTGCTGACGATCCTGGGGCTGAAGCGCTGGCGGCCGGGCTTGCCTGGAATGCTGCTTGCCGTAGCTGCCGCGGCAGTGGTGACCGCCGCCATGAACTTGCCGGTGGAGACGATCGGCACGCGCTTCGGCGGCATTCCCAGCGGTCTGCCTGCCCCCGGGCTTCCGCCCTTCAGCCTTGCCAAGGTGCAGGCCGTGCTTCCCGATGCCGTCGCCTTCGCGCTGCTCGGCGCCATCGAGTCGCTGTTGTCGGCGGTGGTGGCCGATGGAATGTCGGGAAGGCGCCATCGTTCGAATTGCGAGCTCGTCGCTCAGGGCGTCGCCAACATCGGATCGGCGCTGTTCGGCGGCATTTGCGTCACCGGCACGATCGCCCGCACCGCGACCAACATTCGCGCCGGCGCCCATGGCCCGGTCTCCGGCATGCTGCACTCGATCTTCCTGCTCGGCTTCATGCTCGTTGCGGCGCCGCTGGCGAGCTACATACCGCTCGCGGCGCTGGCCGGGGTACTCGCCGTGGTGGCCTGGAACATGGTGGAGAAGAATGCATTCGCCGCGCTCATCCGTTCGTCCCGGGGCGATGCTGCCGTGCTTCTCGCTACCTTCGCGCTGGTGGTCTTCCGCGACCTTACGGAAGGCATCGTGGTGGGCTTCCTGCTGGGCTCCGTCCTGTTCATCGACCGAATGGCGAAATCGATCGAGGTCTCGACCCACACCACGCTGGTTGTCGACGACAAGGCCGATGCCAGCAATGGCGGCCGTGCCGCCTATGATCCAGATATCGCGGCGGATCCCGACACGGTGATCTATCGGATCAGCGGCGCCTTTTTCTTCGGCGCCGCCGCGGCAGTCGGCACCGTGCTCGACCGCATAGCGGACCATCGCCGCAATTTCATCCTCGATTGCTCCGCCGTGCCGTTTCTCGACTCCACGGCCGCCAATGTCATCGAGGGCGCGGCACATAAGGCACGCAGGGCAGGGGTTCAGATGTTCATCACCGGCGCGTCGCCCGAACTCAGGCGCATGCTCATGACGCACGGAGTGCGCCCGCCGCTGGTTCGCTACAAGGCAACGATCGAAAGCGCGCTGCTGCAGTTGAAAGGGAAAAGTGCAGCCGCGACCGTCTAAAGCGTGTCACTGGCAATCGGATTCGGATGACACGCTTTTTGCCGCATTCTCGCGACGCCGACCGAATCCGGTCGGCTGCGGAATGCTCTAAGTTACTGGAGCATGGCCCCCGCATCGGGCCCATAGAGATGGCAGCGGACCATCGCGCCATCGACGTGGTAGGCAGGTGGCGTCTCCCTCTTGCAGAGCGCCGTGGCGTGCGGGCAGCGCGGATGGAAATGGCAACCTGAAGGCGGATTGATCGGATTGGGAATTTCGCCGGCGATCGGCTCTCTTTCGATCGTCTCCATGCTGATATCGGGCACGGCATCGAGCAGCATGCGCGTGTAGGGATGCTTGGGCTCGGCAAACAAGGTGCCGGCCGGGGCCTCCTCGACGAGCCGGCCGAGATAGAGCACGCCGACCCGGTTCGCCATATGCCTGACGACGGCCAGGTTGTGGCTAATGAAAAGATAGGTCAGCCCGAGACGCTGCTGCAGGTCGCGCAGCAGATTCAGCACCTGTGCCTGGACCGAGACGTCGAGCGCGGATGTCGGCTCGTCGCAGACGATGAAGTCTGGCTCCGATGCCAGCGCTCGGGCAATCGCGATGCGCTGTCGCTGTCCGCCCGAGAATTCGTGCGGGAACTTCCGGGCATCGTGGGGGTCGAGACCGACGAGCGACAGCAACTCGCCGACGCGTTGCTCACGCTCGCGCGCCCCGGATTTGAGACCGAAAGCCTTGATAGGCTCGGCGACGATCGAGCCGACCCGCCAGCGAGGGTTGAGGCTGGCATAGGGGTCCTGGAAAATCATCTGGATCTTTCGGCGGATGTCACGCTGCCGGGCAGGCCCGCGCTCGGCCCATATGTCGGCGTCGCCGATGCGCACGCTGCCGGAACTCGGCGGCAGCAAGCCGACCGTCATCCGCGCGATGGTCGACTTGCCGGAGCCGGATTCTCCCACAAGCGCATAGGTCTCGCCGCGAGCGATCGACAGTCCGACGCTGTCCACCGCCGTCAGATGCACCTTGCCGCTGCCGTCGAGCAGGCGATTGAGCCATCGCCTGGAAAGGTCGAACACGCGGCCGAGCCCTTCGATCTCGACGAGCGGCGAACCCGTGTCGCGTTGGCGCTTGGTCGTCGTTTCGAGAACCGCGCTCACCGGGTAACCTCCGCCGCATGTTCGCGGGCCTTGATGCCGGCGGCAAGCGCCGCCTCGACGGTCGCCGCCGGTGCGCCCGGTCCGGATGAATCGAGCAGGAAGCAGGAGGCCCTGCTGGTGCCCGTGTCATACATCCCTGGCCGCTCGGTCGGGCAACGATCGAAGCGGAACGAGCAGCGCGGATTGAAGGCACAGCCGGCCGGAACGGCGGCGAGGCGTGGCATGGCGCCGGGAATCTGTTCGAGACGGTCGTCGGGATTGCCGACGATCGTGGGAATAGCCGCCATCAGCCCGTGCGTATAGGGGTGCTGCGGCTGTCGGATTACGTTCCTGACACCGCCGATCTCCGCGAGCCGGCCGGCATAAAGCACGCAGACCCTGTCGGCCGTCTCCGCGATCACCCCCATGTCGTGAGTGATCAGCATGACGGAGGTTCCGCGTTCTTTGCAGAGCCGCTTCAGGAGCGCGATGATCTGCGCCTGGACGGAGACGTCGAGCGCGGTAGTGGGTTCGTCGGCGATCACCAGTTCGGGATCGGCGGCGAGCGCGAGCGCGATCACGACGCGCTGGCGCATGCCGCCCGAGAATTGGTGGGGATAGGACGAGAGCCGCGTCCTGGCCGCCGGGATGCCGACCTCGACGAGCAGGCGTTCCGCCTTTTCCGCAGCGGCCTTGGGCGAGAGCCTCTGATGGGTGAGGATGGTCTCGATCAGTTGCTCGCCGATCCGGTAGAGCGGATTGAGGCTCGTGAGCGGATCCTGGAAGATCATGCCCACGCGCTTCCCGCGAATGTGGCGCATCGCCGACCGAGGGAGATTGTCGATTCGTTCGCCGCCCAGCCGGATCTCGCCTCCGGCGACGCGGGCCGGAGGATCGAGCAGCCCGATGATCGCCTGGCCGGTGATCGACTTGCCGGCGCCGGATTCGCCCACCATACCGAGCACCTCGCCGGGAGCGATATCGAAGGAAAGGTCGTCGATCGCCACCAGCACCCCATGGCGCGTGGGGATCTCGACGCGAAGGTTCCTGACGGAAAGGGTCGGGGTCATCTGAGCTTCGGGTTGAGGGCGTCGCGCAGCCAGTCGCCGAGAAGATTGACGGCAAGCGCGAGGATGGCGAGCGTGATGCCCGGGAAGATGGTGATCCACCATTCGCCGGAAAACAGGAAGTCGTTGCCGATGCGGATCAGCGTGCCGAGCGAAGGCTGTGTGGGCGGAACTCCGACGCCGAGGAACGAAAGCGTGGCCTCCGTGATGATGGCGAGGGCGAGATTGATCGTGGCGATGACCAGCACGGGGCCCAGCACGTTGGGAAGGATATGGCGGAACAGGATGGTGATCGGCCTGAGCCCGATCAACCGGGCGGCAAGCACATATTCCTTGTTGGCCTCGACGAGCACCGAGCCGCGCACGGTGCGGGCGTACTGCACCCAGAAGCTGAGGCCGATCGACAGGACGAGCACGCCGAAGACGATGTTTCCGTAGGCTTGCGGCCCCGCGAGCGCTCGCGCGACGCCGTCGATCAGCAGCGCCGTCAGGATCGCCGGGAAAGTCAGTTGCACGTCGGCGATGCGCATGATGATCGTGTCGGTCAGCCCGCCGGCATATCCGGCGATGAGGCCGAGGCTGACCCCCAGAATCATTGCGAAGATCACGCTGGCGAAGCCGACCGCGAGGGAGATGCGCATACCGTAGAGGATGGTCGAGAGAACGTCGCGACCCTGGTCGTCCGTGCCGAGCAGGAAACCGGGCTGGCCGTCGGCGGACCAGGCCGGCGGGTAGAAACTGTCCATCACCGACAATGAGGCGGGGTCGAACGGATTCTGGGGTGCGATCAGCGGCGCGAAGATCGCGGCGAGCACGAGCAGCAGGCTGACCAGGGCCGAAGCGACGACCAGGGGAGAGCGTCGGAAGGAGTAGAACATGTCGCTGTCGAGGACACGTCGGAAGGCTCCCGATTGCCGTTCGGGACGCATGATCGTCTCGCTCATGCCTTCGCCCCTCCGATGCGGATGCGCGGGTCGACCATGACATAGAGCAGGTCGACGACGAAATTGATCAGGGTGAAGAGAAAGGCGATCAGCAGCAGATACGCCGCCATGATCGGTATGTCGACATTCTGCACCGCCTGCAGGAAGAGCAGCCCCATTCCCGGCCACTGGAACACGGTTTCGGTGATGATCGAAAACGCGATGATCGAGCCGAGTTGCAGACCGGTGATCGTGATCACGGGCACGAGCGTGTTCTTCAGCGCGTGCCCGAAATTGATGGCCCGGCTGGAGAGACCGCGCGCGCGGGCGAACTTGATGTAGTCCGTGCGCAACACTTCCAGCATCTCGCTGCGCACCAGGCGCATGATGAGCGTCATCTGGAAGAGGCCGAGCGTGACGGCGGGCAGGATGAGCGAGACGAGGCCGGAGCGCGTGAGCAGGCCAGTGGTCCAGAAACCGCCGAGCGAGACGGTCTCCCCGCGCCCGAACGAAGGCAGCCAGCCGAGATTGACCGAGAAGACCAGGATGAACAGGATGCCGACGAGGAACGTCGGAAGCGACACACCGACAAGGCTGATTGCCATGAAAGCCCGCGACAGCATGCTGTTCGGGTAGAGGCCGGTATAGACGCCCATGGGCAACCCGACCAGCAGAGCGAATGCGGCAGAAACCAGGGAGAGCTCCAGCGTTGCCGGAAGGCGCGAAGCGATCAATCCCGCCACCGGCTGCTTGATCTGATAGGAGATGCCGAAATCGAAACGGGCGGCACTGCCGACGAAGCGCGCGAATTGGACAAGCACGGGATCGTTCAGGCCGAGTTGCTCGCGCAGCTCGGCACGTTGCTCGGGCGTGGTGTCGACGCCGACCAGCTGATTGACGGGGTCTCCGACGAAACGGAACAGCAGGAAAGAGATCAACGCGACGACCAGCATCACGCCGATCATCTGCATCAGGCGCCGTACGGCGAATGCAAGCATGCCAGCCCCTCGCGGCTTGTCCTGCCCGGGCCTCCAAGCCCGGGCAGGGAGTTCGCTAGGCTCAGTTCAGCCTTGCCCAATAGAACAGAACCTGATCGTCGGCGCGCTGCGTGATGTCGAGGTTCTTGCGCTTGCCCCAGGCCAGCGACGGCTGGTGAAGGGGGATATGCGAGGTCTCGTCGATCAGGATCTGATAAGCCTGATGGATCAGGTCGTTGCGCTTGGCGAGATCGGTCTCGACCAGGATCTGGGCGGCCAGCTCGTCGACCTTCTTGTTGCAATAGCCTCCGAGGTTGAAGGGGCCTCCCTTGCCCTTCTCGTCACGGCAGGTCGCGAGGCTGGTGAGTACGTTCCAGGAATCCAGCGAGCTGGGTGTCCAACCGAGCAGGAAGAAATCGGTGTCGTAGCCGCCCGGCGCGAGCACCTTGGCGAAGTACTGCGCCTTCGGCACCGCGTTTAGATTGACCTTCACCCCGATCTTCGCGAGCATCGAGACGACCGCCTGGCAGATGGCCTCGTCATTGACATAGCGGTCGTTCGGGCAATCCATGCCGATCGTGAAGCCGTCGGGATAGCCGGCGTCGGTCAGGAGCTTCTTCGCGGCCTCGGCGTCGTATGGCGCGCGCTTGAAGTCGCCCGACCTTTCATAGAGCTGTTCCGCTATGAGCAGGGCCGAAGGCGTGGACATGCCGCGCATGACACGCTTCTTGATCGCCTCGATATCGATCGCCTGGAAGAACGCCTTGCGGACGTTGGGGTCCCGGAACGGATTCTTGCCCTTGACGTCCGAGGTCGGCAACTCGTCGCGGATCTGGTTGAAGCCGAGATGCATGACGCGCAACTCCGGCCCAACGAGGGCGTCCGTGTTGGGATCGGATTTGACGCGCTCGACGTCCTGGACGGGAACCGGCTCGATCAGGTCCACATCCCCTGAAAGCAGCGCGGCGACACGGGTGCCGTCAGCGGCGATCGGCGTAAAGACGACGCCGGCGAGATTATGTTCCGGCTTGTCCCACCAGCCCTCGTTCACCTTGAAAATTGTCTTCACGCCGGGCTCATGGCTTTCGATGGTGAAGGGGCCGGTTCCGTTGGACCTGTAGGCCGAAGGCGAGGGGTTGGCGTCCTTAGCCGAGACCGGCTTGAGCGCACCCTCCTTCTCCGCCCATTCCTTGTCCATGATGTAGAACGTGTCCCACTCGGCAAAGAGGATGGGATTGGGCGTCTTGAGCTTCACGTCGACCGTGTGGTCGTCGACCTTGATCCATTCCGAATCGGCAGGAATGCGGGTCTTGAGGTCGGATCCGTCGGCGCGGATGCGGTCGGCCGAGAAGAGCACGTCGTCGGCGGTGAAGGCGTTGCCGTTGGCGAACTTCACATCCTTGCGCAGATGGAAGCGCCAGTGCAAGGGGTCGAGCATCTCCCAGCGCTCGGCGAGGCCGGGAATGATCTTGAGGTCCTTGTCGCGCTTCGTCAGACCTTCATAGACGTTGCCGAGCATACCGAGCGTGAAGGTCTCGTTGAGAGTATAGGGATCGAGCGCGTTCAGCGTGCCCTGGAAGGCGAAACGCAGCGTCTTTCCCTCCTGCGCGGATGCCGTCGCGGTTGCGGCTCCCATGAGCGTTGCGACGGCGATGGCGACATGCCCTGCTCGTCGGGTCGCCTGATAAGCGGCCGATCGTAAGTTCATTCCCAGGTCCTCCCACCTTTGAGTTGAATATTAACAGGTTGCATAATTCGCGCCTGCAGGGAACCAGGAATTCCTCCCTGCATCAGCCCGTACGAACCGGTGGCGCGCTACTGGAATCTGTTGCAACCCTCCTTCTGCCGAAAGCGCCGGAACCGTTCCCCTTTTTGCGTCCCGCCGTGAGCTATTCTACATTGCGCCAGTCGCGCCAGGATTGAAATAGACTTGTTGAAGTTTAAAGCATCTGTTTGTGCGGCAAATCCTGAACTTTCAGGAAATAGCGTTTCGGATCATAGGGTTGGCCTTTGCCAGGCAAGGCGTGGAAAACTGCAATCGGAAGCACAATGCTCAGGCCGGCGGGCAGCCGGTACGCCCGGTAGCCAGCTAAGGCAGGCCGGAAGGCGCGCGCCATCGAAAGAACGTCATCAAACTGTTATTCTGGCTGGCTATGCCCGCTTCGAACGCCATCAGGCGCGTCCACCCAGGCACTTCCGTCTAGATGTTCGAAGGTCGAGGCACAATGAACCAGCATCCGAACGAATTCCGCACCAGCCTCCTGGAGGAAAATGACGGGCCGGGTCATAACCCCTCGTCCAATCCGACCATGGGCGAGATCATCGCGACTCGCTTCTCGCGGCGCGCGCTGCTGAAGGGTTCTCTTGCGGTTTCCGCTATCGCTGCCACCGTGTCGCCGATTGCGCTCATCACTGCCGACAACGCCCGGGCGGGAGCGGCGGCTTCCGCTTTCGATTTCAACGAGGTCGAGGCCGGCATCGACGAAAATCACCACGTCGCCGAAGGTTATGATGCCGACGTGCTTCTGCGCTGGGGCGACCCGCTGTTTCCGGACTCGCCGGAATTCGACCCGAAGAACCAGACCGCCGAAGCCCAGGCCAGGCAGTTCGGCTATAACAACGACTATGTCGGCTTCATTCCGATCGACGGTTCACCGAGCCACGGCCTTCTGGTCGTCAACCATGAATACACCAATGAGCACCTGATGTTTCCCGGCATCGTCACCGTGACCGAGGGCAAGATCACGATCGCCGACGCCGATCGCAAGCGCGTCGATATCGAAATGGCGGCGCATGGCGGCACCATCGTGGAGATCAGGAAGGCAGACGGCAAGTGGCAGGTGGTCCGAGACGGCAAGCTCAATCGCCGCATAACCGCCGCCACCGAGATGGAGCTGTCCGGGCCGGTCGCCGGACATGATCGCGTCAAGACCAATGCCGATCCTGCCGGGACCAAGGTCATCGGCACGATCAATAACTGTGCCGGCGGCGTTACGCCCTGGGGCACCTACATCATGGCCGAGGAGAACTTCCACGGCTACTTCATGGGCGACTTGCCGGAAGGCCATGCCGAGGCCGCCAATTACAAGCGTCTCGGCATTCCAGAAGGCGTCTATGCCTGGGGCAAGTTCTACGATCGCTACGACCTTTCCAAGGAGCCCAACGAACCCAACCGTTTCGGTTGGATCGTCGAGGTCGACGTGAGCGATCCGAATTCGGTGCCGAAGAAGCGCACGGCGCTCGGCCGGTTCAAGCATGAGGGCGCGGAATCGATCGTGGCCAAGGATGGCCGTGTCGTCTTCTACCTCGGTGACGACGAGCGTTTCGACTACGTCTACAAATTCGTGACCGCCGGGGCCTTCAACCCATCCGATCGCGCCGCCAATCTGGACCTGCTCGACGAAGGAACGCTCTACGTCGCCAGATTCTCGGACGACGGCAGCATCGGGTGGTTGCCGCTCGTCCAGGGCGAAGGGCCGCTGACCGCCGAGAACGGTTTTGCCAGCCAGGCCGACGTGCTGATCGAGACCCGCCGCGCCGCCGACCTCGTCGGCGCGACCAAGATGGACCGGCCGGAGGACGTCCAACCCAATGCCGTCAACGGCAAGGTCTATGTGATGCTGACCAACAACACCAAGCGCGCGGACGACCAGGTCGACGCCGCCAACCCGCGCGCGAAGAACGCCTTCGGCCATATCATCGAAATCGCCGAAGACGGCGGCGACTTCGCCGCGACCAAGGGCAAATGGGAAGTGCTGCTGAAATGCGGCGATCCCTCCGTTGCCGAGGTCGGGGCGACCTTCTCGACGGGCACGTCGCCGAATGGCTGGTTCGGTATGCCGGACAATTGCGCGGTGGATTCGGCCGGCCGGTTGTGGGTCTCGACCGACGGCAACAGCCCAAAGGCCACCGGCCGTACCGACGGTCTCTGGGCGGTCGATACTGAAGGCGAGGCGCGCGCCACATCGAAACTGTTCTACCGTGTGCCGGTGGGGGCGGAACTCTGCGGTCCGCTTTTCACGCCGGATGACGAGACCGCCTTTGTTGCCGTCCAGCATCCCGGCGACGGCGGCGAGGACTGGGAGAAGTTCGGTCGGCCGTCCTACTACGAGGATCTCTCCACCCGCTGGCCCGACTTCAAGGACGACATGCCGGTGCGGCCGGCAGTGGTCGCCATCACCAAGAAGGGCGGCGGCAAGATCGCGCTCTAAGCAGGTCCAGAAGCGCCCGCACCTTTACGACAACCTGCGACAAGGGAAAGAGCTAGGCAGGCTATGCGTAAGCGATACCCACGCAGGCCTGTTTGGCGAATTTTGCAGCCAAACGGAGATCACCTGGCGTTGGTCCATGTGAAATCGTTACAACTACATCTGTGAAAAATCGACGTAAAAATCCCTTATGCCGGAAGCCAGAAATTGTACGGCCACACAGGTAAGCAGGAAGCCCATGATTTTGGTCACGGCTTGCATTCCATGATCACCAAGGGCCTTCTCGATCCATGGCGCGGCGGAAAGCGCTAAATATGCAAATCCTACCGTAATCGCGATACCCACGATCACGACCATATGCCCTGCAATAAGATGGCTGGGCGGGATTTCAGAACCAAAGCTCATAGTAACCGCTATAGATCCTGGGCCGGCAAGACTTGGTATAGCTAATGGTGAAAACGAATAGTCAAGGTTGGCTTTCTTGATTTCCGAGGGTTCGGCATCAACTGCGGATGAAGTATCGTCGCCGGAAAAGATCATCCGGAGTGCCAAAATCATGATGATAATGCCACCAGCAATACGGATGCCGGGCAGCGATATACCAAAAAGCGAAATGATCCCATTCCCGAGGAGAAGAAAGGCCGTGAGTATGGAGAATGCATAAATGCAAGCCTTCCTGGCTTGAAGCCGGCGGGTATCCTGGCTCATGTGCTTGGTAAGAGCCATAAACAGCGGAATAGTTGTCAGCGGGTTCATGATCGGAAGGAGACCGACCACGACAATGGCTACATTCTTCAAAATTTCTGCTATCATCTTTGTATCTGTTTAAGGCTTCATTTTAACATCGGCCGTCGCGTCAAATAGGACTCCCGCAACAGCATCGCCTGCGGTGGGATCGGTGGCCCCCGTCGGCGGATAGAGCGCCGCAAACTCCTGCTCCAGAGCCATCAGTGTCTCGTCCACCATCTCGTGGACAGCCGGCACGACATGCTCGCGCCCGCCAGTTCGGTGGTCGTCGCCGCGCATATGGCGCCTCCCTATTTCTTCCGAGCCACTGAAACACGCTCAGAGCTTGGAGGCGAGCGGCTTCTGTCGCAGCCCGCCCACAGCGCGTCGCCTGAAAGGATTCACGCGACGCGCTGTCGGTTCTTTCGGGAGACATGTTTCAGTGGATTTGCGGCGTTTCGCCGGCATCGTCGCGGTAGCGTTCGGCGAGCCTGCGGCCGACCTTGGCCGGCCGCAGGGCAAAGAGCCGCTCGGCTTCCCGGAGGCAGTGCTTGCGCAGCTTTTTCTCGCTGCGCTTCAGCAACCGCTGAAGAAGCCTGATGTCGCCGTTCACGCCGAGGCTTTCGTCCTGCCGGTCGATCAATTCCCGCAGGACGAAGAGGTCGTTGAGCTCGCCAAGAAGATCGCCGAGTTCGCCGACCTGCTTGCGCCGTGATCTTACGGGCTTCGGCCAGAACGACGCGAGCACCGCGAGATGCGCCGAATGGTCCTTGACCGCCTTGCGCAGCTCGTGGAAGTCGTCCTCGCGTCCATGCTCGCGTGCCAGGTCCAGCGATCGCAACGCCCGCCGGATGGCCGCTGCGGCGCCGTCGGCTAGGATGTCGGCGGCGGCCTGCATGTCTTCGGGCAATACGCAGCCCTCGACCGCGCGCCGCCCCTCGGCAATGGCCTGAATGGCCTCGCCGACGAGGCCGTCCAGGCCAGTCCTGTCCTCGGCAATCCTGTCGTGGCGCCGGACGAGCGCCGCCCTGATCGAGGCCAACCGGCCGTCCGAAGCCTCTTTGGGATAGGCCTTGGCAAGACGATCGACTGTCTCCACCAGTGCGGCTGCTTCGCGTGCGCCGGCAAGATTGCGGGCAATATCGCGCAGGCGGACATTTTCGGCGCGCCAGAAAGGCTCGTCGGCCGAACGCACCAGCCGGAACAGCGCCCGCAGTTTCTTCAGCCTTTTGCGGGCTTGATGGAAGCCGCTTTCTGGCTTGATACGCGCCGTCTCGAGGTCGGCTGTGGCCTCGGCGATCTCATCGCCGACGATCCGCCGGACTTCGGCGGCGAGCGTGGCGTGCGGGTCGATCCGGTCCCTCATGCTGCCGTCGGCAAGCCATGGAGGGCAAGCGAAGCGTTGTAGTAGGCGGCGTCATCCGTGACCTCCTGGCCGAGCCAAGGCGGAAGCTCGCCGACCGGCACTTCGTCCGGTGTTTCCAGTTCAGCCAATATCAGCCCCGCGAGACCGCCGGCAAAGACGTCCACCTCGTAGAGCCGGCCTCCGTAGCGCACATGATGGCGCGTCTTCTCGATGACGTGCCCGAGCGCGAAACGCAACATCTCCTCGGCCTCCTCCAGGGGGACCGCATATTCGTATTCGTCGCGTTCCCGGCCATGGCTTCCGAATTTCAGCGTCAATGTCGCGGTGCCGTCGTCGCGGATACGGATCCGCACACTCCGTCCTGCCATGCCGGCAAGATAGAATTGGCGAATGCCGACCGCGGCCATGACGTGCTTCCGCCAGGCATCGTCCTTCACCAGGAACTTCCGTTCGACTTCCTTGGCCACGAAGCGGAATAAAGCGCGCATCCTGGAAACAAGCAACAGTCTTGACTTTAATCAATCGATTGATTAATTATGCTGCCGTGCAAGAGCCTCGGAGGCAGACCAATGGATCCGGTTCCCGCAACTTCGTCGGAGCAGACGCGCAAGGCGCTTCTCGGCGCGGCATTGCGATTGTTCGGCGAAAAGGGATTCGATGGAACCTCCACCCGAGACATCGCGGCAGCGGCGAACGCGAATATCGGCTCGATCGCCTATCATTTCGGGGGCAAGGAAGGGCTGCGCGCCGCATGCGCCGCCTTTATCGTCGAGACCATTCAGACGGTCGCAGCCCAAGCGCTTGCCGCGGAGGGCGGCGCGGGAAGCGAGGCCGGCGCCGCAGATCGATTGGAGACGGCGGTCCGGCGCATGGTTGGTTTCATCATAGCCCGGCCCGAGGCGGGGGCTATCGTCCAGTTCATCCTGCGCGAACTCGCCCATCCGACGGCCGCGCTCGACACGATCTACAATGGTGTCTTCGAGCCCACTCACCGGCGATTGTGCGAATTCTGGGCGGAGGCGACCGGCGAGGATGCCGAGAGCGAGCGCACCAAGATCATCGTCTTCACCATGATCGGACAGGTGATCTATTTCCGCATCGGCCGCGAGGCCGTGATGCGCCGCATGGGCTGGTCCGAGATCGGACCCAGGGAAGCCGACGCGGTTGCCTCGGTCGCGGTGGACAATCTCGCTGCCGTCCTTGCTGCCCATAAGGGGGCCCAGTCATGAGCTTCCTCTGCTGGATCCCCTTCGCGGCTTTCCTGTTCTCGGCTTGCGGTCCCGGCGCGCCGCTGGCGGTAGGCTATGTGGAAGGCGACTTCGTTCTGCTCGCGCCCATAGATATCGCACAGGTTCGCACGGTGAGCGTTAGGCGCGGCGAACGGGTGGAGGCCGGCGCCCCGATTGCGACCCTCGAAATGACCGACGCCACTATCGCCGTGGCGCAGGCCGAGGCGGCGCTGGCGCAGGCTCGTGCGCAACTCGCCGATCTCAAGGTCGGCAAACGGCCGGAAGAGATTGCGGTCCTCGAGGCGACCTACCGGTCTGCGGTGGCGCAGGCGGAGGAGGCCAATCGCGACCTGGACAGGATGACGGATCTGCTCAAGAGGGCGATCGCGTCGCAGTCGCAATTCGACGAGGCCCAGACGCGGGCAAGGGTAGCCGAGGCGGCAATCGGAGAAGCCAAGGCAAATCTGGCCGTAGCCGAGTTGCCGGCGCGCGAAGAAGCGATCAAAGCGGCCGAAAGCCAGGTCAAACAGTCAAGCGCGGCGCTGGAGACTGCGCGCTGGCAGCTTGCCCAGAGGGAGATCGTCGCGCCTGCGGCCGGCCGCATCAACGACGTGATCCGCAACCCCGGCGACATGGCCGGTCCGACGGCACCCGTTGTTTCGATGCTGCCGGATGGCGCGGTCAAGCTGCGCGTCTTCATTCCGGAAGCCCAGTTCTCGCGTGTGTCGGTGGGGACCTTGCTGAGCGTAAGATGTGACGGCTGTCCATCGGGAATGACCGCGCGAGTGAGCTATGTCTCCTCCGATCCGGAATTCACGCCGCCGGTGATCTACTCGCTCGAGACGCGGCAAAAGCTGGTTTATCTCGTCGAGGCGCGGCCGGAAGGCGATGCCCGAAGCCTGCAGCCGGGCCAGATCGTCGATGTCGACCTGGCGGATACGAGACAGGACGGCGCGACATGAACGCCATCGACGTCCATGGCCTCGTCAAGCGCTTCGGCGACAAGACCGTCGTGGATCATGTGTCGATGACCGTCTCGGAGGGGGAGATCGTAGGCTTCCTCGGTCCCAACGGCTCGGGAAAGACGACGACGATCCGCATCATGTGCGGCCTGCTGACGCCGGACGAGGGCCACGGAAAGGTGCTCGGCTACGATCTGAGAACCGAGCCGCTCAGGATCAAGCGGGAAGTCGGCTACATGACCCAGAGGTTCTCCTTCTACGAGGACCTCACGATCGCCGAGAACCTGGAGTTCGTCGCCCGGCTCTACCAGCTCAGGCCGGTGGCGGAGCATGTCGGCCGCACGCTCGACGATCTCGGGCTGACCTCGCGGCGCAACCAGCTCGCCGGCACGCTTTCCGGCGGCTGGAAGCAGCGGCTGGCGCTAGCGGCCTGCATCATGCACCAGCCGAAACTGCTCCTGCTCGACGAACCGACGGCGGGCGTCGACCCCAAGGCGCGGCGGGAGTTCTGGGATGAGATCCATCGCCTGGCGGCCGGCGGGCTCACCGTTCTGGTCTCCACCCACTACATGGACGAGGCGGAGCGCTGTCATCGCATCAGCTATATCTCGTACGGCAAGATGCTCGCGACCGGCACGGTCGAGGAAGTGGTGCGTAATTCCGGGCTCGTCACATTCGTGGTCGCCGGCCCGCGGCTGGAAGAGGTTCAGGCCGCGCTGCAGGGCAAGCCCGGGGTCGAGCAGGTGGCGCCCTTCGGCGCGACCCTCCATGTCGTGGGAGCGGATCGCAGTGCGCTCGAGGCGGCGCTCGAGCCCTTTGCCAGGCGCCGGGGCACCACCGTCCAGCCTGGCGAAACCAGCCTGGAAGATGTCTTCATCCAATTCATGGGCAACTCCCGGGACAATATGGCATGAGCACGATCTTCTCCTTCGCCCGGCTCGGCGCGTTGCTGATGAAGGAGTTCATCCAGATGCGGCGCGACCGCATTACCTTCGCGATGATGCTCGGCGTGCCGCTCATGCAGCTCGTCCTGTTCGGCTATGCGATCAATAACGATCCGAAGAGCCTGCCGGCGGCTTTGGTCGCGACCAGCAACGACCGCTTCACCCGGGCCATGGTGTCCGCGCTCCAGACGACGGGTTACTACCGGTTCGACCATGTGGTTGGAAGCGCTGCCGAGGCCGAACTGCTGATCGCGCGGGGCGACGTCGCTTTCGTTGTCACCATACCGGCCGATTTCGACCGCCGTGTCGAGCGGCAGGATCATCCGCAGATACTGATCGAGGCCGACGCAACCGACCCCGCCGTCGCCAGCGGTGCGATCTCGACGCTGGGCACCGTCGCCGCCCAGGCGCTGCTCCGCGAGCAGGGGATGGAGGCGGTCACGGCGCAGGACACGGCGAATGCGCTCGAGGTCGTGGTTCATCGCCGGTATAATCCGGAAGCGATCTCGCAATACAACATCGTGCCGGGCCTGCTCGGGGTTATCCTGCAGATGACGATGGTGATGATGACTTCGATGGCGCTGACCCGGGAAACCGAGCGAGGCACGATGGAAAATCTGCTCGCCATGCCGGCGAGCCCGGTCGAGATCATGCTCGGCAAGATCCTTCCCTATCTCGTTGTGGGCGCCGTGCAGGTGGGCGTGGTCCTGGTCGCCTCGAAGCTCTTATTCGGCGTGCCTTTCATCGGGTCGTTGCCCTTGCTGCTGACAACCGTGCTGATCTTCGTCCTGTCGCTGGTGCTGCTCGGCTATACGATCTCGACCTTTGCGCGCACGCAGATGCAGGCGATGCAGCTCACTTTCTTCTTCTTCCTGCCGTCGATCATGCTGTCCGGCTTCATGTTCCCCTATCGCGGCATGCCCGACTGGGCGCAGACGCTCGGCGAGGTGTTCCCGCTCACGCATTTCCTGCGCATCATCCGTGGCGTCATGCTGAAAGGCGCCGATTTCGCGGCCGTCGCGCCCCAGGTCTGGGCGCTCCTCATCTTCATCGCCCTGTTCGCCGCGATGGCGTTGGCCCGGTTCCGGCGGACGCTGGATTGACGCTTTCCATTCCCTTGATAATTTTGGACTTGGGGAACGGAACATGCCTCGTCGCGTGAAGCTCTTGTGTCTGGCGTTGGCGCTGGTTCTGCCCGGCGGGCCCTTGCTCGCGTCCGACAGCTCTGCCCTCTACGGCGCGACGACGGTGACCAGCGGCACCGGCGAGAAGAACAGGGCACGCGCCCTGGCGCTTTGCCTGGTCGATGTGCTTGTCAAAGTATCGGGTGATCCGACCCTTGCCGACGATCCCCGCATCGCGGAGATGGCCGGCAAGGCGACCACGCTTGTGGCCGCCTACGACTACCGCGACCTCCTCAACGACCGGCCGCCGAACCATGAGCAAGGCACCTATGATCGCCCGCAATATCTCACGGCGAAATTCGAGCCCGCCGCGATCGACGCAGCATTGGCAGCGCTCGGTCGGAAACCCTGGCTCTCGCGGCCGCGCGTGGCTGCCTTCATCTCCGTGGAGACGATGAAGGGGGAGACCTTCGCCCTCGATGGGGAAGGCAAGGGCATGGAGGCGGATATGCGCGGCTCCGTGATGGCCGCTGCCGACCGCACCGGCATTCCCCTGGTCCTGCCGGTCGAGATGGACTTCGCCGGGGTTCCGCAAAACGGCGTCGCGTTGAAGGAGGCTGCGACGGCGAATGGCGGCGATGTCGGCCTGAGCGGAACGATGATCTGGCGCGCGGAAGCTCTCGGCTGGATCGCGGACTGGACCCTCGTCTCCTCCGGCAAGGAGTATCGCTGGCAGGAGAAGGGCGTCGGTTTCGACGATGCCTTCCGCAACGCCATGCGCGCGACCGCGCGAATCCTTTCGAACCACGGCCAGCCGGAGTGACAGGGCTTCAACGCCGCTCCAACGTCCTGCCGCGCTCGAAGAAATCCTTCCAGGGATCGGCTGCTTTCAGCCGAGCTGACGTTTCTACGCCATCGATCGTAAAGGCGGCCGGGCCGACCCCATCGGCGACCATCTTCCATGTGATTGGCAGGGATACCGTGGCGCCCTTCTTCGCCCGTGACGAGTAGGGCGCGACGGTCGTCGAGCCGCGGCCGTTGCGCAGATAGTCGATGAAGATGCGGCCCTTGCGGGCCTTCTTCGAAAGCGTTGCCGTGTATCTGTCGGGCGCCGCTTCAGCCATCGCACGGGCGAAATCATGGGCGAAACCTTTCACCGCCGCCCAATCGGCCTTGGGTTTCAGAGGCACCATGGCATGGAAGCCTTTGCCGCCCGATGTCTTGACGAAATTCGGCAGGCCGAGGTCGTCCAGCTTCTCCTTGACTTCGAGGGCGGCGCGACGGACGTCATCGACATCCAGCCCCTCGTCGGGATCGAGATCGAAAACGATCTGGTCCGGGTGCTCGATCTTGTCGATGGTTGCGCCCCAGATATGGATCTCGACCACCCCGAGCTGGACGAGGCCCGCCAATCCGTCGAAGTCCCGGATGAACAGCAGCTCTTCTCCATCTTCCGGGTCCTTCATCGTGCCGATGGCATCGTGCATGCCGGCCGAGGCATGCTTCTGGAAGAAGCGTTGCTTTCCTACGCCGTCCGGCGCACGCACCAACGCAAGCGGACGGTTGACGACATACCTCTCCATGCGGGGCCAGACCATGGTGTAGTAGGCAAGCAGGTCTTGCTTGCTCACCCCTTCCTCCGGCCAGAGCTTCTTGTCGGGATTGGAGAGCGCCACCTTGGTTACGGCGCGGGCTCGCCGGCCGCCCGTCTTGCCGCGCGACGGCGGGCTGTCTTCGCCGGCCTTGGTCTCGCTGTCGGGCCTCTCCATCACCACCTCCGACGCGGGCTTGTCTTCCCTTAGCCCCTGGAACGAGGCGTGCCGGATATTACCGCCGCGCGTCCACGAACGGAACTCGATTTCGGCGACGAGCTCCGGCTTCACCCAGACCACCCGGCGCTCACGTCCGGCGGCTCCTTCATAGGCCGACTTGTCAGTGCGCAAGGTGTCGAGTTTCTTCTTGAGCCCCTTGGCGTTGCGTTGGGAAAAACCCGTTCCGACGTGGCCGGCAGGCTTCAAGCGGTCGTTCTCGCGATAGCCGACGACGAGCGAGCGCAGATCGCGGCCCGATTTGTCGGAAGGCACGTAGCCCGTGACGATGAATTCCTGCCTGAGGGTACATTTCGACTTGATCCAGTCGAAGCCGCGGCCGCTGCGGTAGCGGGCATCCGCGCGTTTTGACACGACGCCTTCCAGGCCCATGCGGCAGGCGTGCTCGAGCACGACCTTTCCCGGCTCGTCGAAATGCTCGCTGTAGCGCACCGGACCGAGTTCCTCGCCGGACAGGAGGTCGCGCAGCTTCTCCTTGCGATGAAGCAGGGGCTCCCCGGTCATATCCTCTCCATCGAGATGGAGCAGGTCGAATACGTAATAGATCATCCGGCTGGTGCGCCGTTCGGACAGATCAAGTTGTAGCGCCGAGAAGGACGAGCCGCCCTTCTCGTCGGGAACCACGATCTCGCCGTCGATAAGCGCCGTTTCACAGTCGAGCTCGGCGAGAGCCTTCGAAATGTCCGGGCCGAAGCGGTCCGTCCAGTCGAGACCGGTGCGGGTCTTGAGCGTGACCTTGCCGTCCTCGATCCTCGCCTGCATGCGGTAGCCGTCGAACTTCACCTCGTGTAGCCAATGGTCTCCGACCGGCGGCGCGCTTTCCAGACGGGCGAGGCAGGGTGAAACGAAATCCGGCAAGCCTTCCCCGCGGGATTTCGTCTTGGCGGCCGTCTGTCGCGTCGCGGTCTTAGCCTTCGCCTTGCCATTTCCCTTTTTGCCCTTGGCGACGTCCTCGATCGTCAATCCCGATTTCACCGAGCGGGGTTCGTCTTCGAGGATATCCCCCTTGGTCGTGGCGAACTCGTCCTTGGACTTGATCAGCAGCCAGTTGTCGCGTTTTTCCCCTCCACGAGGGCGCAGGCGCACGAGATGCCAGGCCCCGTGCAGCTTTTCGCCCCGAAGCTCGAAGCGCAGATGCCCTTTCTTAAGGTCGGCGGCCGGGTCGCCTTCGGGCTCCCATGTGCCCCTGTCCCAGACGATCACCGGGCCGGCGCCATATTGCTTCGCGGGAATGACGCCCTCGAATGAGGCGTAGTCGAGCGGATGGTCCTCGACATGGACGGCCAGGCGCTTTTCGGACGGGTCGAGGCTCGGCCCGCGCGTGACGGCCCAGCTCCAAAGCACGCCGCCATGTTCAAGCCGAAGGTCGTAATGCAGCCGTGTCGCGTCGTGCTTGTGGATGACGAAGGCAAGGTCCGGCGTCGTGTCTTTGCGGCGCCGTTTTCCAGCCGGCTCGCTGGTGATTCTGAAGTTCCGCTTTGCCCTGTATTGTTCGAGATTGGCCATGTGGTTCCCACGCAGATGGTTGCATCGGCGCCAGGCGCCGGCTTGTCGCGGGCCAACGTGCCCATGCGGCGAAAGTTCCTTGCCGGGCAGGGTCGCGTCGGGTTGACGGGTTAAAGCCTGATCCATAGTTTAGAATCATTCTAAATTATGGTGCTCCTCAATGCTTTCTCGTGTCTTCGGCTTTGGCCGCCGCTCCTTCGAGTCCTTGTCCGAGCAGGAGATTCTCGCGCTGGCTATCTCCTCCGAGGAGGATGATGGCCGCATCTATCGGGCCTATGCCGACGGGCTCAGAGACGAGTTTCCGCAATCGGCCAAGGTGTTCGACGAGATGGCGGACGAGGAGGAGTCGCACCGAGCCGCGCTGATCGAGCTCCACCGTACGCGCTTCGGCGAGCGCATTCCCCTGATCCGCCGCGAGCATGTGCGCGGCTACTACGACCGCAAGCCGGACTGGCTCGTGCGCCCGCTCGGCATCGAACGGGTGCGGTCACAGGCGGAAGAAATGGAGAGGCAGGCGGAACGGTTCTATGTGGAGGCGGCGAAGAGGGCTGGGGACGCTGCGACACGAAAACTGCTCGGCGATCTCGCCGCGGCCGAACGCAGCCATGAATCTCTGGCGCGCCGGCTCGGCGAGAAGCTGGTCCCCGAGGATGTGCGGGCTGAGGAGGCGACCACCGAAAGGCGCCAGTTCATTCTGACCTATGTCCAGCCGGGCCTTGCCGGCTTGATGGACGGATCGGTCTCGACGCTGGCCCCGATCTTCGCGGCCGCTTTCGCGACCCAGGATACGTGGCAGACCTTCCTCGTCGGCCTCTCCGCCTCGGTCGGCGCCGGCATCTCGATGGGCTTCACCGAAGCGGCACATGACGACGGCAAGCTTTCCGGCCGCGGCTCGCCGCTGAAGCGCGGCCTGTCCTCCGGCATCATGACAGCCATCGGCGGGCTCGGCCATGCTCTACCCTATCTCATCCCGCATTTCTGGACCGCGACGACGGTGGCGGCCGCGGTCGTCTTCGTGGAACTTTGGGCGATCGCCTTCATCCAGAACCGCTACATGGAAACCCCTTTCCTGCGCGCGGCCTTCCAGGTGGTTCTCGGCGGCGCCCTCGTCTTCGGGGCGGGCGTCCTGATCGGCAACGCGTGATGTGGCTTGCTGCAGCGGAATTCGTGCGGAAAGAAGCCGAGCCCTTGCGATGCCGGGTCCGTCGCGGCGGCATGACCGCGCGGAGCTGCTTTCTTGGTCCCGCTGTCCACAGTCGATCGAACGGTTGGTCGGCAGCGCGAACGAGCGCTCGGGAAGGCTGTTCCATAGCTTGCCTGCCTAAGGATTTCCTCATACTGTTCCGGCGTTCTCAGGGCGGGGTGGAAGTCCCCACCGGCGGTATGCGACGTTAGTTGCGAGCCCGCGAGCGCCTTCCTACGGAAGGGTCAAGCAGATCAGGTGAGATGCCTGGGCCGACGGTTATAGTCCGGATGAAAGAGAACGGGTGATTTCTGCTGTCCTTCGGACAACCAGAAACGCGCGTGATCGCCTTGGGTGACGTGTCGCTACAGAGGAGATCACCATGACACCCACCCGCTATGCCTTCGTCAAAGCTAACTGGCACGCTGAAATCGTAGACCGGGCGCTCGAAGGTTTTTGTGAGCTTATCCCTTCCGAACATGTCGATGTGTTTGACGTTCCAGGCGCTTTCGAACTGCCCTTGCTCGCCCGAGATCTTGCCGCAACGGGGCGGTATGCCGCTGTCATCGCCGCTGCGTTCGTCGTCGATGGAGGGATCTACCGTCACGAGTTTGTCGCTCAAGCCGTAGTGGACGGGCTGATGCGCGCCGGACTGGACACGGGCGTCCCTGTCCTGTCCGTGTCGTTGACGCCTCATCAGTATCAGGAGACCGAACACCACCTGCAGATTTATCGCACTCACTTCGTGCAAAAGGGACGTGAAGCTGCACGAGCGGCAATCATGGTTGGAAAAGCCCGCAAGTTGGCTGCAGCGTAAATATCGCCGGAGGATGGTGCTCCTACACCATCCTCCGGTTCCACTGACTTATGCGACGATCAAAGTCGCATAGGGAGGCGTTGACAGCGCCACGGTCTAAGCATGTCGCCCAAAAGCGTGCAGCGGTTTTGCTCAAATGACATGCTTTAATCGTGCACGGCCCTGCTGTCTGCAGGTGCTTCGCGACGATCCGTGAGCCCGTAGTCGCGCACCACCCGGGCGATGCGGAGCCGATACCCGGCAAAGATGCCGCCGCGACCGGCCTGCTGCGCCCGTCGGTGCTGTTCTGTGTTGCGCCAGGCCTCGACCGCCTCGTCGTCACGCCAGAACGACAGCGACAGCACCCGGTCAGGATCAGTGAGGCTCTGGAACCGCTCGACGGAAATGAAGCCATCGATACCCTCGAGCAGGGGGCGCAGGTCGGCGGCGATGCCGAGATATGCGTCGCGTCGGCCCGGCGCCGGCTGGACTTCGAAGATAACGGCGATCATGGGATGATCCTTTGCGCGTGAGGCTCGGAGGCCAGTTTCAGGAAGATGCGGTCCTCACGGCGGATGAACTGTTCGCGCCGCGCGAATTCGTAATTCTCTCTGCCCAGCGGGTCCGCGGCAAGACGCGCGCGATAGGCTTCGTAGGCACCAAGGCTTTCGATGTTGTAGACGCCATAGGCCGTGGTCGACGACCCCTCATGCGGCGCGAAATAGCCGATCAGGTCGGCGCCGCAGCGCGGGATCGCCTGGCCCCAGTTGCGGGCATAATCGATGAAGGCGTCCTTTCGGAACGGATCGATCTCGTAACGGATGAAGCAGGTGATGGTCATTGGGGTCTTCCTTTTGGGGGATCAATCATCATTAGACCGGCGCCGAAGCTTCAGGTCCGAAACCGTGTTAGCTTCGGCCGCCAAAAGGGTTGCGCGCGTTCGCGACGGGCTTCCTCGGGTGAGACGCCGATATCGGCGAGCAGTCGCTCGTCGAGTTCCGCCAGCGCCAGGCGCTGGAGATATAGATCATGCCAGCGGACGAGCAGCGAAGCGGCGTTGATCGGCAAGCGCCGCATCCATGCGCGGTGGGGTTGGACGAAACGTGGATTTGACTGATCGATGAGCGTCATGGCCGGCTCCTTTCACGCTCCCAGGATACGCCTTGCCGAGCAGCGATGCTTCGATTACAGTCGAACTATGCGTGAAGGTCCCGACATTGCCCGTATTGCCAGCCTGGTGGGAGATCCCGCCCGCGCCAACATGCTGAGCGCGCTGATGGATGGCGGCGCGCTCACCGCTTCCGAACTGGCCGTCGAGGCCGGAGTGAGCTTGCCGACGGCGAGTTCGCATCTCTCCAAGTTGATGGAAGGCGGCCTGCTGAGGCTGACAGCCCAAGGCCGTCATCGCTATTACGGCCTGGCCGGCCGTGAGGTAGCCGCGATGCTGGAAGCGATCATGGGCGTCGCCGCGTCGGTCGGCCCGAAGCGGGCCCGCCCTGGCCCCCGCGACGTGACGATGCGGGAAGCGCGCGTCTGCTACGACCATCTGGCCGGCGAACACGCCGTCGCCATGCTCGACAGTTTCCTGGAGCGCGGCATCATTGTCCGCGAGGGAGACAGGCTCGGTCTCGCGGAAGCCGGCGCTGGCTTCTTCGAAGCGGTCGGTATCGAC
The DNA here is from genome assembly GCF_050958605.1 of Mesorhizobium sp. 1B3. Classification (NCBI taxonomy): domain Bacteria; kingdom Pseudomonadati; phylum Pseudomonadota; class Alphaproteobacteria; order Hyphomicrobiales; family Phyllobacteriaceae; genus Mesorhizobium; species Mesorhizobium sp. 1B3. The sequence continues at coordinate 77,235 of NZ_JBJHDO010000006.1, read as the reverse complement.
AGGGATTCCCTGGTCAAGCCGCGTCGGGCGGTCTGCAGGGCTTGCCTCGATTGGAGCGTGAGGCGCTCGCATCTCGCCGGCACTTTGGGCGCGGCGATCTTCGACAAGATCCTTTCGGAAAAATGGGCGCGCCGGGAAAAGGAAGGTCGCGCCGTGATCTTTTCTCCGACGGGCAAACGTGCCTTCGAGGCAGCCTTCTTGAGATAATACCCGGTGCGGGGAGGGGCGTGGGAAGCGATCGAGAGGATTGCACGGCCGCCGCCGCGCGGGCTCGCGTCCGAGGGAGACGAAGCGGCTCGTTCGCCGCTTCGTCTCCTATCGTCAGCTACTCGGCCGCCTGGAGGTTGACCTTGCTTTCGGCAAGTTCTGTCAGCTTCTTGTCGGTAGCCTTTTCCTCGTCGAGATTCTGCTTGAGCACCTCGGCGCAGTCGTCGCGTCCAAGCTGCTTGGCCCACTCGATCAGCGTGCCGTAGCGCGTGATTTCATAGTGCTCGACTGCCTGCGCGGCGGCGATCAGCGCGGCATCGAGCACCTGCTTGTCGTCGACTTCGCCAGCCACCTCGTTCGCTTCGGCGAGGATGCCGTCGATCGCCGGGCAGTTCACGGTCTTCGCCGTTTCGCCGTGCATCTCAAAAACCTGCTCGACCCTTGCGACGTGCCCCTTGCTTTCCTCGAGATGCTTCTGGAAACCTTCCCGGAGCATCGGGTTCGTCGCCTTTTCGACCATGTCGGGAAGTGATTTCACGATCTGCTTCTCAGCATAATAGATATCGCGCAGCGTGTGCACGAAGAGGTCATCGAGCGATTTGATGTCCTTCGAGAAGAAGCCCATGGCGTGTTCCTTTCCTCTTGCATTGGCGCCCCTTGCGAGCGCTTCTGCGACCCAACATCTGAGGGGTGGAACGGTTCCCGGATCTTGATCGGCGAATTCCTCTTCCGACGGGGGTATTCCCGTGCGCACCGGCTTCGCATGTGGCGAAAATACCACGCAGCGAAACTACAATAGTCCCGGCGCAACAATGCCCCGAAACATCCCCGTTTCAGCCATGATTCGTGGGCTTTTTCCGCAAAGATTAACGTTGCGTTCACCGACTATTCACGGCTGCCCGCTACGATCCATCCAAATTCGGACAGACATCCGAAGGGACAGGGACAAAGGCAATGGCAATCTGGAACCACCTCGCATATTACGCGTCCGCATTCCGCGAATTCATCGCGCCGACCTATCGGCCCGAGCGCCACTATATGCGCGGCCCCGGCCCTGCCTGCGCACGCCGCCGCAACGGCGCGCTCGGGCAGCGCGTGACCTTTCAGTGATCCGCCGGGCAGGCCCGTAGCGTAACGGGTTCGCCCGACCGCGCGCCGAGGTCGAGACAGGTCTCCCCGGCGCAGAGTTTCCACCCACCGCCAGTCGCTCCGGACGACGCCAGCAGCACCGACGGCTGCGTCGGCAGCTTCGGCGCATAAGCCCACCAGCCATCGCGCAGCACGGATCCTTCGGGCGGCTCCATGCCGGCACCGGACCCCTTGACGCGCGCCTCCACGATATTCAGCCCCGCCGGCATGACGCGCCAGTCTTCCTCCCATCGCGTCTTCTCGATCGAATGGGTCCAGGAGAGCGTGAAGAACGTGGCGGCAAGGACCGTGGTTTTGCCGCCTGCAAGGATGCAGAGGCCGAGAGTCATTAGGAAAAAGAATCCCGCCGAGGCGCTCCACGTTGCCCCCCTCTGTCCTGCCGGACATCTCCCCCACAAGGGGGGAGATTGGCTGTCAGCAGCGATGGCGCTCGTCCTGTTATGCCGGCGATTGGCAAAATCAGAAATGAAGGCGAATCTCCCCCCTTGTGGGGGAGATGTCCGGCAGGACAGAGGGGGGCAACGTGGAGCGCCATCGCTAGGCCGATAGCGCGGCGGCCGTCCGTGATCGCCACCAGTGCCAGCCGATCCAGATTGCGGCCAGGGCGAAGCCGGCTTCGTCGGTGAGAGGCAGGGCAAGCACGAGAAGCAGGCCGGTGGCCAGCGCCAGGATCCTTTCCCAGAGCGCCATGCGGGCGAACAGGAAGCCGGTCACTGCGGCTCCCCACAGTACGATGCCGAGACATGCCTTGAACACGACATAGGCGACCTCGACGGGGTAGCCGAAGCTGGCCGCCATGGGGCCGGCATCCTGCAACATGAGCGCCGGCGTATAGACCGCCATGAACGGTACCACGTAACCGGCGATCGCGAGCTTCGTCGCCTGGATGCCGATCTTCAAGCCGGACTCCTTGGCCATGGGCGCCGCGGCAAATGCGGCTAATGCAACCGGCGGCGTCAGGTCGGCCATGATGCCGAAGTAGAAGACGAACATGTGGCTGACGATGAGCGGCACGCCGAGTTCGAGAAGGGCCGGCCCGGCGAGCGACGAGGTGATGATGTAGTTCGGGATCGTCGGGATGCCCATGCCGAGCACAAGGCAGGTGAGCATCGTCAGCACCAGCGACAGGAACAGGTTGTTCTCGCCGATGGAAATGATGAAGCCGATGAAGGTCGAGGCGATGCCGGTGAGGGTGAGTGTGCCGATGACGATGCCGACGATGGCGCAGGCAATGCCGACCGGGAGCGCGTTCTTGGCGCCCTCCGCCAGCGAATCCCGGCAAATGATGAGCGTGTCGCGCCCGCCCTTGAAGGTCAGGCACGCAACGACGAGGGCGCCGATAACGAGCGCCAGGATGTTGACGCCAAAACGCATGAAGGCCGCCGCCGCGAGGCCGAGTGCGATCCAGAACACCACGCGGAAGGCGAAGGGGCCGATAAGTGCGGCGAGCGGCGTGCCGAGGATGAGCACGACGGTCAGCGCCAGCCCCATCGTGCCGGCGAAGATCGGCGTGTAGCCGGCAAACAGCAGATAGACGAGGGCGGCGAGCGGCAGAACCAAAGGCCAGTGCTGGCGCACGGCGGCCCAGGGATTTGGCAGGCTGGCCTTGTCCATGCCTGCCAAACCGGCTTTCCCCGCCTCGAGATGGACCTGCCAGAAGCAGGCGCCGAAATAGAGCAGTGCCGGAATGATTGCCGCCGTCACGACTTCGGCATAAGGCACGTTCAGCGTCTCGGCCATGATGAAGGCGACGGCACCCATGACGGGCGGCATGATCTGGCCGCCCATGGAGGATGTCGCCTCGACGCCGCCGGCAAAGGCGGAGCGAAAGCCGAAACGTTTCATGAGCGGGATGGTGAATTGGCCGCTTGCCACGACATTGGCGACCCCCGAGCCGGAGATCGTGCCCATCAGCGCCGAGGAGAGTACGCAGACCTGCGCCGGCCCGCCGCGCCAGGATCCCACGAACCCCAACGCGAAATCGTTGAACAGCGCGATCATGCCGGCCTTTTCCAGGAAGGCGGCGAAGACGACGAAGATGAAGATATAGGCCGCCGAGACATAGATCGGCGTGCCGTAGATGCCTTCCGTGCCGTAGGCGAAGTTCTCGATGATCTGGTCGAATCCGTATCCGCGATGGATGAAGGGGGGCGGCAGGTATTGGCCGAAGAAGCAATAGGCCAGAAAGATACCGGAGATGATCGCGAGCGCCGGACCCATCAAGCGTCGCGCCGCTTCGAAGACCAGGGCGATGAGCACCACGCCCACGACCAGATCGGCGGTAGTGAGGAAGCCTGTCCGGCGCAGCAGCGCTTCGTAGAACACCCAGTGGTAGATGCCGGTCAGGAAGCCGAGGACGCCGAAGCTCCAGAGCATGACCCTCGCCGCCCGGGAGCTCGTCTTCAGATTGGCGATGAGCGCGAAGCCGAGCAGCAGGAGGAAGCCGACATGCATGGCCCTCACGACCTGGCTGGGAAGCGTGCCATAGGCGGCCGTGTAAAGCTGGAAGGCCGAGAACAGCACCGCGATCGCGAAGGCGGCGCGCCCGGCAAAGCCGCGTCCCCAGCCTTCGGGCAGTCCTTCGGTGGGGATTTCCGACGGCTGGTCGCTCGGGAAGGCGTTTGTCGTCATAAGCCGGGCTTTTCCTGACAGGCTGGTATCTTGGTGCAGAAGAAACGACGGTCTATCCGTCGAGCTCGCGAACCCCTCATCCGACCTCGCGGAGCCCGAGGACAGGCTTCGCGAGGTCGGATGAGGGGTCCGGCAAGCGCCGCGCTGCGCCCTATTTCAGTACGCCAACTTCCCGGTAGTATCGCTCGGCACCCGGATGCAGCGGAACAGGCATGCCTTCCATCGCATTCTCGACCTTGATCGCCTTGGCAGCGGCATGGGCGGCGGCGAGCTTGTCCAGGTTCTCGAACAGCGCCTTCGTCATCTTGTAGGCCGTTTCTTCCGAAACGCCCTCATGCGAGACCAGGAAGTTGCCGACCGCGGCGGTCGCGACATCTGCGCTCTGGCCTTCATAGGTGCCGGCCGGGATGGTGACCGATATGTAGGGCGCCCCGATCTTGGCGACGATTTCTTCGGGTACGGCCACCACATTGATCGGAACCGAGGTGGCGAGGTCACGAATGGAGGCGACGCCCAGGCCCGCCGATTGCAGGGTGGCGTCGAGCTGACGATTTTTGATGAGCTCGACGGATTCGGCAAAGGGCAGATACTCGACCTTGCCGAGATCCTCGTATTTCATGCCGGCGGCCTCGAAGATCGCACGGGCGTTGAGCTCGGTGCCCGATGCGGGAGCGCCCACTGAAAGGCTCTTGCCCTTGAGGTCGGCCAGCGACTTCACGCCGGAATCCTGGGACGCGACGATCTGGATGTAGTTCGGATAGATGGCCGCGATGCCGCGCAGCTTGTCGAGCTTGCCGGGGAAGCCTGCCTCCGTGTCGCCTTCCCAGCCGAGCTTCAGGGAATCGCCGAGCGTGAAGCCGATTTCGCCCTTGCCCTGCTGCAAGAGATTGAGGTTTTCGACCGAAGCCTTGGTGGCCTGCACTTGCGTGCGGGCGCCCTCGATGCTCTGACCATAGATTTCCGAAAGAGCGACGCCGAGCGGGTAATAGACGCCGGACGTGCCGCCGGTCAGAACGTTGATGAATTCCTGAGCCTTGGCCGTTACGGTGCTAAGCCCGATTGTGAGTGCGACCGCGCCGGCGGCGACAAGCTTCGTCCCGAGTCTGAGCATACATTTCCTCCCTGAATCAGACAGAACCGCGCTGTCCTCTGCAGCGCGGTTTAGGGCATTGTCAGATATCAATGGGCGAATGCCAACCTCAAATTTCGGCGGCAGAGGAAAGGCTGACGGGCTTGCCAGCTTGCGCCAAGGCTCGCGGTCCCAGCCCATGACTTAGACGCTGAAAATGCTCGGCATTCCGGGCGACGCGGCCGACCAAGGTTTTGTTGCAGTGCAACAGGTTGACGTTCCCGATGCGGTTGGGCAAATTGCTGCCTAGCTGCGGCCAGAATTGACAAGTTGTATGCAAGCTGGTGCGGCTCGCTTCGAGAATTAGCGCCGAGAACTGGACGCTGGAATCTTAAGGTGCAAAATATTCGAGGCCAAATCCTCCGCGGCAGTGTGTGGATCAGCGGGGCCAGGATTGTAGCAAATGCTCTGAGCGCGCTAAGCACCATTGTTCTGGCGCGCCTGCTGCTGCCGTCAGATTTCGGGCTCGTGGCACTTGCAACCTCAATGCTGGCGGTACTCCAGGCGTCCACGGAGCTGTCACTGTCGCAGGCCCTGATCCATATCAAGGATCCCTCTCGCGACCACTACAACACGGCGTGGACCCTGAATCTGGGCCGGGGCTTGCTGATCGGGACCGGCTTCGCTGCAGCGGCGCCCATCTTGGCGGAACTGTATTCAGAGCCGCGGCTGGGGGCCGTCATAGTGGCACTCGGGGTGAGCGCGGCACTTGGGGGCATTCAAAACCCCAAGCTGATCATGTTTCAGAAGAAGCTCAAATTTCATCAGGACGCGATTCTTGGGGTCGTCGCCGCTTTGGTCAATGTGTGCGTCTCGATCGGCTCGGCCCTGGTTCTGCGGAGCTACTGGGCCCTTATCGCCGGCCTTCTCGCAGGGCAGGCCGTCTCCATCGTCCTCTCCTACATCATGTTTCCTTTCCGCCCTGCGCTGCGGGTGAAGCACTTCAGGGAGCTTTGGCATTTCTCCGCCTGGGTCTCGGTCAGCCAGATCGTCAATACGCTGAACTACCGCTTCGACTACCTTCTCGTAGGCACTTTTCTGGGCCGGAACGACCTCGGCCTCTATACCGTTGGCGGTCGCCTTGCAGTCGTGCCGGGGCAGGAACTCGTGCGGCCGCTGACATCCACTCTTTTTCCTGCCTTCAGCCTCGCCGGTTCCGACACGGAACGGCTCAGGCGCGCCTATCGACGGGTGCAACGCGTCGTGACGGCGGTGGCCCTGCCGACGAGCGTCGGATTCGGCCTGGTCGCAGAGCCCTTCGTGCGGCTCGCGCTCGGTCCCTCATGGCTTGGGGCCATCCCGATCATTCAACTCTTGGCGTTCACCTTTGCTTTGGACACGCTCGGCAGTCTCGTCTTCCCGCTTGCCATGGCGAAGGGCGAAACGAGAAGTTTATTCCTGCGGAATTCTCTGAAGCTGGCTATCCGGATGCCGTTGATCCTAATTGGGATGGCGGCCGGCGGCTTGGCCGGCCTGCTGGCCGGTCGCGCGATTGCCGGCTTCATCGGAGTGGCCATCGACATGTCGATGGTGGCTCGGCTCGTCGGCATAAGTGTCATGGCACAATTGCGCGCCAATATTCGATGCTTCCTGGCAACCGCCGTGATGATCGTCGCTTGCGTGAGTGTCCATCAGCCTGCGGCAGGCGATACAGTCGGCCTCGCGTTGCAACTCGCCGCCACGATTACGGTGGGCCTCGTCAGTTATATTTCGGCGACCTTGGCCTGCTGGCAGATCGCGGGACGGCCGGAGGGTCCGGAGAGCGAAGCCATCGATATCGGACGCAACCTAGTGAGACTTCTCGCGGGCCGCTGGAAGCGGCTGCGCGAGCGACAGGGAACCTGAGAAGGACCAACCTCATGGCCATGCGCCGCAACATCGATCTTGCAAGACAGCTCAGTCGGGCCGGGCGGCGGTATGACGGCATGCGCTGGCTTGCACTCACATCGCTTGGCCAGGAGTTGCGCATCCGCGTGAAGCCGGGACGGCGTGATCTGCTTATCCGCACGGCCTCTCCTGATATTCGCGTCGCGCTGAGCTGCTTGGGCGGGGAGTTCGATGAGCTGTTCGCGGCCATACCGACGATCAAGAACCCCTTCATCATCGATGCGGGCGGATATATCGGCACTGCGGCCATTGTTCTCGCGGAGGCCTATCCTGAGGCCACGGTGGTGACGCTCGAGCCAAGCAAGGCGAATTTTGCCCTGCTGAAGCAGAATGTGTCCAACTACAAGAACATCGTTCCGATGAACAAGGCTCTGGCGCCCGAACCTGGCGTGACAACGCTAAACAACCGCGGAACGGGCCAATGGGGCTTCACGATCGTGTCTCGTCCAGAGGACAACCCGGCGAGCGAGGCGATGGAGCAAGTCGAGTGCGTCACGATTGGGATGCTGATGGCGCAGTTCGGGGCGAGCGGAATTGGCGTCCTGAAGCTTGACATAGAAGGCGGCGAGCGCGCGCTCTTCAGTACCGATACCGGCTGGATTGCAAAAACAGAGGCGATCTGCATCGAGCTGCATGACCGCATCGTGCATGGCTGTTCGGATAAGTTCGTGGAGGTGACGCAGGGGCGGCGCAACGTCAAGATGCTGGGGGAGAAATATCTTTCATTGGCTTGAGGGGCCGGGATCGATGAGTATACCGGGTACGTCGAGGGTTTCTTCCGGCAGCCGGCAGCCGGTCATCATGCGCGCCTTTTGCAAGGTCCGCTACCATGCCCAGAATCTGCGCCACCGGATACGAGCCAGGACCTTTCCCTTCACTCTTGATTGGGTCAGTGGCCGGCGCACCATTGCGGCCTCGCGTGAGGATCTCGTGGTGGTGTGCCTGGTCCGCAACGGCGCCCCGTACCTGACCGAATTCCTACGGCACTACCGCGAACTCGGGGCCAAGCACATAGCCTTCCTGGATAATGGCTCGACCGACGGAACCGGGGATCTGGCGAGGGTTCACGACGACGTTACGGTAATCCGGACGGCCGCGCCGTACAAAATCTACAAAGACATCATGAAGCGTTGGCTCGTGGAGACGTTCGGCCGGAGCAACTGGGTTCTGTGCGTCGACATCGACGAGCTTTTCGACTACCCTTTCCGCGAGAATGTCAATCTCCGAGCCTTTCTGCGCTATCTGAACGGTGAAGGCTTCACCGCCGTTGTCGCGCAATTGCTCGATCTGTTTCCACAGGGCGTTATCGCTGAGTCGTCGGTTGAAGGATGGCGGCAAGAGCATCGCTTCTACAGCCTTCACCATCTCGAACGTGAGCCATATTCCTCCTTTTACGGAAACAGCAACGTCGCGCCGGCAGTCGCGATCGACGTGATGTATGGCGGGATTCGGGGCTCGGCTTTCGACGCGAGGGTCCTCCTGACGAAGCACCCCCTCCTGCTTCCGTCCGCGGGTGTCTCCTACCTTCACGCGCACCATGTCAGCGGCGCCCGCGTTGCAGATGTGTCGGCCGTTCTACTACATTATAAATATGTTGGAGACTTTTTGAGTTTGGTGAAAAATGTGGTGAAAGAGGAAAGTTACTCAGCAAATTCGCGAGAGTATAAAAAGTATTTAAAAGTATTGGAAATCCAGCCTGATCTGAAGTTGTACTCGGAAGAGGCTGCGGAATTTAGTTCAATCGAGAATCTTCTGGAGGAGAATTTTATTGTTGCCTCAAATAACTACAAATTTGTTGCGACTGAGCGGGCATCCGGAGCGTGACGGGTTTGGGTGATCTGCTTCGACGCATGCGCCGAATCGTCCAGTACCGTTCGTGGCGCAAGGAGCCAGGTATCATCGAGGTTCACGACAAAGCCCGCGTTGACTGGAAGGCGATTATCGAGACGGGTCAAGGCGGACGGGTCGCGATCGGGAGCGGTACCGCTCTCAGTGCTCATACCATGTTGCTGGCCTATGGCGGCGAAATTGTCCTCGGGGAAAATTGCTCGGTCAATCCCTTTTGTGTCCTCTATGGCCATGGCGGCCTGCATATCGGCAACTATGTGAGGATCGCCACGCATTGCGTGTTCGTGCCCGCGAACCATATCTTCGAAGATCCCGACAAGCCGATCGCCCGACAGGGTTTGACCACCAAAGGCATCCGCATCGGCGATGACGTGTGGTTCGGAGCCGGGTGTCGGGTACTGGACGGTGTCGCAATCGGGCGGGGGGCCGTTATTGCAGCAGGCTCGGTTGTCACCAAGGACGTTCCGCCCATGGCGATCGTGGCAGGTGTACCCGCCCGAACGATCGGAAGTCGCGCCGCCAAACCCGCCAAGGCCTCATAAGCGTGCTCGCCCGATAGGTCGGACGAAATCCGAGGTGTAGATTCCGAGTGAGGCGTCCTTCTAGCGCGTCGTCGTTGGAGACGGTGACGATCTCGTCATAGGCGACGTCGGGGGCATGGGCCGACAGGAGCTTGGCATGGACAGCGCGGCGGGTTTCTCATCCAGTGAAGCGAAATCGGCACGTCCGCTGGACGTGCCGAGCGCTATGCGTCGCGACGGCATCAGGCCTCTTCCAGCCATACTTTCTGGAGATCCATCTGAAAGGTCTGGTGAACGCCGTAGTTTTTCACCTTGGCGTTGGTGTGGCTGAACAGCTTCTGCCAGAACGGCTGGATGATGACACCGGAATCCTGCAGAATCGTCTCGAGATCCTTCATGACTTCCCGCCGCTTGTCCGGGTCGATGATCGACAGCGCCTCCTTCAGCTTGGCGTCGAACGCCGGGTCGGAAAAGGCGCTCTCGTTCCACGCCTCGCCGGTGCGGTAACCCAGCGCCAGGATTTGGACGCCGAGAGGACGCATGTACCAGATGGTCATGGAATAAGGATACTTCGTCCAGTCGTTCCAGAAGGTCGATCCCGGCAGCACCGTCCGTTTCACCTTGATGCCGGCTTCGCGCAATTGTGCGGCAATGGCATCGCCGGTGCTCTTCTGCCAATCGTCTTCGATCGTGATCAGCTCGTGCTCGAAATCGGCCTGGCCGGCCTCCTCCATGAGCTTCTTGGCGCCGGCCATGTCCCGCGTCTTCTTGGGTAGCGGGTAGTATTCCGGATGAATCGGGCTGACATGGTGGTTCTCGCCCACGTCGCCGCGTCCGTTATAGCCGAGCTGCAGCACCACATTGTTGTCGACCGCCATCTGCAAGGCGTTGCGCACCCGCTTGTCGTCATAGGGCTTGTGCGTGACGTTGGTGCGCGCCACGAGGGTCGTTGCCGTCGCCACCTCGGATTTGGTGAGGCCCAGATCGTCGAGTATGTCGATGAAATCGGCCGGGGTCTCGAAGTTGATGTCGATCTCTTCGGATTCGAAGGCGTTGACGGTCGCCGAGAAATCCGTCCCGTAGTCGATGAATTCGACGGAATCGAGCAGAGCCTCGCCAGCCCACCACTTGCCGTTCTCACGCCGTTTGACGACCGCCTTCGAGCCGACATCGTAGGAGACCAGCTCGAACGCGCCCGTCCCGATCGGCTTGCCGATCGGATCGTCGCCGGTGAAGCTGCGATGAACGATCAGCGCGGGATAATCGGTGAAATTCGGGATGAGAGAGATGTCCGGCTCGTTCAGCTTGAGCTTGACCGTATGATCATCGACCTTGGTGATAGCCCCGTCCTTGGCCTTCCCGGTCTGCTCGTCGATCAGGGCTCCGACGCGGGCAGCCATCGAATTTCCCGGAACGTCCTTTTCGCACCAACGGTTCAGATTGAAAGCCACGTCCTCCGCGGTGAAGGCGTCGCCGTTGGTCCACCTGACGTCCTTGCGCACGTGAAGTACATATTCCGTCGCATCGTCGTTGACTTCCCAGCTTTCCAGCAGCACCGGCTCGAAGGTGAACTCGCGCGTGTAGCTGACCAGCGGCTCGAGCCAGGTGCGCGAAATATTGGCAAGTTCCACCCAGTCGTAGGTGCGAGGGTCCTTTTGGCCCTTCACGGCCATGGCCACCCTCAAAGTGCCTCCCTTTTTGCCCTCTTGCGCCAAGGCTTTCGATGGAGCCGCAAGTCCGATCATGCTGTAGGCCAGCGCCGTCGAGGCGCCCATGGCACTGGCGATGGCAAGGAATTCGCGCCTGTCCACGTGCCCAGCCCTAGCTCCCGCGGCCATCTTTTCGATCGCGCCCGGTACCCGGTCACCATTGCTTCTGAAGAAACGCATTTACACCTCCCTGTTATCGCTGCGTTGTTCTTATCGATGTCCGATGTCCGGGCTCGATCGCTTCCTACAACCTCATCGCGTAGCGGATCCCATCGTAGATCGCGGCGTGGATGTTGCGCGAGGCGACGGCATCCCCGATGCGGAAAAGCGTGTAGCCGCCCGTCTGCTTGCGCGGAAACACCTCGCCGCCATTCACGAGCGCTTCGTAGTCGACGGCACCGAGATTCATCGAGGCGGGCCTCAGGGCGAGATACAGGTCCTCGAGCGGTGCGGTGCCGTGCTCGACCACCACCTGGTCGATGCGGCGCTCGTCGCGCCACCCCTTGGCAAAATCCGAGCTTAGTGTCGCGACGAGCGAATTGCCTTGCCGACGCACGGCACTCACGCGCGTGTTGATGGTGACGCGCACGCCTTTCTCGTGGAACGCCCGCATGTAGGGCGCGTGGTTCATGCCGCCCATTTCCGGGGCAAAGAACCGCTCGGGCGAAACCAACTCCAGCCTCGCGCCGGCATTGGCGATGAGCTCCGCCGCACCCATGGCCTGGTGTCCGCCATTGTCGTCATAGAGCAGCACGTTCTCTGCCGGCTTGACGGCACCCGAAAGAATGTCCCAGCTCGACACGACGAGATCGTCGCCGGCTTCGAGCGGAGGATTCTGCGGCAGTCCGCCCGTCGCGATCACCACGACATCCGGCGACAGCGCTTCGACATCCGATGCTTCGGCCCAGATATCGTACCGTATCTCCACGCCGAGCCTGTCAAGCTCGGCCAACCGCCAGTCTACGATTCCGATCAGTTCGCGCCGGCGCGGGTTCTGCACCGCCAGCCGGATCTGCCCTCCGGCCTGTCCGGACGCCTCCAATGCCGTGACCGAATGGCCGCGCTCGGCGGCGACGCGTGCCGCCTCGAGCCCGGCCGGGCCGGCGCCCACCACCACGACCTTCTTCAACGGCCCGTCTGTGCGCGTCACGACATGCGGGATCGTCGCCTCGCGGCCGGTAGCCGCATTGTGGATGCAGAGCGCCTCGCCGCCCTCGTAAATGCGGTCGAGGCAGTAGGTTGCTCCGACGCAGGGGCGGATGCGGTGTTCCTCGCCTCGGGTTACCTTCGCAACGATATGCGGGTCGGCGATGTGCGGCCGGGTCATGCCGACCATGTCCAGCTTTCCCTCTGCGATGGCATGGCGCGCGGTGGCGACATCGGCAATGCGCGCGGCATGAAAGACCGGGATTTTCGCCGCCGCGCGCACATCTCCGGCGAAATCGAGATGCGGAGCCGAACGCATGCCGGTGATCGGGATGACGCCGGTCAGCGCTGCGTCGGTGTGAATCATGCCGCGGATGATGTTGAGGAAGTCGAACTTGCCGGATGCGGCGAGCCGCCGGGCGATCTCGACGCCTTCGGCCTTCGAAAGTCCCTTCTCGACATCCTCGTCGGCCACCATGCGGATGCCCACCACGAAGTCGTTGCCGACGGCCGCACGGACCGCATCGATGACGCGGAAAGTGAAACGCAGGCGGTTGTCGAGCGAGCCGCCGAATTCGTCGTCGCGGAGGTTGGTCAGCGGCGACCAGAACCCGTCCATCAGATGTCCGTAGGATTCGAACTCGATGCCGTCGAGGCCGGCCGCCTGGCAACGTTGTGCAGCCGAGGCATAGTCCGCCACGATGCGATCGATGTCCCAGTCCTCCGCTGTCTTGGGGAAGGCCCGATGGGCGGGCTCGCGCACCGATGACGGTGCGAGGACCGGCAGCCAATCGGCCTTGTTCCAGCCGGTGCGGCGGCCAAGATGGGTGATCTGGATCATCACCTTGCAATCATGTTCGTGGCAGGCGTCCGCCAATTCGCGCAGCCAAGGCACGATCTCGTCGCGGTAGACGTGCAGGTTGCCGAATGCGGCCGGACTGTCTCGCGAGACGATCGCCGAGCCGGCGGTCATCGTAAGGGCGATGCCACCCCTTGCCTTTTCCGCGTGGTAGAGGCGGTAGCGTTCCTTCGGCAGCCCGTCTTCCGAATAGGCCGGCTCGTGGCTGGTCGACATGACCCGGTTCTTGAGCACGAGGTGCTTGAGCTGGAAAGGCTGAAGGAGCGGGTCGTTCGCGGCGGCAGTCATGATCGCTCCCCCTTGCCAACCCGCTCGAGTGTTTGTGAACCCTTGTCCATCATCGGTCGGCCGCTGCTCAATTCACCGTATCCGGCAACCGCTCCTCGCGCCGCGCGACGAAGTCGCCGAGACCCTCGGCAATGCCCTCGTCCAGTTTTGGTTCTTCGTAATCGCCGAGCATGGCGCGTGCTTTCTCGCGACCGCGCATGTCGTGGTCTTTCGCGCCTTCGGCATTCCATTGTTCAAAGGAATTGAAATCCATCAGGCTCGGCATGAAGAAGGCCGACTCGAAGTGGTCGAGCGTGTGCTGGGTGCCGAGGAAGTGGCCGGCGGGGCCGACCTCGCGGATCGCCGCCATGGCGTCCTTGAAATCGTCGAAGGAAAGTCCGCCGGCATATTTGTACCAGCCGACCAACTGCTCGCAATCGGTCGCGAACTTCGAGTAACCGCAGGTCAAGCCGGCCTCGAGCCATCCGGCCGAGTGCCAGATGTAGTTGGCGCCCGCCAGGATTGCGGCATGCATCAGCATGTTGGCCTCGTAGCCCGCCTGGGCGTCGTTCAGTTTCGACCCGACGTGGAAACCGGACGTGCGCCATGGCAGCTGGTATTTTCGCGCCAAGGCCCCCATCAGATACATCATCTGAGCGGCTTCCGGGGTGCCGCCCATGGGAGCGCCGGTTTTCATATCGACCGTGACCATGAACTGCCCATAGATCTGCGGCGAGCCCGGCCGCACGAGCTGGGTGAATGCCACGCCGGCCAGCGCCTCCGCATTGACCTGCGCCACCGCACCCACGGCCGAAGCCGACGTCGACGCGCCGCACAATGCGAAAGGCGCGAGGATCAGCGGCTGGTTGTGGCGCGCGTACACTTTCATCGCATCGAGCATGGTGGCGTCCCAGACCAGAGGCGAATTGCAGTTGGTGATAGAGACGAGGACGGGATTGTCCTTCACGAAATCCTTGCCGAAGACGATGCTGGCCATCTCCATCGTGTCTTCCGCACGGTCCTTGGACGTCACGATTCCCATGAAGGGCTTGTCGGAATGCTTCAAGGCCGAATGAACAATATGGAGATGACGCTTCGGCACCGGAATGTCCATCGGCTCACAGATGATCGAACTCGACGAATGCAGTGCCGGAGCCATGTAGGCGAGCTTATGGAAATTATGGAGGTCGGTGAGTGTCCCGTATCGACGGTTATTGTCGAGATCGCGCACATAGGGCGCGCCATACATCGGGACGAAAACAGAGTGAGTCCCGCCGACGCGGACCGTGCGCTCCGGGTTTCGAGCGGTGAGCGTAAACTCGGATGGGACCTTCGAAACGAGTTCCATCAGCAAGGCGCCGTCGATACGGACCCGTGTGCCGGTGATATCGGCTCCGGCGGCCTTCCAGATCGCGATCGCTTCGTCGTCGCGGAACTCGCATCCCACCTCTTCGAGAATGTTCAGCGATTCCTGATGGATCAATTCCACGGCTTCATCCGGGACCATCTGATAAACCGGAATCTTTCGAACCAGCGTCGGAAAGGCGACGATGGGGGCACTCCGCAGCGCCTTGCGCCCCAAGCGTCCCCCTCCGCGGCGGCCACCGACGCCCTGACCCGCTGCCGTACTCGCCTGCGACATGCTCATCCTCCAGCACTGGCCTGCCGAAAAATGAACGTTCCCCAACGACAGGTTCAAGCGAATAAGCAGCCCGTGTCGATTGAGCTGAGCTCAATCGACGGTCAGCAACCAGTCCTTCAGGATTTCTGCCTGCCGACTCAACGGGCGGTGTGCGCTCCAAGTCACGAAAAAGGACTGAGGTGCGACGATCTCCGCGTCGGTCAGCCGCTCCAAGTCGCCGGACCGGATCAGCGGCCCGACGAGGCTCGCCCACCCCAATGCGACGCCCTGACCGCTCCTCGCCGCTTGCAGCGCTATGACGTAACTATTGAAACGTCTGACGTTCAAGCGCCGGGGCGACGCGCCCGCCTCCCGAAAAAAACTCGCCCAGGTGGTCCAGGTCCAATCGACACCTTCGACCGAAAGGAGCTGCAGCTCGGCCAAATCGTCCAGTGAGCGAACAGGGTGCTCGCGAATGAAATCGGGGCTTGCTACCGGAAGGATCCGGTCGTCGTACAGCTTGGCTGCGATCTCGCCCGGCCACTCGCCGTCACCATACCGAATCCGAAGATCGACATCCGGGCGGTCGAGGCCATGAGGATGGTCGGAGATCAGGTGATCTATGACGATGTCCTGATGGCTGTTCCAGAACACGCTGAGCCTCGGCATAAGCCATAGCTGCGCAAGCGCCATGGTACTGCCGATGGTGACGTTCAGCGCGCCCCCCATCCGGACCTGCTTGAACGTTGTCGCCATCCGCTCGAATCCCTCGCGCAAGGCGACCGCCACCGTTTCGCCCTCGCGGGTGAGTTCGAGCGCCCGGTGCCGCCTGACGAAGAGCGGCCCACCGAGTTCTTCTTCCAGCATCTTTACCTGCTTGGACACAGCGCCGGGCGTGACGTTCAACTCCTCGGCGGCTTTGGTGAGGCTCAGGTGTCGCGCGGCTGCCTCGAAAGCTGCGAGCGCATTGAGCGAGGGGAGGCTGTAGTATCGGCGAACCATGGCACTATCGGTCAGGTTGCACTCGGCAGCTCGCAGTGAGCCACGGTCTTCCATGTCGATGGGATTCTCGGGTGGGTCGGATGCTGCCTGTCATCGGCTATGCTCGTTTCAGCCATTAGGCACAGATACTGACTCGTCGTGCAATACTCGCCCTGAGGACATCGAATTTTGAGCTGACGTCAGCCCAAACCGTGAATCGGCGGTCCAACGTCCGCACGCCGGTTGTCGGGCAGCGGCCACGGTCACCGGATCGCGCGGATCGCAGCCTCGAGGCTGCGATATTCACCCATCTTGGGGGACGCCTTGGATGATGAAATGCGCGCAATGCATGGAAAGCTCGAAGAGGGGCGGTGCTGGTACGGGTTCGGCCCCTTCGTCCTGCCCCGTTGGGTGGGTTGCCCACACGTCATGGAATGGATCCTCGGGTCACGTCGCCATCGCTTCGCTCGGCGCCGGCCCGAGGATGACGACTCCAGTAATGGCCTCGCCAATCGGCAACGTTGCCGGTTTGCGGGCAACGCCCCCACCTCGTCATCCTCGGACCCGAGCGCAGCGAGGTGATCCGAGGATCCATTCCATTCCGTGTCGGCAGCCCACTCAACGGTGCAGAGCGAAGTGGCCGAACGGCAGCCACAGCAGCCATCATTCGATCCACGCCGGTTTTCTCGTGGGATGCGGTCGCGCTCTGTCGCGCTACGTTAACGCTATGGCGCCGAGAACATCATTCTCATGCGGGTGAGGCCCGCCTTTTCGATATGTTGGCGTGCTGCTGCCTCCGCTGCGTCAGGGTCACGATTCTCGATGGCATTGAGGATCGAGCGATGTTCCCTCAACGCCTCCGCTGGCCTGCCAGGAGCTTCGAACGTCGTCCCTGGGAGCAGAGCTAGGTGCGTCCCGAGCTGGGATAGGGATTTCGTCAGATACCTGTTGTGAGCGCTTTCGTGTATCGACTGGTGGAACAGGCGATTGAGCCTTGCGTAGGAGTGTGGCACGTCTTCCGCTTCGGAAGCGTCCAGGATCTCCTTCATCACAGCGATCTCACCGGCTGAAGCATGCTGGGCCGCCAGCCGGGCGGCGGCGCCTTCAAGCGTCGCCCGGATCGAGTACAGCTCACGCACCTGCAACTTGTCGAGCTGCGCCACCATCATGCCGCGCGATGGCGCGATGACAACGAGGCCTTCGCTCGACAGCCGTCGCATCGCCTCACGAATCGGCGTGCGGCTGATATTCAGCATCTTGGCCAGCTCATTCTCCCGCATGCGCTGTCCCGGGCGCAACTCGCCGTTGCTGATCGCCTCCAGAAGCGTGCGGTATGCGAATTCGGCGCGCGACACCTCCTCGCTCAGTCGTTCGTCTTCATCATCGATCCATGGTTGCAAGGCCGCCTTCGTCGTCAAAGCCTGGATTCCTGTTCCCGCGTGGTTGTTCGGATTTATCTGACCGATAGCCGATTCTTTTGTCTCGCCCTGTCCAGCCCCAACGAAATGGACGCCTGTCATTTATCACACGATAGCCGACTTGACACTCGTGTGCAATTGTATACCAATGCACGCAATGACGGGATGGAGGAACCGGCGATGATAGCCTCTTGCAGCCAGACTGAGATGAAAGCTCGCACATGAGCAGCATCCGGCTCGAAGTCGTAACCAAGAGCTATGGCGGGGTGAGAGCCGTGTCAGATCTCAGCCTTTCCATCTCGCCGGGAGAGTTTGTGACGCTGCTCGGCCCTAGCGGATCGGGGAAGACGACGACCATGCGCATGGTGGCGGGGCTCGAGAAGCCGACGGAAGGGATCATTTCCATCGGAGGCCAGATCGTCAGCGACGGCCGGACTTTCATCCCCACCCATAAGCGCAAACTGGGCATGGTGTTTCAGAGCTATGCGGTCTGGCCGCACAAGACTGTCACCGAGAATGTTGCCTTTCCTCTGAAGATGCGTGGCCTGTCGCGGTCGGACCAGCTCCAGAAAGCAGCTCGAATGCTGAAGCGGGTAGGCCTTGGTGACTACGGCGAGCGTTACCCGTCCCAGCTGTCTGGTGGTCAGCAGCAACGCGTCTCTCTCGCCAGAGCGCTGGTGGCTGAACCCGAGGTGATTCTGTTCGATGAGCCGCTTTCGAATCTTGATGCGCAGCTGCGGGATTCGATGCGGGATCTCCTTTCCGAACTCCACAAGAGCATCGGCACGACGTCGATCTACGTCACGCATGACCAGTCCGAAGCCATGGTCCTATCCGATCGCGTCTACATTATGAGCGACGGCAAGTTGAAGCAGAGCGGCACGCCGGAAGATCTCTACGAGCGGCCGACGAGCCGCTTTGTCGCGGACTTCATCGGTGCGGCAAATACCATGGCCGTCGATATCGTCGATTCGGCGAAGAAAAGCGTCAGGCTGGGCAGCCAGGAACTGCTCGTCGCAAGCATCGAGCCAGCCACGTCCTCGCCCACGCTTGTGGTGCGGCCGCATCGGATAGGCTTCGCGACTGACGGCCATGGCCAGAACGTGCTGCCCGGAACGGTCCGCACCGCCAGCTATTTGGGCGATCGGATGCGCTATCAGGTCGACCTGGAGAGCGGCGACGGCATCACCGCCGAGACAACCGCAACGGCATGTCGGGCAAAAAGCGGCGAAAAGGTGCGCATTCATTTGCCGCCAGAACATTGCATCGTCATCTGAGGGCGCCATGACAGTTCAGGCCAGCCAGCTTGAAGACAATTCGCGCGTGATTGCTGCTGCCGAGAGGCCGCTCACGCCATCCATCGACGCGGTTCTTGCTCGCGCCGCCAGCACGTGCCCCGAGGTCCCCGCAGTACGGGAATGGGGGAGCGGACGCGCGCTGACTTATGCGCAGCTCGATGGGGCGGTGTCGTCGCTCGCCCGTTGGCTGAATGCCTCCGCCGACCTCGCTCCCGGCGCCACGATCGCCGTCCACCTGCCGAACTCACCCGAGTTCCTGATCGCCAAGTTCGCCGCTTTCAGGGCGGGAGGTGTCGCCGCCTATGTCAATTTTCGCCTTTCCGCGACCGAAGCCGCGCGCCAGTTCAAGCTGAGCGGTGCGCACGTGGTGGTCACGACGGCGGAAAAAGCGCGGATGTTCCGAGAGGATGCCGCGCTGAAGGACATGCGCTTTGTGCTGAGCGACGGAGGTGCGCCCCTGAGCGACAGTCTCGCCGAGATCATTGCATCGTCGTCGTCCCGTTTCTCAGCCCAGCCAGGTCACGAACGAGGCGACGCCCTCATCCGATTCACATCAGGTTCGACGGGTATGCCCAAGGGCGTGATCGTCACGCATCGCGCCTGGCTTCTGCGAGCTCTGTCTATCCTGTCGGAGGAGATCAGGATCGTCCCGCAATCGACGACGTTGGTTCTCGGTCCGCTCTCGCATCAGGCGGGGTTGTTCGTCCTACCGACTTTCCTGCGCTGCGGCACCTTGCTGCTGGTGGACAAGTTCGACGTCGATGTCGTCGCTACCATTCTGAGCCAGGAGAGGATTTCCTGCTCCCAGATGGTGCCGACAATGCTCGGCATGATGATGGAGGCTCCGAAATCGCGCGAGGCCCTGCGCCAAGCCGGACTTCATCAGCTTGTCTACGGAGGATCACCCATCAGAGCGTCGCTCGTGGACGAGTTGCTCGACCTCATGCCCGAAACGGAGCTGGTCCACGGCTACGGATCCCATGAGGGCGGCTCGATCACTTATCTCGATGGTGCCGGACATCGCGATCCTGCCGCCCGCCACAGCGCGGGGCGGCCATTCCTTGCGGCCCAGATCCGCCTCGCGCGGGCCAATGCAGATGGGGTGGGCGAGATCGAGGTGAATGCACCTTGGCTGCCGCATGCCAGGTTGACCGAAACCGGCCGGCATCCGATCGACACGCCTTGGGTCGCCACGGGAGACCTGGCGGAAATCCGCGACGGCTACGTCTTCCTGAGGGACAGGCTGAACGACGTGATCATCTCGGGCGGCTTCAACGTCTATCCCGCGGAGGTCGAACGAGCGATCGATGCCTCCTCGGCGGTTCGCGGATCGGTCGTCGTCTCGGCCCCGGACGACCGTTGGGGGGAACGAGTGGTCGCCTTCGTCGTCCCGCGCGATCCCCAAAGCTTCGATCCAGAGGCGCTGCGCCTGCACTGCCGCGGCCTGCTCGCCGGCTACAAGGTTCCAAAGGATATTTGCGTCGTCGCTGAGATCCCTCTGAATGCTAATGGCAAGCCAGACCGGCGAAGAATGAGCGATCCGCTCTGGGAAGGGCGCTCGCGCCGGATCAACTAGTTCGAACGACAACAACATCGGGAGGCCGTTATGATGAAATCCGTACTAGCTGTCACCGCGTTCGTCGCGATGACCCTCACTGCGCCGGTCCAGGCGCAGGAGAAGCTCACCATCACGCCTGAACTTGTGAGCGCGGCCGAGCAGGAAGGCGAACTGACCCTTCTCTACAGTTCGCCGCTCAACGCGATGCAGGCCTTCGTCGAGGATTTCAACAAAGCATATCCGAACATCACGGTTAATCTCGAGCGCAAGGCAGGCTCGGCCGGCGTTCAGATGCTGCTCGAGGAGAGCGCTGCCGGGGTGCACAGGATCGACGTGTTCCAGGGCACCGATACAGGCGCCAATGCCATGGTCGTCAAGGAGAAGCTGCTAGTCCCCGTGCAGCCGCAAGAGGTGGACCAGTTTCTGCCGAGCGCGCTCGTCATGGCGCCCGACCTCTACTATCCGGACCGGAATCGCTCCCTCATCATGTACAATCCCAATTACGTGACGGAGGAGGAGGCGTCCAAACTCCAAAGCTGGGAAGGTATCCTCGATCCGGCATTTCGCGACAAGATCAGCCTGGTCGAGCCGACCTTCGGAGTGACGCTCGCGCCGCTGCTCTACATCATGGAAACGCCGTCGCTGGGCGAGGACTTTCTGCGGAAGCTGAAGCAGCAGAATCCGACGATCTTCGTCAACACAGCCCAGGCGCGCGACGCCGTGATCTCCGGACAGAAGCCCATCTCATGGGGCGCACAATGGGAGAGCATTGCGTTCAGCGAATTTGAACGTGGCGCGCCGATTCGTTTCGTCTATCCGAAGCCGACTGTCGAATATGGCACCAATGGCTGGGGCGTGCTCGCCAATGCGCCACATCCGAATGCAGCCCGGCTGTTCTACGCGTGGAGCGTCGGCCGCGATGGCGCAGCCGCAATGCAGGGCCCTGCTTACAATAGCCTGCCGGCGCTGAAGAATGTCGAGGACGGGCGCGCGATCGTTTCGAAGCTCAAGGGCGAAAGCTGGTTCAAGTTTCCCGAGGAGGTCTGGAATCCGAACATCGAGAGCTGGGTCGCGAACGGCACTGCGTACCAGCAGACCTGGACCAAGATCATGAAGTCCGCGAACTGACGGTCGGAAGCGGCGGCAATCATGAAGTCACACACCTCTGCATCGAATGGTTCGGCTCGTTGGCTGCTGCTGATTGTGGTGGTCTGGCTGGCCGGCATGCCTGTCGCCGCGCTTCTCTTTGGCTCAGTCCGGACTCCCGATGGCGGCTTTTCCACGGTTTATCTGGAGCGGGTGTTTCTCAGCGGTTCATATACTCGCGCGCTGATTTCCACGCTCGAACTGGGCGCCTATGTCGGAATCGCTGCGACGGTTCTCGGCACGATGATCGCCTGGATCATGTCCCGGATGCGGCTGCCTGGTGGACAGGTGCTGGAGATCGGCATCATGGCGCCGATCTTTATCTCACCGTTCATCGGCGCCGTAGGCTGGATCACACTCGGCCAACCGAATGCGGGCATGCTGAATGCCGTGCTCCGCAGCGTCGGCCTGCCGGAGATCAACATCATCAGCTACGGCGGCGCCGTTTTCATAATGGCGCTCTTCTTCGTGCCCTATGCCTATGCGCTATTGCGGCACTCCATGGACCGGCTCAATCCGGAGCTGGAGGAGGCTGCCGCTATCAGTGGTGCCGGCACGCTGGCGACGCTGAGACACATCGTCTTCCCCCTGCTTTGGCCCTCGTTGCTGTCGGCGGTGATCATCATCTTCATCCTGGCGGCCGAGATGTTCTCCATCCCCGGGCTGCTGCTGGTGCCTTATGGCCACGAAGTCCTGTCGTATCTGATCTATGCCAAGACTGCTCACTGGCCGATCGACCGCTCCGAGGCATCCGCCATCGGGTTGATACTGCTGCTGGTGACGATCGTCGGGATGTTGCTCTACGGGCGTTCGGTCAAGCTCCAGGAGAGGTTTATCACCGTTGGACCGAAATCGCCCCGTCTGGGCGAAGTGGAGGGCTTCTCGGCGAAAAGGACGATCGGTTTCCTGATCGTGAGCCTCTTCATCCTGCTCAGCTGCGTTCTGCCTGTCGCGGCGATCGCCGTACGCGCCATGCTCCCTTACTTCTCCGGGACCTTCAATCTCTCGGATTTCACGCTGTCGAACATACAGATGACCTTCTCGGATCGGCTGGCGCTGGTATCGCTGCGCAACAGTCTCATCGTGACCGCGGTTTCGACCGTGCTGCTGCTCACGCTGGCCTTTCTGATCGCGCTCGGCCGCGTGCGTTACAAGGACAGGGTATCGACGCTGACCTGGCTTGTCGCCAGCATCCCGATCGCCGTTCCTGGCGTCCTTGTCGGTGTCGGACTGATCTGGCTCTACATCCGTACGCCCCTCTACGCGACAATCTATGTGATCATCCTGGTCATGCTGGCGCGGTTCCTTCCGGTGCTCGTCCGCCTGTTCGAGACTGGACTGCTTCAGCTCGGCAAGGAACTGGATGAGGCGGCCCGCGTCTGCGGGGCCTCGGAGACGACGATAACGCGCGAGATACGGTTGCCGCTGCTCGCCGGCACGCTGCGCTCGGCAATGACGATCGGCGGCACGCAGGTCTTCAATGAACTGACGGCGTCGGCGCTGCTCTATACCAGTGCATCCAGCGTCCTGCCGGTGGTCATTTTCAACTACATGTTCGACGGCGACTATTCGCGTGCCACGGCGCTCGCCCTGCTTCAGGTCGCCATCATCGCCGCCGCGCTCGCATCGTTGGCGTTGATCTCCTTGGCTTGGCGCCGGCTGCGCGCACCGCGTCTGGCCTCTTCCGCAATCCCAGTTCCGCAGATGAGTTGAGAAAATGTCCCTGACATCAAAACGCAAAGACAGCGTCGCCGTCGTTGGGGTCGGGATGACCGACTTCGGCAAGTTGCCGGACCACGACGCGACTTCACTCGGCATCTGGGCATTGCGCGAGGCGGCGGCGGATGCCGGTGTGACGCTTGCCGATATAGATGGGCTGGTGGTCCATCGCCTGACCGACTACCAGAAATTCGTCCAGATCACGAACATGGCCCCGCGTCTGCTGACGGCCAATCCAGGAGCGGGGCGCATGCTCGGGGGCTCCATGCAGATCGCGGTGCAAGCGATCCTGTCCGGCATGGTGGAGACCGTGGCCGTCGTCTACGGCAATGATGGAAGCACCGCTGGCGCACGCTACGGCGGCAAAGGCGACAAGTACGGTACCGGCGCGGAGCAGCTCTGGTTTCCGTATGGAATGACCTCGCCGGGCGCGATCCATGCGATGGCGTTTCAGAGGCATGCGGCGCTCTATGGCACGACCGACGAGCAGCTTGCCGAGATATCGATGACCTTTCGACGTCACGCCGCGCTCAATCCCAAGGCCGTGATGACGAAGCCGCTGTCGTTGGACGACTACATGGCGGCTCCCTTCATCTGCGAGCCCCTGCGCCGCCTCGATTATTGCCTGATCAATGATGGTGGCGTCGCGATGATCCTGACCAGCGGAGAGCGGGCCCGAGACATGCGGCAGAAGCCCGTCTACCTCCGCGGCATCGCTCAGCTTTCGCGGCTGGCGAAAGGCGAACTGCCAGACGATTTCGGCTACGAAACGATGCAGCAGGTCAGCGGCCGTGTGCACGCAATGGCCGAATTGTCCCGCGACGACGTCGATGCGCTGATGATCTACGACAATTTCACGCCGACCGTGATCTTCACCCTCGAAGGGTTCGGCTACTGCGAGCGTGGCCAGGGCGGGGAATATGTCCAAAGCGGGGTATTGAGGCTCGGCGAACGTTACCCCGCCAATACCAACGGTGGCCATCTCTCTGAAAGCTACATGCAGGGCTGGTCGTTGAACGTCGAAGCCGTCAGGCAGGTTCGCGGCGTGCTTGGAGAGCGCCAGGTGCCCGGTGCCCGGAACGCTCAATACCTCCAAGGCGGCCCGCTCAGCACATCGATCATCTATGCGAAGGAAGCCAACTGATGTCCTACGCCAAACCGCTGCCTCGTATCGACGATCACAGCCGCCCCTTCTGGGACGCGGCCAAGGCAGGCTATCTCATGCTGCCGCGCTGCGACGCGTGCGGTACGTTCCACACCTATTTCGAGCCCTGGTGCAGCAAATGCGGCCATGAGGGCGTGCATTGGGAGCGCCTGTCGGGCCGCGGCCGTATCTGGGCCAATTGCCGCTTTCACAAGGTCTACTTCCCGGGTTTCGAGACGGACGTCCCCTACAACGTGGCCATGGTCGAGCTCGAGGAGGGCTGCCGGCTTGTAACCAACATCGTCGGGCTGGAGCACGGCACGCTGGACGAGATGCCGATCGGCATGGAGGTCAAAGCGGTCTTCGACGCGGTGACGCCAGAGGTGACGTTGGTCAAGTTCGCCTCGGCCGAGGCTGCGCGCTGATGAACGCCTTCACTACGGTCGACGCGCCTGCTTGCGTCCTTGGCGAAGGCCCTATGTGGTCGGATCGCGACGAAGCGCTGTATTGGGTCGATATCGTCGCCAAGCGGATCTTCCGATTTCGTCCGTCCGATGGCGACGTTGCCATTCGCGAACTTCCATTCGCGCCGAGCGCGATCGTGCCGCGCAAGGCCGGGGGCCTCCTGCTGATCACCAAGAAAGGCATGGCCATTCTGGAGTCGTTCGAGGGCGCTTTGGAAAGCATTGCGGTTCCGATGATCGACTTCACCAGGGAAGTCTTCAACGACGCGGCCTGCGATCAGGCCGGGCGGCTTTGGATAGGCACACGCGACATCAACGCCAAGGAGGCGAAGGGGCGGCTGTATCGCATCGATGCCAATTTCGACGTGACCGCTCATGCGGACGGTCTGGTGATCTCCAACGGCATTGCCTTCAGTCCCGACGGCAGGACAATGTATCACGTCGACAGCCGACCAGGTCGCGTCGATGCCTATGACTACGATCCGGACCGAGGCACGATAGGCGGTAAACGCTTCTTCCTCGATTATGCTCAGCTTGGCACTGCCGGTCGGCCGGACGGATGCACAGTCGATGCCGAGGGCGGG
This sequence comes from Mesorhizobium sp. 1B3, assembly GCF_050958605.1. Classification (NCBI taxonomy): domain Bacteria; kingdom Pseudomonadati; phylum Pseudomonadota; class Alphaproteobacteria; order Hyphomicrobiales; family Phyllobacteriaceae; genus Mesorhizobium; species Mesorhizobium sp. 1B3. Next base: position 51,949 of record NZ_JBJHDO010000006.1, on the reverse strand, counting down.
CTCTGGGTGGCGGAGGTCGAGGGCGCGCGTCTTGCACGCTATACGCCGGACGGCCGTCTCGATCGTGAGGTGATCTTGCCCGTGTCCAAGCCGACCAGTGTCATGTTTGGCGGCCCCGGCCACCGCACGCTCTTCGCCACCTCGATGCAGTTCGGTCTGTCCCAGGCGGAGCTCGAGGAACAGCACCTGGCTGGATGCCTTTTTGCGCTCGACGTCGGCGTTGCCGGCCTGCCGGAGCCACTGTTCGCGGGGACCCGGCCGGCGGTTCCCGCCGCAGCTGGCGTGTCGGACGCGCCTCGGGCGGCATCCTGAGGAGGTGGCGGTGTTGGACTTGCAGACGGACTTCCAGAACTTTCTTTCCGACGGATGGAGCATTATCACCGATGACGGGTTCGTCGGACTTGTCGGCCCATTCTTCTATAGGGAAGGCGAAGACGGGCTTCGCTTTTGTTTCCCGACCCAGCAAAAGCACAGCAACCGCAATGGCTTCTGCCAGGGTGGCGCGCTGATTACCTTCGCCGATCGCGCTTTGGGCATTTCGACACGCGCTGCGACGGGCGCCTCCAGGACCGCAACCCTGCAACTCGACGTCCACTTCATCGATTCGGTGAAGCTCGGAGAGGTTGTGGAGCTGGTGCCCGAAGTCGTTCGCGCCACGAAGCAGATCGTCTTTCTCACCGCCCGTCTCACTGTCGGGGCTCGCACCGTAGCCCTGGCCAACGGGGTCTGGAAACGATTGGCGGATGCGGTACCGCCGCCGGACGAGGCGACACCGAACAATCTGGTCTGAGCCGTTCGGCCGTCGATTCGGGCCTTGTTCGCGAGTGCCGAAGACGTTGCCGATGATGTGTGCAACTCCATGCGAGGGAATGGAGCATGAAAATCGATGTTGTAGTGGTGGGGGCGGGCAATGCGGCGCTCTGTGCAGCGCTTGCCGCCGAAGAGCAGGGGGCAAGCGTGCTGGTCCTGGAGCGCGCGCCCCAGGAAGAAAGTGGTGGTAATAGCCGCTTCACCGCCGGAGCGATCCGCTTCGCCTATCGTGGCGTCGAGGACCTGCTGGAGGTCATGCCGGAACTGACTGACGAAGAAATCGCCCGAACCGATTTCGGGACCTATACCGAAGATCAGTTCTTCGACGACATGTTCCGTGTCACGCGGTATCGGTCCGATCCGACCTTGTGCGAGCTACTGGTGCGCCGAAGCTTCGAGACCATGAAATGGCTGCGCGGCAAAGGCATCCGCTTTCAGCCGATCTATGGGCGGCAGGCATTCAAGATCGACGGCAAGTTCAAATTCTGGGGCGGATTGACGGTGGAGGCCTGGGGCGGGGGCCCCGGCCTGGTCGATAGCGAGACGGAGATCGCTCGCTCCAAGGGGATCGAAATACGGTACGGCAGCCGGGTCACCAGCCTGCTATGTGATGGCGACAGGGTGACCGGCGTGCGGGTTAAGGCCGGCGGTCGGCTTTACGACGTGGAAGCCAGCGCCGTTGTTCTCGCGTCCGGCGGCTTCGAGTCCGATCCGGAAATGCGCACGCGGTATCTCGGCCCCGGCTGGGAGCTTGCCCGCGTCCGCGGCACTCGCTTCAACAGCGGCGACGGCATCAAGATGGCACTTTCCATCGGCGCCGCGCCTTTCGGCAACTGGTCGGGCTGCCATGCCGTGGGCTGGGACTTCAATGCGCCCGAATTCGGCGACCTCGCAGTCGGCGACGGTTTTCAGAAGCATTCCTATCCATTCGGGATCATGGTGAACGCCGAAGGGCGCCGCTTCGTCGATGAAGGCGCCGATTTCCGCAATTACACCTACGCCAAGTACGGCCGGGTCATTCTGGAGCAACCCGGCAATTTCGCCTGGCAGATATTCGACCAGAAGGTCGTCCATCTCCTGCGCGACGAATATCGCATCAAGCAGGTGACGAAGGTGAAGGCAGACACGTTGGAGGAACTGGCGGCCAAACTTGAGGGTGTCGACGCGAAGGCGGTGATCGAGGAAATCCGGCAATACAATGCCGCGGTCTCCCAGGACATCCCATTCAACCCGAACGTGAAGGACGGTCGTGCAACCATCGGCCTTGCGGTCAACAAGACCAACTGGGCGAACACGATCGAGGAGGGGCCTTTCGAAGCCTATCAGGTTGGCTGCGGCATCACCTTCACCTTTGGCGGCCTGCGCGTAACCGAGAACGCACAGGTGGTTGATGTGGACATGATGCCGATCGAAGGGCTCTACGCCGCGGGAGAACTGGTTGGCGGGCTATTCTACTTCAACTATCCGGGCGGCACGGGCCTCATGTCAGGCGCGGTGTTCGGGCGCATTGCCGGCACTGCCGCGGCGAGTTCGTTGGCGGGCCTGGCGGAAACGAGAGCATGATCCGATCAGGATCATGCTTACAGCAATTCCAGGAAAAGTGGGACGCGGTTTTCCGTCCGGAGTTGCGTAACGAGATAGCGCATTTCCGTGGTTCGAAGGCAAACGGAAATGCCTTAGGGACAGCGGCCCGCCCTGGCGGCTTTGAGCACGGCTTGTTCCTGTCTGAGGCGCTCGATCCTGGCAGTCTGCCTGTCCTGCAATCTTGTCTTGGCTCTGGCCCCGCCTGGGATCCAGAACGGAACATTAATGTTCTCGCGAGTGATCGCCGCTCGGCCGATGCCGTTGGCGGTATCGGCGATACCATTGTTGAGTTCGATGCAATTCATTGCCTGATAGTTGGCGGAGTGGGACCTGCTGGACCCCAGCGAGCCACAGCCGGTAAGCGCTACCGTCACGACGAGTGCAATCCACAAGGGGCCGCAGGATAGAGAACTCATATATGGCAGCGTAACAGGGCTCGCCTTCCTATCCAACCGTCTTCCGTCTTTACCGCACCACCTTGCCCGGACTGTCCATGGAACCGATAGCACCTTGGCTCTCCTGCATCGCCATGTAGATCATATGACGCCACTCGGCTGAGAGGCCTTCAGCGATTCGACCCTAAGGGAACTCGTCGAACAGACCGAGGCCAGGACCGGGTGCCGTGCGGAGGTCGAGCGCATTGTCACCGGACGGCCGTGGCGCATGGACGAGGTCTTTCAGGATGCGATAGAGGCGGCGGCCGAGCGCCACTCACCCGTTGCACACGTCAGAATGCCGAGCGGCGCGAGCCACGACGCACAGGTCGTGGCTCGCAAGCTGCGGGCCGGCATGCTCTTTGTGTCCAGCATTGGCGGCATCAGCCATCATTGGACCGAGAACACCAATGACGCGGACTTCGTGCTCGGCTGCCAAGTGCTGTCGGACGCGGCCGAGGCCATCCTGCACGGTCACGGCCGCCAGGGATCGTATACCAACGGCCAAAAGATTGACCGTCAAAGAGGTGAGGCAGGTATGGCCTGGCCTGCCCCTCCAGCCAGGCTGTTCCGTCGCTATGCCCCTAGCCCCTCGAACAGTGCAGTCGACAGATATCGCTCGGCGAAGGATGGGATGATCACGACCATGTTCTTCCCCGCATTTTCCGGCCGCGACCCGACGATCGCAGCGGCATGGAGGGCTGCCCCCGACGAAATCCCGACGGGTACGCCTTCGAGGCGGGCGACGAGCCTAGCGTTGGAGAAGGCGTCGTCGTTGGAGACGGTGACGATCTCGTCATAGACGGAGGTGTCGAGCACCTTCGGTGTGAAGCCGGCCCCGAGCCCCTGGATCTTGTGCGGGCCCGGGTTGCCGCCGGAGAGCACGGGCGAAGCCTCCGGTTCGACCGCAACGACATGCAGGCCGGGGCGACGCGGTTTCAGCACCTGGCCGACGCCGGTGATGGTGCCGCCGGTGCCTATACCCGAGATGAAGATGTCGATCTCGCCCTTTGTGTCGTTCCAGATCTCCTCGGCCGTGGTGGCGCGATGGATCTCGGGATTGGCCGGGTTCTCGAACTGCTGCGGCATCACCGCATCGGGCAGTGATTGCACGAGGTCCTCGGCCTTGGCGATGGCGCCCTTCATGCCTTTCGCGCCTTCCGTGAGCACGAGCTCGGCGCCGAGCAGCAACAGCATCTTGCGGCGCTCGACCGACATCGTTTCCGGCATGGTCAGGATGAGCTTGTAGCCCTTGGCGGCCGCGGCGAAGGCCAGCGCAATGCCGGTGTTTCCCGAGGTAGGCTCCACCAGAACCGTGCGGCCGGGCGTGATCCGGCCCGAAGCTTCGAGAGCCTCGATCATGGCGACGCCGATGCGGTCCTTCACGCTGGCGATCGGATTGAAGAATTCGAGCTTGGCGATGAGATTGGCCACGATGCCCTTTTCCTTGGCGTAATTGTCGAGCCGCACCATCGGCGTGTCGCCGATGGTCTGGGTGATGGAGTCATAGATCCGACCCCGGCCGGGAACATGAGTGACGGGTTTGTCCATGTGGGTCTCCAATGCTCGAAAGAATTGCGAAACGGGGCCGTGCTCTGGCTCTCAGCGAACGGCGATCGCCGCCGCGGCGCCGGCCATGAAACCGGCCGCGGTCCGATTGAGCGCCTTGAGGGCGCGTGGGGTCTGGAGGAACCAGCGCGCCTTCGCGGCAAGCGCCAGATAGGGCACCAGCACGATCAGCAGCACGGCGACGGTGCAAGCTGCCAATATACCGAAATCAGTCGCCGTGATGGTGCGGAGGTCGACCAGCGTCGGCGTCAGCGCCAAATAGAAGATCATCGTCTTCGGGTTGCCGAGCGTGACGGTCAGGCCGGCCAGCAGGCTCGCCAGCGCACCGCCCTTGCCCTTGCGCGCTTCGATGGTCTCCGGCGTGATGCCGCTTCTCCAGAAGCCCCAGGCGAGCCAGGCGAGATAGGCCACGCCAAGCCATTTGATGATCAGGAAGAAAGTGCCGAAAGTCTGGGCGATGAAGGCCAGGCCGAGCACGGCGGCCGTCAGATAGGTGAGGTCGCCGAGCACGAGGCCGAATGCCATGAACAGTGACGAGCGGAAGCCCGATCCGAGCGCTCTGGCGACCAGGGCGGTCACGCCGGGCCCCGGAATGGCCGCGGCGACCGCGAGGGCGCCCGAATAGGCAATGAAACCGGCAAGCGTCATGACGTCCGTCCCTGAAAGAACGGTCGTGCTTATTGCATGAAAGTCCTGGCAGGGACAGGCCTTGTTCGATTCGCCGCACTCCGGTCTTCGTGCGTCCTTCGAGGCTCGCTTCGCTCGCACCTCAGGATGAGGTGGGTCGGCGCCATGGCCCTCATCCTGAGGCGGCCGCGACGCTGCCTCGAAGTGGCCATTCTGGGGTCGTAGCGCCAACCATCCTCATCCTGAGGTGCGAGCGAAGCGAGCCTCGAAGGACGCACCCGCTGGTAAACTGACCTCTACCGGACCAGAAAACCGCGGCCCAGCTCGTCGTCGTCCTCGAGGATGTATTCCGCTTTGCCCGTGTAGTAGGCGCGTCCGCCGACGCGCGCGACAATCCCCGGCCGGCCGTCGGACAACGTCACCGTGCGCGCGACCGAGCCGGAAAATTGCGAGCCGACGATACTTTCGAAAAACCGTGTCTCGCCGGGTCCGATCGCACCCCTGGCGTGCATGGCCGCCAGCCGTGCGGTGACGCCCGAACCGGTCGGCGAGCGATCTACCTCCTCTTCGGCGAAGACGCAGACGTTCCGCGTCGCAACGCCATCCGCGCCATTGCCGCTATCCGTCAGGATCGTCCCGTAGAGAAAGGCGAGATCGGCGTGATCAGGGTGAGCGAGCGGGAACTCGGCTTTCAGCTTATTGGTCAAGGCGCTGGCGGCGTCCACGAAATCGCGCACTCGGCTGCTGCGGAATTCCACCCCGAACTGCCGGCAGTCGGCAAGAGCATAGAAGGCTCCGCCATAGGCGATGTCGAATCCTATCTCTCCGAAGCCCGGGAGCTCGACGCGCTGTTGTAGAGCGACGGCGAACGCCGGCACGCTTTCGAAGGAGACCGCGCCGGCCTTGCCGTTCTCGACCTCGACCGACGCGACCACCATGCCGCAAGGGCATTCGATATTGACCGTCGTGACCGGCTCCACGAGCCCTACGATGCCCTGGTCCACTGCATAGCGCCCCAGCGCGATGACGGCATGGCCGCACATGGTCGAATAGCCTTCATTGTGCATGAAGAGCACCGCGAGGTCCGCCCCTGGGAGGTCCGGCTCCACCGGCAGGACGCCATACATGTCGTAATGTCCGCGCGGTTCGAACATCAGCATCCTGCGCAGATGGTCGAGGTGATCGCGCACGAAGGCGCGCTTCTCGAGGATCGTGCCTTTCGGGATCGGCGGATAGCCGCCCGTCACGATGCGCACCGGCTCGCCGCCGGTGTGCATGTCGGTCACTGTGAGCATCGTCATTTGCCGGTGGCGAACAGGGTCTGGAGTTTTGGAAAGGGCATGGCCGCCCGGGCGAAATTGAATTTCCCTTCCTCCAGGATCTCGTGCGCCGCATTCTGCAGCATGCCGAAGCAGAAGGTCGTGAGCTTGGACCCTAGCGAGATGCGGCTCGCCCCGGCATCGGCCAGTTCGGCGACGGTGAAGCCCGGCATGGCAAGCACGTTGACCGGCTTGGAGACGGCCGAGCAGACCGTGCGGACGCTCTCGATGTCGGTGAGGCCTGGCGCGTAGAGAACATCCGCTCCCGCCTTCTCAAAAGCCTGGAGCCGCTTGATCGTGTCGTCGAGATCGGGCCGGCCCCAAAGGAAGTTCTCGGCCCGGGCCGTGAAGACGAAATCGTGCTTCAGCGCATGGGCGGCTTCCGCTGCGGCTGCGACGCGCTCGACTGCGTGGGAAAAACCATAAATTGGATTGGCGGGGTCGCCGGTATGGTCTTCGATCGAGCAGCCCGCGAGGCCCGCTGCATCCGCCGCGAAGATCGTCTCGCTTGCGCTCTCGGCGCTGTCGCCCTTGCCTTTTTCCAGATCCGCCGAGACCGGCAGTTCGGTCGCGCCGGCGATTTCGCGGCAGTGGTGGATCATCGCCTCGAAGCCGACGCCGCCATCCGGCAGGCCGCGCGAGAAGGCGAAGCCGGCGCTCGTGGTGGCCAGAGCCTTGAAGCCGAAGGAGGTGAGAAGCTTGGCGGTGCCGATGTCCCATGGATTGGGAATGACGAAGGCGCCCGGCGCTTCGTGTAGCTCCCGAAACACCCTGCCCTTGTCGACAGAACTCTTGTCCATGAGCCGCCCCTATCGCTGCAACGTCGGGGAGATTCTATACCCAGGAGACGGAGCTTTCCAAGCCGACTCCGCGGGCTTCGTCACTGGATCGGGATGAGACCTGCCAAGGCCCGCATGTCGTCGAACAGCACGCCGCCTGCCGCTGTCAGTCCATCGCGGTCGGCCATGGGATCGCCGCAATAGGAAAAGACGCGCATGCCGGCCGCAATGCCTGCCTGCGTGCCGGGCACGCTGTCTTCGATGACAACGCAGTCCGCCGGGGCGAAGCCGAGCGCCTCCGCCGCATGCAGGAACAGGTCCGGGGCGGGCTTTCCCTTGCCGACCATGGTGGCGCTGAACATGCGGCCCTCGAACAGGGGCAGGAGGCCCGTCGCTCCGAGCGTTATCTGCATCTTGGTGAGCCGTGCCGAGGTCGCGACGCAGAAGGCGAGCCCGGCTGCCTGAACATCTCCGATGAAATCGCGGACGTAAGGGACGGGCTCGACCCCGTTGGCGAAGAGGTCGGGAAGGGCCAGGTTCCAGCGCTCGACGAAATCGGCATCCAGCGGGACACCTTGTGCCTCCACCTCTGCCTTGATCGAAACCATGCTGCGGCCGGCGAAACGCCGCCGGCAATCCTCATAGGCGATCGGATAGCCGGCCTGCGTCAGCCAGTCGGCAAGGCGACGGTTCCCCAGCCCTTCGGTATCGACCAGGATACCGTCGCAGTCGAAGATGACGAGTCGCGGGACAGTCATGCCGTTCCGGTTGAGCCGAAGCCCCCGCTCCCCCGCGTCGTGCCCGCAGCGGCGCTGCGTTCCTCGACCGTTGCGCGGCTGACGGGCGCGATCACGAGCTGCGCGACGCGCATGCCGCGAGTCACCAGGAAATCCTCCTCGCCGAGATTGACGAGCAGCACCTTCACTTCGCCGCGATAGTCCGAATCGATCGTGCCCGGCGTGTTGAGGCACGTGATGCCGTGCTTGAAGGCGAGGCCGGAACGTGGCCGGACTTGGCCCTCGAAGCCCACCGGGATTTCAAGCACGAGACCTGTCGGCACCAAGGCGCGACGCCCCGGCAGGATGAGCACGGGGCGGTCGTCTGCGACGGCGGCGCGCAGGTCGAGGCCGGCGGCCCCGGCCGTCTCGTAGGCCGGCAGCGACAGCCCATCGGAGTGGGGCAGCCGAACGACGCCGAGAACAGGATCGATCGTGGGGATTGTCATGAGCGCAGCCCTATCGGAGCCTCCCGCCGCGAGGTCAACCGTCGAAGGTCTTTTATCAACGGATTTCGACCGGCACCACCGTCGTTTCCTTGATCTCTTCCATGACGAAAGAGGCTGATACGTCCGACAACGGGACCTTGGCGATGAGGCGCTGATAGAGCCGGTCGTAGGCTTTGACGTCGGCGACGCGGGCGCGCAACACGTAGTCGAGATCGCCGGACATCCGGTAGACACCGGTGATCTCCGGGAAGGATGTCGCGGCCTCGCGGAATCGGGCGAGCCATTCCGGGTCATGGTTCGATGTCCGGATCAGGATGAAGACGGAAAGGCCGAGTCCCAGTCTTTCCGCGTCGACCAGCGCGACCCGTCCGGTGATCACGCCTTGGTCTTCCAGCACGCGTACGCGTCGCCAGCAAGCATTGCGCGACAGGCCGACCCGGACCGAGAGCTGGTCGACGGAAAGCGTGCCGTCGCTTTGCAGCTCGGCAAGGATTCTTCGGTCAATCGCGTCGAGTTTGGTGTCCATGTTGGGACGTTTGTCCCACAATTGCCTGGATATCAAGGACAATTTGGGATCTGCGTTCCCGCACGTCATGGCAGGATGAGGTCGATGCTTCGAACAACAGAATAAAGGGAACGATGGGCATGCGACTGTTCAGGCTTTTCACCGATCACCCAGGCACGGTAGGTGAAACCTATTTCGGCCACATGGCTTTTGCCGGCTGGTTCGCCTCGCGGCTCTTCATGGCCGGCGCGGCGGCCCTCGTCCACGCTTTCCTGCCCTTCCTGTTCGAGACCACCGCGAGCACGATCGTGCGCGAGCTCTACGAGCGCACGCAGGGCAGGGGCAAACGGCCGGAACTGCCGGCCGCGAGCTGACCGCGCATTTCGCATTCGACTCCAGCGAATGCTCCTGTTAGAAGCCGCCAAACGACGGCGCGGGGAGCGACGTTTCCTGCCCTTGCGCGATGGCTTTGCGGTTTCCATCTTCGCGGGCGGAAATGCATCGTTCCCTGCCGCATGACAGGATTTCTCCATTGGCCGAAGACATCAAACAGGCGGTGGCGCGCCGCCGCACTTTCGCGATCATCGCGCACCCGGATGCCGGTAAGACTACCCTCACCGAAAAGCTGCTTCTTTTCGGCGGGGCGATCCAACTCGCCGGCGAGGTGAAGGCCAAGAAGGATCGCATCCAGACCCGCTCCGACTGGATGAAGATCGAGCGCGAGCGCGGCATTTCCGTCGTCACCTCGGTGATGACCTTCGAATATGGCGATCACGTCTTCAATCTGCTCGACACGCCGGGTCACGAGGATTTCGCGGACGATACCTACCGCACGCTGTCGGCGGTGGATTCGGCGGTCATGGTCATCGACGCGGCGAAGGGTATAGAGCCGCGTACGCTGAAGCTGTTCGAGGTCTGCCGGCTGCGCGACATCCCCATCATCACCTTTGTCAACAAGATGGACCGTGAAAGCCGCGATCCCTTCGAGATTCTCGACGAGATCGAGACAAAGCTGGCGCTCGACACCGCGCCGGTGACGTGGCCGATCGGCCGCGGCAAGACCTTTGCGGGAACCTATCATCTCGCCCAGAATGCCGTTCGCCAGAGCGACGATCAGGTCGAGCGCGTGTCCGTGCACGGTCCGGATTCCAACCGCGTGGCGGGGCTGCTTCCCGACAATGAGCGCGAGGCCTTCATCGAGGAGGCGGAGCTTGCCCGGGAGGCATGCAAGCCCTTCGATCTCGATTCCTTTCGCGAGGGGCATCTGACCCCGGTCTACTTCGGCTCGGCGCTCCGCAACTATGGCGTTCGCGACTTGATCGAGGCCCTTGGGGATTTCGGGCCGGCGCCGCGCGCGCAGGAAGCCGACGCCCGCATGGTGGAGGCGACGGAACCCGGCATGAGCGCCTTCGTCTTCAAGATCCAGGCGAACATGGATCCCAACCACCGCGACCGTATCGCCTTCGTCCGCGTCTGCTCGGGCAAGCTGCAGCGCGGCATGAAGGCGAAGCTCGTCCGCACGGGCAAGCCGATGAGCCTTTCGGCTCCGCAATTCTTCTTCGCGCGTTCGCGCATCACGGCGGACGAAGCCTATGCGGGCGATGTGGTGGGTATTCCCAATCACGGTACGCTGCGCATCGGCGACACGCTGACGGAAGGCGAGGGGATCCTGTTTCGAGGCGTTCCGAACTTCGCGCCGGAAATTCTGCGCCGCGTACGGCTTGGCGATGCCATGAAGGCCAAGAAGCTCAAGGAAGCCTTGCAGCAGATGGCGGAAGAAGGCGTCGTGCAGCTCTTCTCGCCCGAGGACGGCTCGCCGGCGATCGTCGGCGTTGTCGGTGCGCTGCAACTCGACGTGCTGAGGGAGCGCCTGTCGGTGGAATATGGTTTGCCCGTCGATTTCGAAATGGCGCGTTTCTCGATCTGCCGCTGGATCTCGGCGGCCGACAGGACCGAACTCAGCCGCTTCATAGAGGTCCACCGCGGCGACATTGCCCGCGACCTCGACGGCGACCCCGTCTTCCTGGCTCCGCATGAATTCGGTCTCAACTACGAGGCCGAGCGCTGGAAGGCGATCACCTTCGCCGCCGTGAAGGACTATCAGGTACGGGAAGCGGCGTAGGCTGCTTACCCTTCATCCGACCTCGCTTCGCGAGGCCACCTTCTCCCACAAGGGGAGAAGGAAGGAGCTTGGCACAGGCGCTTCTGCAAAGCCACAAACGGCGGCGCTTGGCGCAAAACCGGGTCCTGCCAGCATTCCCTTCTCCCCTTGTGGGAGAAGGTGGCCGCGCGAAGCGCGGTCGGATGAGGGGTCGCTCCCGCCCTCAATACCCCGCCTTCCGATCCACCAGGTCGCGCAGCGGCTCGCCACGATCGAAGGCGTCCATCTGGTCGAGCATCGGCCCCACCAGATGCTCGGGATAGGATGTCGCGGCCGCATGCGGCGTGACGAAGACCCTTGGATGTGTCCAGAGCGGGCTGGCTTCGGGCAGCGGCTCCGTCTCGAACACGTCGAGGCTCGCTTCCTTCAGCGTGCCGTCGTCGAGCGCGCGCAATATGTCGGCGTCGCGCTGGAGCTTGCCGCGCCCGGCATTGATCAGAACGGCACCACCCAGGCCATTGTCGCGGCGCAACTGCCGCAACAGCTCGTAGTCGACGATGCCCGCTGTCGCCGCCGTGAGCGGCAAGAGAACGACGAGGATGTCCGTGGCGTTGAGGAAAGGCGTGAGGCCGGCCTCGCCATAAAATGTCACAACGCCTTCCATCGGCCGTTCCGTCCGGCCCCAGCCGTTGACCGTAAACCCGAGGGAAAGCAGGGCGGAGGCAGCCGCGCGCCCGAGATTGCCAAGCCCCATGATGCCGACCTTGGTCTCGGAAGCTTGCTGCTGCGGCGGCTCCTGCCAAATCCTGCGTGCCTGCTGGCTGCGATAAAGCATGCCATGGCGGTGGTGGTCGAGGACCCGCCAGGCGACATATTCGGTCATATGCCGGGTCAGATTGTCGGCGACGACACGCACGATCGGCACGTCCGGCAGACCGGGATCGTTGAGGAGATGGTCGACGCCGGCCCCGGTCGAGAAGATCGCTTTGAGATTCGGCAGTTTGGAAAGCACGTTGGGACGCTGTTTCCACACGACGGCGTAACGGATCGACGGGTCGGTCTCGCCATCCGGCTCCAGCACCACGTCGCGCCGGGCCGATAGTAGGTCGCGCCAGCGCTGCCGATCGATACCCGTAACCGACAGAAGGACGCGGCTGTTGTTGTCGCCCGGCATGCTTTTCTCTCTTGTAATGCTTATTGACTGACCGCGCCTTCGGGCGCCGTTTCCATGCGGAACGCCGCCGAGATCAGGGCGCGCGTGTATTCGGATTGCGGCCGCTCGAAGATCTGCTCCGACGGGCCGTGCTCGATGACCCTGCCGTTGCGCATCACGATGACCTCGTTGGCGAGCGCGCGCACCACCTTCAGGTCGTGGCTGATGAACAGATAGGCCAGATTATGCTTGGCCTGGAGGTCGCGCAGGAGATCGACGACCTGCGCCTGCACGCTCATGTCCAGCGCCGATGTCGGCTCGTCCAGCATCACGAAGCGCGGGCTGAGCACCATCGCGCGGGCGATGGCGATACGCTGGCGCTGGCCGCCCGAAAACTCGTGTGGATAACGGTGACGCGTGTCCGGATCGAGACCGACTTCGCGGAGGACGTCGACGACGCGCTGCTCACGCTGCTCGGGCGCCAGTTTCGGCTCGTGGATCGCCAGTCCTTCCTGGATGATTTCGCTCACCGACATGCGCGGGCTGAGCGAGCCGAACGGATCCTGAAAGACGATCTGCAGCTCGTTCCTGAGCGGACGCATGGCGTTGAAGGAAAGCTTGTCTATGTCGCGGCCGTTGAAATGGATGCGGCCCTGCGAGGAGATCATGCGGCAGAGCGCCAGGCCGAGCGTCGTCTTGCCCGAGCCGGATTCTCCGACAACGCCGAGCGTCTGGCCGGCGCGGACCGTCACGTCGATACCGTCGACGGCCTTCACATGGTCGACGGTGCGGCGGAAGAAGCCCTGTTTGATGGGGAACCAGACCTTGATCTGGTCTCCCTCCATCACAGTTTTGGCCGAAACGTCGGCAACCGGTGGGCGGCCTTTAGGCTCGGCCGCCAGGAGATGCCGGGTGTAGTCGTGCTGTGGACGTTCGAAGATCTCCTTCGTCGGCCCGCTTTCCACGATCTTGCCGCGCGTCATCACGCAGACGCGGTCCGCGATCTTGCGCACGATACCGAGATCATGGGTGATGAACAGCATCGACATGCCCCTCTTCGCCTTGAGTTGGGCGAGGAGCTCCAGGATCTGGGCCTGCACGGTCACGTCGAGCGCGGTCGTCGGCTCATCGGCGATGAGCAGTTCGGGTTCATTGGCGAGCGACATGGCGATCATCACGCGCTGACGCTGACCGCCGGAGAGTTGATGGGGATAGGCGTCGAGCCGTTTCTCCGGATCGCGAATGCCGACCTGGTGAAGCAGGTCCAGCGTGCGTTCACGCGCACGGCGCTCGCCCATGCCCTGGTGGATTCTCAAGACCTCGCCGATCTGCTGGTCGATGGTGTGGAGCGGATTGAGCGAGGTCATCGGCTCCTGGAAGATCATCGTGATCTTGTTGCCGCGCACCCGGCGCAGTTCCTTCTCGTCCTTGGCGAGCAGGTCCTGGCCGTCGAAGAGGATCTCGCCGGAAGGGTGGCTCGCAGGCGGGTAGGGAAGGAGCTTCAGCACCGAGAGAGCGGACACCGATTTGCCCGATCCGGACTCGCCCACCAGGGCGACGGTCTCGCCGCGCCCGATCTCGAAGGAGATATGGTCGACGGCAGTGCTTGTCTCGCCTCCCTGGGTGAAGGCTACGGTGAGGTCGCGCACGGAAAGCAGGGGAGAGGCGCCGTTTCTCATTTGAACGTCCTGCGGGGATCGAAGGCGTCACGGGTCGCCTCGCCGATGAAAATCAGCAATGACAGCATCAGCGAAATCACGATGAAGCCGGAAAGGCCCAGCCATGGGGCGTTGAGATTGCGCTGTCCTTGCTTGAGCAACTCGCCCAGCGAGGGCGAGCCGGGAGGCAGGCCGAAGCCGAGGAAATCGAGCGAGGTGAGGGTGGTGATGGAGCCGTTCAGAATGAACGGAAGGAAAGTGAGCGTCGCCACCATCGCGTTGGGCAGGAGGTGTCGGTACATGATGGTGCGGTTGGGCACGCCGAGCGCGCGCGCCGCATTCACATACTCGAAATTGCGGGCACGCAGGAACTCGGCCCTGACCACCCCCACGAAGGCGGTCCAGGAGAAAAGCAGCATGATGCCCAGCAGAATGAAGAAGCCGGGCGGCAGCACGGCGGAGATGATCAGCAGCAGGTAGAGCACGGGGATTGCCGACCAGATCTCGATAAAGCGCTGGAAGAGCAGGTCGGTCCAACCGCCGAAATAGCCCTGCACGGCGCCGGCCGACACCCCGACGACCGCCGAGGCGATCGTCAGCACGAGGCCGAACAGGACTGAGATGCGGAAGCCGTAGATGACGCGGGCGAGAACGTCGCGGGCCTGATCGTCGGTGCCGAGCCAGTTCCAGTTGCCTATCGTGCAGTCCGGATCGGCAGCCCCTAGCGGGTAGCGCTGGCAGCGCTGTTCGATGGGGTACATCCAGGACGGCCTGGCCGGCGCCGCTTCCGGGATCTCGTTGTTGACGGTGCGATAGGAGTAGCGGATCGGCGGCCATATCAGCCAACCATTGGCCTCGATCTCATCCCGGATGACTGGATCGCGATAGTCCGTTACCGCGTAAAACCCGCCGAACTTCTCCTCGGGATAGTCGATGACAGTCGGAAACAGGATCTCGCCCTTGTAGGAGGCAAGGATCGGACGGTCGTTGGCGACGAATTCGGCGAAAAGCGACAGGATGAAAAGGACGAGGAAAATCCAGAGCGACCAGTAACCGCGGCGGTTGGCCTTGAAGTTGCGCCAGCGCCGCTGGTTGAGCGGCGACAGCCAGGGCTTCGCGGGCGTTTTGCCCTGACTGTCCGTTCCGGCCTTCTGAAGGGCATGCGCCATCAGACATCCCTCCGCTCGAAATCGATGCGCGGGTCGATCCAGGTATAGGTCAGATCCGAGATCAGGCTGACGATCAGGCCGATGAGCGCGAAAATGTAGAGATTGGCGAAGACCACGGGATAATCGCGATCGAGCACCGAACGGAAGCCGAGCAGGCCGAGCCCGTCGAGCGAGAAGATGTTCTCTATGAGCAGCGATCCGGTGAAGAAGGCCGAGATGAAGGCTCCGGGAAAACCCGCGATCACGATCAGCATCGCGTTGCGGAAGACATGCCCGTAGAGCACCTGCCGCTCGGAAAGCCCCTTAGCGCGGGCCGTGGTGACATATTGCTTGCGGATCTCGTCGAGGAACGAGTTCTTGGTGAGCAGCGTGGTCGTCGCGAAGGCCGAAAGCACCATTGCCGTCAGCGGCAGGGTGAGATGCCAGAAGTAATCGACGATCTTGCCCCACAATGAAAGCTGGTCCCAATTGTCGGACGTCAGGCCGCGCAGCGGGAACCAGTCCCAGAACGAACCTCCGGCGAACAGCACCATCAGAAGGATGGCGAAAAGGAAGCCGGGAATGGCGTAGCCGACGATGACCACCGCGCTTGTCCAGACGTCGAAGGCCGAGCCGTCGTGAACGGCCTTGCGAATCCCCAGGGGAATGGAGATCAGATAGGAGAGCAGCGTGATCCACAGGCCGATGGAAATCGACACCGGCATCTTCTCGATAATGAGATCGATCACCGAAATGTCGCGGAAGAAGCTCTCGCCGAAATCGAAGCGGGCATAATCCCAGACCATCTTGAAGAAGCGTTCGAGCGGCGGCCTGTCGAAGCCGAACTGCTTCTCGAGCTGCGCGATGAATTCGGGGTCCAAGCCCTGCGCGCCGCGATATTTCGAGGAGATTTCGCTGCCCGGCTCGAAGTTGCCGCCGGTGCCGCCGAGATCCGCCCCACCGCCTGTGAGCCGGCCGGCGGCATCGCCGCCCTGCCCGGTGATCTTGGCGATGACCTGCTCGACCGGGCCGCCCGGCGCGAACTGGATGACGGCGAAGGAGACCGCGAGAATACCGAGCAGTGTCGGGATCATCAGCAGGATGCGCCGGAGAATATAGGCGCCCATCAGAAGCTGTCTCCCCTGTCGAACGTCTTGATCGCCCTGATTGCGGGCCGCCCGTCAGCCTTTGCCAATTGCCTTCGCCTTCGCTTCATCGAACCACCAAAGCGCCTCCACCGGGAAGCCGAAATCCGGCTTGGGCTCCTTGAAGCCGAACATGTCCCAAAAGGCCGCCCGGTGATTCGGGGAATGGTAACTTGGAATCCAGTCCCATCGGGCGCGCAAGACGCGATCGAGCGCAAGCATCGCCGTCGTCAGCTCGGTCCTGTCCTGGGCGTTGCCGACCGCCTCGACGAGAGCGTCGACGGCCGGACTGGCCGTGCCCGGCAGATTCCTGGAGCCCGGCAGGGCGGCGGACCGTGAATGGAGAAGGTTCTCGAGCTCCTCTCGCGTCGGTGTCGGCGTAAAGGACAAGGCGATCGCAATCAGATCGAAATCGAAATCGTTCTGCCGGGCCTGGTATTGCGCGGCGTCCACCATGCGGATCGAGGCATCGATGCCGATCGCGCGCATGTTCTCCACCCAGGGGGTATCGACGCGGATGAAACCTTCGTCCTGCACGAGGATTTCAGCCGTGAGCCTTTCGCCCTTGCCGTTCTCGAGCATGCCGTTCTTGCGTTGCCAGCCGGCTTCGGAAAGGAGCTTGAGCGCCTTGCCGAGCAATTTGCGGTCGCGCCCAGAGCCGTCCGATTTGGGTTGCGTGACGGCTTCCCCGAAAGCCGCTTCCGGTATGTCCTCCCGGAAGGGCTCGAGCAAGGCGAGTTCCCCGGGCGATGGCGGCCCTTCGGCGCGATAGGGGGATCGTTCGAAGAGCGAATCCGAGCGCTTATAAGAATCATAAAACAGGTTGCGATTCGTCCATTCGAAGTCGAAGCAGAGCGCTATCGCCTGACGCACCCTCTGGTCGCGAAAACGCTCCCGGCGTTGGTTGACTGCATGGGCCTGCATGCTTGGACGCAGGTCGCCCGGGAACTCGCGCTTGATGACCTTGCCTTGCGCCAGAGCCGGGAAATCGTAGCCAGTCGCCCAGGTCCGCGAGGTGAATTCCTGCCGGAATGTCACGTCGCCCTTCTTGAAGGCTTCAAAGCCCGCTTGCCGGTCGCGGTAGAAGTCGATGCGGATCCGGTCGAAGTTATAGGACCCGCGATTGACCGGGAGGTCGCGTCCCCAATAATCCGCCACGCGTTCGTATTCTATGGTCTGACCGGCGCGCACGAGCCCGACCTTGTAGGGACCGGAGCCGAGCGGAGCGTTCAACTGGCTGCCGTCGAACGGGTTCGCCGAGAAGAACGCCTTGGAGACGACCGGGAACAGGGCGATGTCGAGAATGGTTCGCGCCGATTGCTTGCCCGAGAAGCCGAGGCGAAACGTGTGGTTGTCCTCGGCGGTCGCCTTCGTCATCTGACGCAAGGAAAGGAGCAGGCTCGGGTGCCCTTTCTCCTTGTAGAGGTTGAAGGAAAAGGCGACGTCCTCGGCGGTCAGCGGCGAGCCGTCATGGAAACGGGCCTCGGGCCGCAGCCGGAAGGTGAAGCTGTTGCTGTCTTCAGAGACGACGATGCTTTCGGCGAGCAGCCCGTAAATGGCGTCGGGCTCGTCGAGCGCGCGCACCATGAGAGAATCGAAGCACATCTCCATGCGCGGCGGCGCGTCGCCGCGCGGCACCAGGAAATTGAGCGTGTTGAAGGTGAGCGGGTTCTGGTTGAATACCCAGTTGGGGACCGAGAAATTGAACGTTCCGCCTTTCGGCGCATCGGGGTTCACATAGTCGAAATGCGTGAAATCCGGCGCGTATTTCAGGTCGCCAAAGGCCGATAGGCCGTGGAGCGGCGCCCCGGTCGAACTGGCGGTGAAACCCCTTTCGGGAAGCAGGGTGGCTGCCGCGGCGGCGCCGCCAAGAGCCAGCAACTCGCGGCGCGATATACTATTTCCTCGTCTCACCGGCCGTTCCTTCGTGCAGACTAACATATGCCCGCATGACCTGCTGGGGCGATAGCGATCGATCGGCGATGCCGCCCCTCATCGGCCTGCCGGCCACTTCTCCCCGTGAAAAACGGGGAGAAGGCTGCTGTCGTCTCCACTTTCGCCAATCGTCAACGTTTCCGATTTGCGAAACCCGTTCTGCCGGCGTCTCTCTCCCCGCAACTTTGCGGGGAGAGATGTCCGGCAGGACAGTGAGGGGCCGGCGAGAACGGTCGATCATTACGCACAGGCTGGCCCGGCGCGGGAATGGGGGGCGCGCCGGACACGGATGCTGCAAGGTTCTATCCGAGCTGGCGATTCGAGCCTCCGCGATCAATTGGTGCTCTTGTACTTGGCGGCGAGCGCCGCTTCCTTGTCCTTGTCGATCCACCAGGAATCGATATCCGCCCCGATATAACTCGGTTGCTTCTCCGGGACGCCGAACTTGTCCCAATAAGCGATCCACGCGACCGGGTTGTGATATTGCGGAACGACGTAGAAGTTCCAGAGGAGAACCCGATCCAGCGCGTGCGTGGCGGCGATCAGGTCGTCGCGATCCCTCGCGAAGACGACGCGGTCCACCAGGGCGTCGACGACCGGGTCCTTGATCCCGATCAGGTTTCGAGAGCCCTCGATATCGGCGGCGGCGCTGCTCCAGAAATCGCGCTGCTCGTTGCCGGGCGATTGGGACTGCATCATCACGTCGGTGACGCTGTCGAAGTCGAAGCTCCGCACCCGATTGATGTACTGGCTGGTGTCGACGATGCGCAGCGTCGCATTGATGCCGAGCTTGCGCAGATTATCCATGAACGGGCCGGTGATCCGCTCGTCGCTCGGATCGCGGCCGAGGAACTCGATCCGGAACTGCTCGCCCTTTTCGTTGACGAGCTTGCCGCCTTGGTTCGTCCAGCCGGCCTGCTTGAAGAGATCGAGCGCCTTGCGGAGATTGGCGCGGGTCGCCTGGGGGCTGTCGAAGACGGGCAGCTTGAATTCCTGCGTAAACAGTTCCGGCGGCAGCTTGTCCCTGTATTGTTCGAGGATTTCCAGCTCCTTGCCCTCCGGCAGGCCGCTGGAGGCCAGCGGACCACCTTGGAAATAGCTGTTGGTGCGAGTGTAAAGTCCGTAGAAGAGCGTCCGGTTCATGCTCTCGAAGTCGAAGGCATAGGTGAGCGCCTCGCGCACGCGCCGGTCCTGGAATTGCGGCCGGCGCAGGTTCAGCACGAAACCCTGCATTGGCTCGCCCGCGGTCTGCTCGAATTCGTGTTTCTTGACGTCGCCGGCCGTGAAGGCGGGGAAGTTGTATTCGGTCGCCCAGCGTCTCGCGCTGTTCTCCGCCCTGATGTCGTTGTAGCCGCCCTTGGTGAAAGCCTGCCAGTTTGCGTTGTCGTCCTGGAAATAGACGTAGCGGCGCCGATCGAAGTTCTGCCGGCCGACATTGACCGGCAGGTTTGCCGCCCAATAGTCGGGCACGCGGCTCCAGACGATTTCGGAACCGGGCTTGAAGCTCTCGACCTTGTAGGCGCCTGAGCCCAGCGGCGGCTCGAGCGTGGGCTGCGTGATGTCGCGTTTTTTGCCGGAGGCATCCGTGCCTTCCCACCAATGTTTCGGGAGCACGGCAAGGTCGCCCATGATATGGGGCAGCTCGCGGTTGCCCTTCTGGTCGAACTTGAACTGCACTTCCCGCTCCGACAGCGCCATCGCCTCGGTGACGTTGTGGAAATAACGATTGTACATCGGGCTGTTGGCTTTCAGCACCTGCAGCGACCAGACGACGTCTTCCGCCGTGATCGGCTTGCCGTCATGCCAGCGCGCTCTGGGGTCGATTCGATAAGTGGCCGAGGAATAGTCCTCGGGGTACTGGAATGCTTCGGCGATCAGCGGATGGCTTGTGCCCGGCTCGTCCAGCGCCTGGCTCATCAGCGTCTCATAAAGCAGGCCGCCCCCGAGCTCTGCAAATCCCGCCGCCGGCGTGCCGCGCGGTATGAAAGGGTTGAAACTGTCGAAGGTGCCCATCACTGTGGAATTGAGCGTGCCGCCCTTGGGGGCGTTTGGGTTCACATAGTCGTAGCGCTCGAACCCGTTCTCGTATTTGGACGAGCCGATCAGCGACGAGACGGTACGCCATTCATCCGCCGACGCGGCCACAAGCCCGAAGCCGAGCATTATCGTGGCGAGTCCCGTCCTGCGGAGAATTCGTCTCGCTCGTCCTCTCATTCCAAATCCTCCGCGCTGGTGGTTGGCTTCGCGCCTTCAGTTTAGACAATCCGCTTGCCATGGGAACATAAGGCATGGGAACCCGCAGCGAAGGGAATCTCTAACAAAAAAGCCGGGCAGAACCCGGCTTTTTCGTGATTTTCAGGATTACATTTTTGTCATTGTGCCGGTGCCGGCTGTGCGGGTGCTCCGTCTTCAGCCGGTGCAGCGCCTTCTGCAGGAGCCGCACCATTTTCAGCCGGGGCCCCGCCCTCGGCCGGGGCAGAGGCGTCGCTAGGAGCTGGAGCCGCGTCGGCCTCGGGAAGCGGCGCCGGGCTGTCGGCCGTTGTGCGCAGATAGGCGATGAGGTTGGCACGCTCGTCCGCCTTCTTGACGCCGGCGAAGCCCATCGCCGTTCCCTTGATGTAGCCCTTCGGCGAGGCGAGGAAATGGTTGAGGTGCTCATAATCCCAGACGACCGAACCGCCCTGGGCGAACTCCTTCATGGCCGCCGAGTAGGAGAAGCCTTCATGCGAGGCGATCGGGCGGTTCACGATGTTCCAGAGATTCGGGCCGACCTTGTTGGCGCCGCTCTTGTCGTCGGTATGGCAGGCGGCGCACTTCTTGAACACGGCCTGGCCGGCTGCCGGATCGGCTTTGGCGAGCAGCACCGCGATCGGCTCCTCGGCCGGCGCTTCGGCCGCGGCTCCGCCGCCGGCTTCTTCTTCCGCTGCCTCGATGGTGAAGCCCGGCTTTTCCGGATGCGGGGTTGCAAAGATCGAATCCGAAACGATGCTGACCGAGAAAACGACGAAAACGGTCGCCAGCAGCGCCCCGATCACCTTGTTGAATTCAAAAGAGTCCATTCGCCCTGAGGCTCCCTTTCCCCCGCCGCAGGCCGCGCCGCGCCGTACAGATTCCATTGCCGGCCGAAGCCGTTCAAATCGCGCGGGAAACTAGGTCTTTTGCTTCCCCCTTGCAACACATATAAGGGCCCATCCAGTGAGACCTTTTGCCACCACCAGCCAGCCTCTTTTGTCGAGCCGCCAAATGTCCGTTCTCATCCTCGTTCCGGCCCGGATGGCCTCGACCCGCCTGCCGGGCAAGCCGCTCGCCGACATTGCCGGCCGGCCGATGATCGTGCATGTCGCGACCCGCGCGGCCGAGAGCGGGCTCGGCAGGGTCGTGGTGGCGACCGACACGGAGGCAGTGGCCGAAGCGGTGCGCGCGGAAGGTTTCGAAGCCGTATTGACTCGCGCCGATCACCGGTCCGGCTCGGACCGCATTTTCGAGGCGCTGGGCAAGCTCGATCCCGAAGGCCGCGTCGACATCGTGGTCAATGTCCAAGGCGACCTGCCGACGATCGAACCTCGGACGATCCGTGCCGCGCTGGCGCCACTCGAAAACCCGGCCGTCGACATCGCGACGCTTGGTGTGGAGATCCTGCGCGAGGAGGAAAGAACCAACCCCAACGTCGTCAAGATCGTCGGCTCCCCGGTTTCGGATTCCCGGCTCCACGCGCTCTACTTCACGCGCGCGACAGCGCCCTGGGGAGAGGGGCCGCTCTATCACCATATCGGCCTTTATGCCTATCGGCGCGCAGCGCTGGAGCGCTTCGTGTCGCTCGAGCCCTCCGTGCTGGAGAAGCGCGAAAGCCTCGAACAGCTCAGGGCGTTGGAAGCAGGCATGCGCATCGACGCCGAAATCGTCCGGTCGATGCCGCTGGGCGTCGATACGCCTGACGATCTGGAACGCGCCCGGGAAATACTCTCACCTCGACAGGACTGAATATGCCGCCGAAAACAAACAGAATATCCTTCCAGGGCGAGCCCGGCGCCAATTCTGACACGGCTTGCCGCAATGTCTATCCAGACATGGAGCCTCTCCCCTGTCCGACCTTCGAGGATGCCTTCAACGCGGTGGAGACGGGCAAGGCCGATCTCGCCATGATCCCGATCGAGAACACGATCGCGGGCCGCGTGGCCGACATCCATCACCTCCTGCCTGAATCGCGCCTGCATATCGTCGGCGAGTATTTCCTGCCCATCCATTTCCAGTTGATGGTGCTGCCCGGACGCAAAATCGAGGACATAAAATCCGTCTACAGCCACATCCACGCGCTCGGCCAATGCCGCAAGGTCATCCGCAGGCACCGCTGGAAACCGATGGTTGCCGGCGACACGGCGGGCGCGGCACGTGTTGTGGCGGAAGAGGGCGACCCGCACAATGCGGCGCTCGCTCCCCGGCTTGCGGCTTCTCTCTACGGGCTGGACATCGTGGCGGAGAACGTCGAGGACACGGACAACAATGTCACACGTTTCGTCGTGCTGTCGAAGACCGAATCCTGGGCGCCGCGCATCGACACCCCCAAGCGGGTGATGACCACCTTCGTGTTCCGGGTGCACAACATCCCCGCCGCGCTTTACAAGGCCATGGGCGGGTTCGCCACCAACGGCGTCAACATGACCAAGCTGGAGAGCTATCAGCTCGGCGGCAAGTTCTTTTCGAGCCAGTTCTACGCCGATATCGAGGGCCATCCCGACGATGTCAATGTCGCCCAGGCGCTGAAGGAGTTGCGCTTCTTCTCGCGCGAGGTCCGCATCCTCGGGGTCTACGAGGCGCATCCGTTCCGGGATACCCAGACCGACGACGACTGAGAGACAGTCGGGTGCGGCTCAGCCGCTCTCGGCCCAGGCGCGAATCAGGTGATGGGCGATCGCGGCCCTGGGAGGGACGAAGATGCCGCTTGTCGAGGAGCCGGCAAGAATGTCGAGCACCTCGCGCCGGGTGAACCAGCGGCAATCCTCCAGTTCCCTGGAATCGTAGCGCAGATCTTCGTTCAGCGCCTCGCCGAAGCACCCGATCATCAGCGAGTAGGGAAACGGCCAGGGCTGGCTCGCATGATAGACGACACGGCCCAGCCGGATGCCCGATTCCTCATGGACCTCGCGGCGGACGGCGTTCTCGATCGTCTCTCCGGGCTCGATGAAACCGGCAAGCGCCGAATACATGCCCGGAGCGAAATGCGGGCTGCGGCCGAGAACGCAACGATCGGGCGTGACGGCGAGCATGATGGCGACGGGGTCGGTGCGCGGGAAATGCTCGCTGCCGCATCCCGAGCACACCCGTTTGTAGCCGCCGGCGCGCATTTCGGTCGGCGAGCCGCATTTGCCGCAAAAACGGTGGCTGGCGTGCCAGGCCATCAATGCGCCGGCCTGTGCCAGCGCGCCCAGCCCGTCCTGGTCGAGCAGTCCCTGCATGTTGACCGAGCGATAGTCGATCGCCTTGATCCCCTCCGGCAGGAGTTCGAGGTCGATGCCGGCGGGTGCGGCGAGCAATGGCCCGCTGGCCGACCAGCCGAGCAAAACGGCCTGATCGAGCCTCGCCGCGAGCGCCTCGCTTTCCGCTATGTCGTGATAGGGGTCGAAGCCGCCGCCATTGAGCTTCAGGCAGATGCGTCCGCCTGTAACCAGCAGGAGCCTGGCGGACGGGTCGGCAAGGGCCTTCTCCGCGGAATCGTCGCCGCGGGTTTCCGACTGGCGGTCGATCCTGTTGCCGGCAAAGCCGACGAACTGGCTGGGTTCGAGCGGCGGCGCGTCGAAAAGAGAAAATATCATTGGAAAATGCTCTGGAATTTCACAGTGCCTGCCGAAGTCGTTCGGAAAAAAGGTGGAGGTCTTCGCGGCGATAGGGCTTGCGAACGCCATGGCCCCATACCGGGCCCGGCCAGCCGGGGTCGCCTTCCGAACGGGCGACGACATGAACGTGAAGTTGGCGAACGATATTGCCAAGCGCGCCACTGTTGATCTTGGTGCAGCCGGTGACCCTCTTCAACGCCTGGGCCACCATGTTGGTCTCGAAGGTGAGCATGGCTTGATCGAGAGGCGTCAATTCGTGAATCTCCTCGGCGCCCGGCCGCTGCGGCACCAGGAGTACCCAAGGCCAGCGGCAATCGTTCATCAGCCGCAATTCACACAGGCCAAGCCACATGATGGGCTCGCTGTCGGCCTCGAGCCGCGCATCGAGCGCGAATCCGGTCGTCAGAACCGGCATCATCGGCGTTTCCTTCATGTCCCTGCGCCAGAGTTTGCCTGCTATTCATTCGTACCGGGAGACCGCCAATGCCGTTTCTGGAAGCAGGCAGGCGGGAAGCCGGCCCCCTCGACGGGTTGGACGCAATTCCGCATCCGGTCCTGGAATCTACGCTAGAGCGGCCATTACCTGCCCGCAAGTGGTTCCTTGGTACGTTTGTCGTCTTAAAATACCGTCGAGATTTCCGGCGGGGTTGCAATTCGAGCCTGGATTGCCGATATGGGGCCCGGGAGGTTGGTGGTGGACGATCCACTCGCCAACCGGGTCAGGTCCGGAAGGAAGCAGCCCTAACGAGCCCGGACCGGGTCATTGTTCCAGCCTCCCACCTCCCCGTCATTCGTTCCTGCTATAGCTTGTCCGGGTTGACGGCGCGTCGCGGCGCGGGCGAAATTCACTCGTGAGAGATGGCGCCGGGATGAGCGCAAGGGAGCGACAAAGGCGGATGAGCGAAGGCGGAAACGATCTGAAAGCCAAAGCCGGTGGCGCCTACCGCGTGCTCGCCCGCAAATACCGTCCGGCCGACTTCACCAGCCTCATCGGCCAGGAGCCGATGGTTCGTACCCTCACCAATGCTTTTTCTTCCGGACGCATCGCGCAGGCCTGGATGCTGACTGGCGTCCGCGGCGTCGGCAAGACGACCACGGCGCGCATTCTGGCTCGCGCCCTGAATTACAAGACGGCCGAGATCGATCAGCCTTCGGTCGACCTTTCCGTGCCCGGCGAGCATTGCCAGGCCATCATGGAAGGCCGCCACGTCGACGTGATCGAGATGGATGCCGCTTCCCATACGGGTATCGACGACATCCGCGAGATCATCGAGCAGGTGCGCTACGCACCGGTGTCGGCGCGGTACAAGGTGTACATCATCGACGAAGTGCACATGCTCTCCACCCAGGCCTTCAACGGCCTGCTGAAGACGCTCGAGGAGCCGCCGCCGCATGTGAAGTTCATCTTCGCCACGACGGAGATCCGCAAGGTTCCGATCACCATCCTGTCGCGCTGCCAACGCTTCGACTTGCGTCGCGTCGACGCCGGTGTCCTGACCGACCATCTGCGCAAGATCGCGGCGCTCGAGGATGTGGCGGTAGAGGACGAGGCGCTCGCCATGGTGGCGCGGGCGGCTGAAGGCTCTGTGCGCGATTCGCTGTCCATCTTCGACCAGGCGATCGCCCATGGTGGCGGCGGCGTGACGGCCGAGGCCGTGCGCATGATGCTTGGTCTCGGCGACCGCGGCCGCGTGATCGATCTTTTCGAGCATCTCATGAAGGGTGATGCGGCCGCTGCGCTCACCGAGTTCAGGGCGCAATACGACACCGGCGCCGATCCTGCCACCGTGCTTACCGATCTCGCCGAATTCAATCATCTGGTGACCCGGCTGAAATTCATACCCTCGGCGGCCAGCGATGCTTCCCTGACCGAGAGCGAGCGGCAGCGCGGCCTCGCCTTCTCGCAGTCGCTTTCGGTGCGCGTGCTGTCGCGTGCCTGGCAGATGCTGCTCAAGGGCATCCCCGAGGTCCAGGGTTCGAATCGGCCGGTCAGCGCCGGCGAGATGGTGTTGATCCGCATCGCCCATGCAGCCACGCTGCCGACGCTCGACGAGGCTCTGAAGACGCTCGACGGCATGACGCTCCAGCCCTCCGGCAATGGCGGCGGTCGTCCCTCGCTCGGCGGAGCCGCGCCCCAATCCGGCAATGGGACCAGTGCAGTCGCCCAGTCCCACATGCCACAGGGCCCCAGCGGAAGCCCGACCATGCGGCTTGTCCAGGGTGGAACGCAGGCCGTTCCGGCGGCAGTTCCTACCATGCCCGAGGTCGATACCGTTCCTATCAACTCTTTGGCCGACATTGCCGATCTGGCCGACAAGCATCGCGACATGACCTTGAAGGTCCTGGTCCGGCGCTGCGTCCGTCTCGTGAAGGTCGAGCCCGGCCGGCTGGATGTCAATCTCACCAGCGAGGCGCCCAAGACCCTGCTCGGCGACCTGACGGTGAAGCTCAAGGCATGGACAGGGCGGAACTGGCTGGTTTCGCTGTCCCGCGAGGAAGGCGGCCAGACGATTTCGGAGATCGAGGCCTCGAAGCGCGAGAATGCCATTCTCGACGCCAGGAGCGACCCGACGGTGGCCGCGATCCTGGCCAAATTCCCGGGTGCCAAGATCATCGACGTGCGCATTCCCGACGCGCCGGAAGTCGAGGCCGAGGGAACCGAGTTGCCGCCCGGCGCGGTGGGCGACGATGACGACGACGACCTATTCTAGTTGAATTGTTCAGCCCCGGTGTTCCCGTCGGACGCCGGCGCCCAAGACGGAGACGAGACGATGAAGGATCTTCTGGGCCTGATGGGCAAGGCCAAGGAAATGCAGGCGAAATTCCAGGCCATGCAGGAGGAAATCGCAGCGTTGGAAGCGACCGGCCAGTCCGGTGGCGGCCTGGTCAAGGTTACGCTGACGGGCAAGTTCGAGATGACCAAACTGGAAATCGACCCGTCCCTGCTCAAGAGCGACGAAGCCGAGATCCTCGAAGACCTCGTTCTGGCCGCGCACAACGATGCCAAGGGCAAGGTCGAAGCGGCCATGCAGGAAAAGACAAAGGAGCTCACGGCCGGTCTGCCGATTCCTCCCGGCATGAAGCTGCCTTTCTGATTTCGTCGGAGCGGCACGGCGACATAGCCATCTTTTTGCCGGATTGATCCTCATTCTCTGGCTGCAACGTGGGGACGTGGCGGCAGCAAGAGTGAGGGGACATTGTTGTTCGCCGACCAATGGTCGACGCCCGCAATGCTGGGCGTCGTGATTTCTTCGTTCCTCCTGAGTGCCTGCAGCCAGACCGGCGCCTTGACCAGTGCCGCGCACACGTCCAGCAAGCGTTCCTACGGCTATTCCATGAAAGATCGCGAATGCATGGCGCGAGCCATGTTTTTCGAGTCCAAGCGCTCCAGCCGTGATGGCTTGGTCGCGGTCGGTACGGTCGTGATGAACCGGTTGAGGTCGAAGCGCCACGGGGACACCGTCTGCAAGGTGGTCGGCGAAAAGGGGCAGTTCGCCCCCGGAGTGCTGAGCCGTCCCATGAATTCGAAAGCCCTGCCGGACGTCCAGGAAGCGGCCGACGCGGTTCTCAAGGGGGAGCGTCACCCCAAGGTGAAGAATGCCATGTTCTTCCACCAGGCCGGACTGAAGTTCCCCTACAAGAACATGCATTACGTCCTCGTCGCTGGCGGCAATGCCTTCTACGAGAAGCGGAGCAGGGGGAAGGTGGCCTTGCCGCCGGAGGAACCTTCGGTTGCCGTGGCGACGGCGAAGCCTGATTCAGACAAGGCAAAGCCCGACATTGACAAGACGGTGGTTGCTTCCGTTCGCCCGGACGGACCGCGCAAATCCATCGAGGTCGCCGAGGCCGAACAGCCCGTGATGTCCTTCGAGGCAAGTCAGGAGGATGCCGACGCCATCGGCGCGCTGATCGCCGGTCAGAGCCGTCCATAGTAAGGGGAAGCCGCACGTTTTCCTGCTGGAAACCGTGGGGCACTTTTCCGGCGCGTGCTTAGGCCTTAAATCCCTCGCATGTCTAAACGAATCGCCGGCCCCGAGATCGAACGCCTGATCCAGCTCCTGGCCAAGGTGCCTGGGCTGGGGCCGCGTTCGGCGCGGCGCGCCGCCCTCCATCTCATCAAGAAGAAGGAACAGCTCCTGGTGCCGCTTTCCGTGGCCATGAGGGAGGCGGTGGAAAAGGTCCGGGTCTGCTCGACCTGCGGCAATGTCGATACCATCGACCCCTGCACGATATGCTCCGATCCGCGTCGCGATCCTGCGACGATAATCGTGGTGGAGGATGTCGCCGACCTCTGGGCGCTGGAGCGGGCAGGGGCGATGAACGCCAGATACCACGTGCTCGGCGGCACTTTGTCGCCGCTGGACGGCATCGGGCCCGACGACCTCAACATCAAGGGTCTGGTGTCGCGCATCGCCGAGGGCGGGGTGAGGGAGGTGATCCTGGCCGTCAACGCCACTGTCGAAGGCCAGACCACGGCGCATTATCTCACCGACCAGCTCGATGGCTTCGACGTGAAGGTGACACGGCTTGCCCATGGCGTGCCTGTCGGCGGCGAGCTCGACTATCTCGACGAAGGCACGCTGGCGGCGGCGCTCAAGTCGCGAACCGCGTTTTGACGCAATTGGCCTCCAAGGGGGTGGAATGGACCAAATTCAGCGCAACGCCCCCGACCGTCGCCGCCATTTCATCCATTCGTTGGCAAGACTGAAAATCCTCCTGCCGGCGGTGGTCCTATGCATGACCCTGTTCACGCCAACCACTGCCGGTGCTGCCGACGTCGATGCGCTCTTTCGCGCCTGGCTTGCGCAGGATCTCTGGCCGGACGCCCAGAGACGCGGCATCTCGAAGGCGACGTTCGACTCGGCCTTCTCCGGTGTGAAGCCCAATCTCGACCTGCCCGACCTCGTCATGCCGGGCCAGAAACCCAAGACGCCGAGAAAGCAGCATCAGGCGGAATTCGGATCGCCCGGCAACTATTTCGCCGAAAAGACGATCGGGGCGGTTACCTCGGGAGGCCGGGCGCGTGCCGGGCAATATGCCAAGACGCTGGCCGCGATCGAGAAGCGCTACGGCGTGCCGGCGGGCGTGGTGCTGGCGATCTGGGGACGTGAATCCGGCTTTGGCACGGCCAAGATCCCCTACAATGCCTTTGAGGTCCTTGGCACCAAGGCGTTCCTGGCTACGCGCAAGGACATGTTTCGCAAGGAAGTGCTGGCGGCGTTGGAGATCGTCGAGCGTGGGCTCGCCCGCCGGAACATGATGAAATCGTCCTGGGCCGGCGCCCTCGGCCAGCCGCAGTTCCTGCCGACCTCCTTCCTGGAACATGCCGTCGATTTCGACGGCGACGGCGTTCGCGACATCTGGAATTCGGTGCCGGATTCGCTGGCCTCGATCGCCAACTATCTCGTGCATTACGGCTGGGTGAAGGGTCGCGACTGGGGCTTCGAGGTGGCCGTTCCCGAAAGCGTGAGCTGTGCCTTCGAAGGTCCGGATCAAGGTCGCAGGATTTCCGATTGGGCGGCGATGGGCATCGCACGTGTCAACGGCAAGGCGTTCCCGGCCAGGGAGGCACGGGCGGAAGGTTTCCTGCTCATGCCGGCGGGCCGCAACGGCCCGGCTTTCATCGTCACGCCGAATTTCTACGTGCTCAAGAAATACAACGAGAGCGATCTCTACGCGCTGTTCATCGGCCACGGCGCCGACCGCATCGCCAATGGCGACCGCAGCTTTGCCGGCCGCTGGGGCAAGGTCGGCGGCCTCTACCGTTCCGACATAGCCGGATTGCAGAAGGCTCTCGAAGCGAAGGGCTACGACGTCGGCGGCGCCGACGGCCTGCCCGGCTTCAAGACCCGCAGGTCCATCGGGGACTGGCAGGCCAGGAACGGAAGGGCGCCGACATGTTTCCCCGACCAGGAGATCGTCGGCGCGGTCAGGTAGTCGCCTGTTCCTGATGGACCTCCATGAGGATCTCGAAGGATTTCCGGCGCGCGTCATGATCGAATATCTGTGCGGTCACCATCAATTCGTCCGCGCCCGTGCGTCTGATGAAATCCTGAAGTCCACGCTTCACGGTCTCGGGCGAGCCGACGACGGCGGCTGAAAGGGCTTGGCCTAGCATGGCCCGTGCCATGGGATCGAGCTGTTCCTCATAGTTTTTCACGGGAGGCGGCAGCTTGCCCGGCCGCCCGGTGCGAAGATTAACGAAGGCCTGCTGCAGCGACGTAAAGAGCAACCGGGCCTCGTCGTCGGTTTCGGCGGCGAAGACGTTGAGCCCCAGCATCACGTGAGGCTTCGACAACCGCTCCGACGGTTGGAAACGCGAGCGGTAGATGTCGAGCGCTTGGTCCATCTCGGCGGGGGCGAAATGCGAGGCGAAGGCGTAAGGCAGCCCGAGAATCGCGGCGAGCTGGGCACCGTAGGTGCTCGATCCCAGAATCCACATTTCGACCTCCTGGCCTTCGCCCGGCACCGCGCGGATACGTTGATCGGCCGAGGCGGGAGCGAACCAGGCCATCAGTTCGGTCACGTCCTGAGGGAAACTGTCGACACCGGCTTCGAGATTGCGCCGCAGCGCGCGAGCCGTCGCCATGTCGGTGCCCGGCGCGCGTCCGAGGCCGAGATCGATACGGCCGGGATGAAGCGCGGCCAACGTGCCGAACTGCTCGGCGATCACCAGCGGCGCATGGTTGGGGAGCATGATACCACCGGCCCCGACGCGGATTGTGGACGTGCCCGCCGCGACATGGGCAATGACGACCGATGTCGCGGCACTGGCGATGCCAGGCATGTTGTGATGCTCCGCCAGCCAATAGCGTTTGTAGCCCAGGCTCTCGGCATGCCGGGCGAGATCGATCGTATTGCGCAACGATTGGGAGACGTCGCCGCCTTCGATGACCGGCGAGAGATCTAGGACGGACAGCTCTGTCATGGTTTGGGCTCCAGTATGCATTCGCGGCGCAGCGCGGCTTCGAAGGCGGCGGGATCGGAGACGGTCACCGCGAACAGCGTGTGCAGCACCTCGATGATCTCGGTGGCGGAAGTGAGCGCGCGCCTGACGCTCTCTTCGCCCAGGCGGTGCGTCGTCAGGCGGTTGTTGGCCAGCGTGTGGCGACCGTCAGCAAAGGGCCGCGCCGCGATCAGCCCCGTGCGGAAATGCGAGGTGGGACTTGTCGACAGAAAGTAGTTGGTGATCGCGTAGTCGACCTCGAACTGTTCCTGAAGGTCGAAACGATAAAGGGTTCGCCAATTGTTGCCTGTATTCGCCTGCATGCGGAAATACTGGCCGTTCGTTGCGATCCGGAACACTTCATGCGGCGTCCGTTGCTCGGTGCCTGGCTCGAAAAGCAGCGGTGCCGTCTGGGTCAGGGCGCCGAACCCGACATCGGCCAACCAGGTCTGTCTGTCGAGTTCGACTCTGAGCAGCATATGGCTGCGCGGTGTGATGCTGTCTTCCGGCCGCCCCCAGAGCACGCGACCGGCGAGCCCAGATACGCTGAAGCCGATCGCCCGCAGCACGTGCATGAACAGGAGATTTTGTTCGAAGCAATAGCCGCCACGATCTCCCCGCAGCAACTTGCGCTGCAAAGCGGCGAGTTCGAGTTCCACCGGGAGATGCAGGAAGGGATCGATATTCTCGAAGGCGATCGCCTGGGGATGGAGCCGATGCAGCGAGCGCAGCGTGTCGAGCGTCGCGGCTCGCGGGCCGTCATAGCCGATGCGATGGAAATAGGCAGCAAGATCGATATCCGACATCGGCGGCTCCGGGTGCCGCATCGATATAGGCTCGCGGGTCCCGCCATGCAAAGGCTGGACCAACCGGCGGGTCAGGCTGTCGTATCCGCGGTTTCCTCGTCGTCGATCGAGCTTTCTTTCGCCGTTTCCTTCCGCACCAGCGGCGCTACCTTGGCTCCATAGAGCTCGATCGCCTTCATGACCTTGTCGTGCGGCATCTCCCCGATAGCCATCTGAAGCAGGAAGCGGTCGTTGCCGAAGATCTTGTGGTGGGCGACGATCTTCTCGGCCACGGTCTCGGGGTTACCCACGAACAGCGCGCCGCGCGGGCTGCGCGCCTGATCGAAATGCGCCCGGTTCGTCGGTCCCCAGCCGCGTTCGCGACCGATGCGGTCCATGACTTCGGCTTGAGGCGCATAGAAGATGTCAGCCGCCTTTTCTGTCGTCTCGGCAACGAAGCCGTGGACATTGATGCTTGTGGCGAGCCTGGCCGGATCGTGGCCGCTGCGTCGCGCCGCCTCGCGATATAGCTCGAAGAGTGGGGCAAACCGTGCCGGTTCGCCGCCGATGATAGCCAGAGCCAGGGGCAGGCCGAGCTGGGCGGCGCGCACGACAGATTGTGGTGTGCCGCCGACCGCAATCCAGATCGGCAGCCGTCCTTGGCAGGGGCGCGGATAGACGCCGCGATTCTCGATCGGCGCCCGCAACGAACCCGACCAGGTGATTTTTTCAGAATCGCGGATCTTCAGGAGCAGATCGAGCTTTTCGGCAAAAAGCGTGTCGTAATCCTTCAAGTCGTAGCCGAAGAGCGGGAAGGATTCGATGAACGACCCGCGTCCGGCCATGATCTCGGCGCGCCCGCCCGAGAGAAGGTCGACAGTTGCGAATTGCTGGAAGACGCGCACCGGATCGTCAGACGAGAGCACGCTGACGGCGCTGGTGAGGCGGATTTTTTGGGTGTGCTCGGCGGCCGCGGCCAGAACGACGGCCGGCGCCGAGGCCGCATAGTCAGGCCGGTGGTGCTCGCCCAGGCCGAAGACGTCGAGGCCGACTTCGTCGGCGAGCTTGATCTCCTCGACGAGGTTGCGTAGCCGCTGGCGTGGACTGATTCCCTGTCCGGGAACCGGGCTGACATCGGCGAATGTGTAAAGGCCAAGTTCCATAGTATCGTCCAGTCGGGATGATGATGAGCCGCACACACGTAGTGGCAAGCCGGCTCT
This sequence comes from Mesorhizobium sp. 1B3, assembly GCF_050958605.1. Lineage (NCBI taxonomy): Bacteria > Pseudomonadati > Pseudomonadota > Alphaproteobacteria > Hyphomicrobiales > Phyllobacteriaceae > Mesorhizobium > Mesorhizobium sp. 1B3. Next base: position 19,175 of record NZ_JBJHDO010000006.1, on the reverse strand, counting down.
GCATCCAGAGGCTGAATGGTGAACGGTCTATTTCCGCTGGTGGCGTTTCCGAGACGCAACAGCGACGGTTTTTCGCGGCAGAAATGCTGTTTTGACGCTTGAACTCCGCAGCCTCGTCAGTATGTAAGCGGCGCAGACTGAAAGCAGGGCATATAAAAATTGGCAGTATATAGAGAAAAGGACTTCCACGAGCGCCGAAACGCAGCGAACGATGCCAAGAAGGCGCTTCTCGAAAAATTCAAGGCAAAGCCGGCGGATGACGATCCCCGTGTGCTGGCACGCCAGGCGGAGCGCAAGGCAATCCTCGAGGCGCGCGCCATCCGTGAAGCCGAGAAGGAGCGCCTGAAGCAGGAGCGGCTGGCGCGCGAGGCCAAGGAGCGTGCCGAACGCGAGGCGGCCGAGGCCGAGGCGCGGCGTATCGCCGAAGAGGCAGCGCGCGAGGACGCCAGGAAGCGCGAGGCCGAAGAGAACGAACGCATCGCTCGCGTTCTGGCCGATGAGGCCGAGCGCAAGGCCAAGCGCGACGCGCGTTATGCGGCTCGCAAGGCTCGCGTCGGCCGTCAGCCTCCCAAGCCTTACGCCTGAACGACGTCCTGCCGAATTGGATTAGATCAGGGGGAGCGAACCCGGTTCGCTCCGCCTGATTTCATGCGACCAGTTTCAGGCCGACAATTCCCGACACGATAAGCGCGATGCAGGCGAGGCGGATCGCTGTCGCCGGCTCGCCAAGCAGAAAGATGCCGAGCAACGCAGTGCCGACCGTGCCGATGCCGGTCCAGATCGCGTAGGCCGTGCCGACAGGCAGGGTCTTCAGCGCGAGGCCAAGCAGGCCCAGGCTGATGATCATGGAAACAACGGTCAAGGCTGTGGGCAACGGCTTCGAGAAGCCGTCGGTGTATTTGAGACCGATTGCCCAACCGATCTCGAAAAGGCCGGCGAAGAAAAGGTAAGTCCAAGCCATGGAACGCTCCGTTGGTGCGCGGGTCGTCCCGGCTGTTCCGACAAGGCAAGGTCGTCCTTGCCGGGCAGTGAAATAGGCAATCGCAAAACCAACTTCAATAGATACGCCGGGCTTTCAGCCGAGCGTTTTGCGGCTTTCCCGATGCCGGTTTTCCTCACTTCTCCTTGGATCTGATCGCGTGAACCGGTGGCGCCTTGATGGCAGGCGTCGCGGAAGGTTTCTTCGCATCCTTCTTGGGTTTGCGAGCTTCCTTGCCTGGCTTCATCTGACCCTTTGCCATGATTCGCTCCTCTCGACTGTGGCAAGAAAAGTGAAACGCGAAGATGCGCGAGGCGCAAGAGGTAGAATCCTCTTGAGGCTGGCGCGCGTCAGTCTAGTCTCCCTGAAGCGAGGAGACGATGGCGGCACATTCCGGTTCGACCAAGGTCATCTACGCCGCACTTGCGGGAAATCTGCTGATCGCCCTGACCAAATTCGCGGCAGCGTTCCTGACTGGAAGCTCGGCCATGCTTTCGGAGGGGGTGCACTCCCTTGTCGATACCGGCAATGGCCTGCTCCTGCTTCATGGATTGCGCCGGTCAGCCCGTCCTCCAGACCTGCTGCACCCGTTCGGCTATGGTCGGGAGCTCTATTTCTGGAGCTTCATCGTCGCGCTCCTGGTCTTCGCGCTGGGTGCGGGCGTCGCGTTCTATGAGGGGATCATGCATATGCTCGATCCCGTGGCGGTCGAGAATCCCATGGTCAACTATGTCGTGCTCGGCCTTTGCTTCCTATTCGAAGGCGCTTCCTGGTGGGTCGCACGGAAGGAATTCGCGCGTGGAAAAGGCAGGCTCGGCTATCTGGAAGCCGTCCGGCGCAGCAAGGATCCAAGCGTCTACACCGTGCTGTTCGAGGACAGCGCCGCTTTGCTGGGGCTTGCCTTTGCGTTTGCAGGCATATTAGCGGCAGAACTCACGGGTATTCACGAGCTTGACGGGGCAGCATCCATTGGCATCAGCCTTATCCTTGGCTTGACGGCGATCTTCCTCGCGCGGGAGAGCAAGGGCTTGTTGATGGGTGAACCAGCCTTGCCGGACGTTCAGGAGGCCATACTGGCGGCGGCTAGAGCCGATCCCGCTGTCGAGGCGGTGAACGGACTGCTCACCACCCACATCGGACCCGAGCAGATCGTGGCCAATCTCAGCATCGAGTTTGCCGATCATCTAACGGCGCCCGAGATCGAAGCCTGCGTGGAAAGGATAGAAGCCCGGCTCGCCCGGGAAGTCCCCCAAGTGAATGCGCTTTTCGTCAAGCCGCAGACGGCGGCACGCTGGCAGGAACGGCGCAAGGCGATCGGCGAAGCGTCGGGCGGCGCTCTCTGACCATTGCAAGCCTATCCATCGTCGCCGTCGACCACCCGCAGACGGAGCTGCCCGGTACGGGATTCCGCAGCCCGCTGCGCCTTGCCGTCGCTTTCCTTGCTCTCCTCGACAGGATCCGTGCCGGCGAATTCCAGTGCCTCGATCTTCTGTCCGCGCCGCGTGACCTTTGTCGAAGAGACCAGGATGTCCTCGATGTCCTTTGAGGCCTGGCCGAAATGTGCCTGCAGCTTGCGCACCCTCTCATCCAGGCGGGCGACATCCTCCATCATCTTGACCACCTCTGTTTGTATCCGATGGGCCTGTTCGCGCATGCGGGCATCCCTGAGCAGGGCCTGGATGACCTGGATGGAAAGCATCAGCAGGGAAGGCGAGACCATGACCACGCGGGCACGAAGCGCGCGTTGAACGATTGCTTCGAAATTCTCGTGCACCTCCGCGAAAACGGACTCGGAGGGCACGAACATGAAGGCCGTATCCTGGGTTTCCCCCGGAATCAGATATTTGTCTGCGATATCGCGTATATGGACTTCGATGTCCCGCCGGAACGCCTGCGCGGCGTGCTTGCGCGCTTCGAGGCCATCGGCGGCGCGGATCGCGTTCCAGGCCTCGAGCGGAAACTTGGCGTCTATGGCGAGGGAGGGCGCATCGTTGGGCATCCTGACCAGGCAGTCCGGGCGGCTGCCGTTGGAGAGCGTCGCCTGGAACTCGTAGGCGCCGAAAGGCAGGCCGTCGCCGATGATGGCCTCCATACGCGACTGCCCGAACGCGCCACGTGTCTGCTTGTTCGAAAGGATCGACTGAAGCTGAACGACCTGCCCGGCCAGAGACTGGATGTTGTTCTGCGCGGTGTCGATCACGGCCAGCCGTTCCTGGAGCTTCGCCAGGCTCTCGTGGGTCGATTTCGTTTGATCCGCCATCGTCTGGCCGATCCGGCCGGTCATGGCATCGAGTCGCTGGCCGATGGCCTGGGTGAGTTCCGCCTGGCGCGCGCCGAAGACTTCGGCGATAGCTCCCATGCGCCCCTGCATCTCGGCCTGAGCCTGGAGAATGTCGACCATGCGCGCCTCGGTGTCCCGGGCGTGCTCCGCGGCTTCGGCCGCAGCGACCGCGCGTGCCTTGGCCGATCGCAGGAGAGCGGTGAAAAGCGTGAAGAGCAGCAGGAAAATCAGAAGTGCGGTGCCGCCCATCACTTGGCCGAGTGTGATCGTCGTCGCCCCGAGGCGGGCAACGGGCTCCGACAGGATGGCCATGAGCGTGCTCATCGTCGCACCATAACCGATTCGGATGTCGTAGTAGAGATCAAAACGTGAACGGATGCGGAGCCGGCCGGTTGACGCCCAAGCTGGGACATCCTAGGTGAGGCGCATGACCATCAAGCCTCTCATCATCCTCCCGGATCCGTTGCTGCGTCAGGTTTCAAAGCCGGTCGAGCATTTCGACAACCGCTTGCACAAATTCGCCGACGACATGCTGGACACGATGTATGACGCGCCTGGAATAGGTCTGGCGGCGATCCAGGTTGGCGAACCGATCCGGCTCCTGGTCATCGACCTCGCCAAAGAGGGCGAACCGCCGGCTCCGCACATCTTCATCAATCCGGAGATCGTCGAGCGCTCCGATGACCGTTCGGTCTATGAGGAAGGCTGCCTGTCGATCCCTGACTACTATGCCGAGGTCGAACGCCCCGCTTCGGTGCGGGTGAAGTATCTCGATCGTGACGGGAAAGCCCAGGAGATTGCGGCCGAAGGCCTTATGGCGACCTGCCTCCAGCACGAGATCGACCATCTCGACGGGGTGCTCTTCATCGACCACATCTCCAAGCTGAAACGTGACATGGTGGTGAAGAAGTTCAAGAAGCTCGCCCGCGACAGGGCGCCGAGCCGGATGGTAGGCTAGCCTCTACCGCCAGGCGCTTCGATTGAGCCGCCATTTACATGGCGGAAGCGCTGCTCCTGCTGCGACAGCCACTGTCTCATACCACGGGCGTTAGTCTTTGACCGGTCGCGAGGTGCCCCTCACTGTCCTGCCGGACATCTCTCCCCGCAAATTCGCGGGGAGAGAGACGACGGCCGCTTGGGCTTGGCCAGCCACCAACGTTGGTGATTTGGCGAGAGCAACGACGACATCGTCCTTCTCCCCGTTTCTTCACGGGGAGAAGGTGCCGGCAGGCGGATGAGGGGCTTGACCGAACGGTCAATCTTATCGGCCAGTGGTATCAGACCCGCTCTATTGCAAGAGCGATGCCTTGTCCGCCGCCGATGCACATGGTGACGAGGCCGTAGCGACCTCCCGTGCGCTGCAGATGGTAGATCGCCTTAACCGTCAATATCGCGCCCGTTGCGCCGACGGGATGGCCAAGCGCGATCGCGCCGCCGTCCGGATTGACCTTATCCGGGTCGAGCCCGAGCTCGCGGTTCACCGCCAGAGCCTGTGACGCGAAGGCTTCATTGGATTCGATCACGTCGAAGTCGGCGAGCTTGATGCCTGCCCGGTCTACCAGGGCACGGACGGCCGGGATGGGTCCGATGCCCATGATGGCGGGTTCGACCCCGGAATGCGCATAGGCCACGATCCGCGCGAGCGGCTTTGCGCCGCTCCGGTTCACATAGCTTTCCGAGGCAAGAACGACAGCGGCGGCGCCGTCATTGACGCCGGATGCGTTGCCGGCGGTCACCATGCCGTCCTTCTTGAAGACCGGTCTGAGCGAGGCCAGCGTCTCGAGAGTGGTGGTGGGTTTCGGATGTTCGTCCGTATCGAACGTCACCGTCTTTCGGCCGGCGGCGACCTCGAGAGGCATGATTTGCGATTTGAAATGCCCAGCCTCGATAGCAGCCGCTGCCCGGCGCTGGCTCTCCAGAGCGAAGGTGTCCTGGTCCTGTCGAGAGATCTGGTATTTCTCGGCGACATTTTCGGCGGTGACCCCCATGATGCCGTTTCCGAAAGGATCGGTCAGCACGCCCGTAAGGCCGTCCACCATCGCCACGTCGCCCATTTTCTGGCCGAAGCGGGCGGATTGAACATAATGCGGCGCGCGGCTCATCACCTCCGCCCCGCCTGCGAGCGCCATGTCCGTGTCGCCAAGCATGATGTTCTGGGCAGCCGACACGATAGCCTGCGCACCGCTGCCGCAGAGCCGGTTGAGCGTCATCGCCGGAACTTCCTTTGGAATGCCGGCGTCGATTGCCGCGACCCTCGCGAGATAGGCGTCCTTCGGACCGGTCGGGATCACGTTTCCGTAAACCACATGCCCGATTTCCCCCGCCTCCACGCCGGCGCGCTTCACCGCCTCGGATGCAACGGCGGCGCCCAACGACGCAGGCATCTCGTTCGACAAGGTGCCGCCGAAGGTGCCGATGGCGGTGCGGACTCCGGAAAGAATGTAGACTGCTTCTGTCATTTTCCCTGCCAATTTTCGATCGGAATTGTTCAGTTCTTCGATCGGGCTGCTCGTGCCCGGTCCTCGTCGAGCACCTTCAGCAGGCGAGGATAGGCAGCCCGCATCTCGGATGCGAAGTCGTCAAAGGGCATGTCGGCAAACTCGCCGATGAAATCGACATATTCCATGTGCTGGCGACCATCCCTGTCATACGGATGGAAGATGGAGTCCGTGCGCCCGTCGAATTCGAGCGGCAGCACACCGTGTCGCTCGCACAGCTTGATATCGAAGGCGGGGGTCGCCTTGACCCACGTACCATCCAGGAACAGCGACGTGTAGGCGTGCCATCGAAAAATGTCGTCGTCCATCAGAGCGGCGAGGCGCGGCGACGTGAGATGGTTCCGGACATTCGCGAAGCCGAGTTTCGCGGGAATACCGGCCGCGCGGGCCGCAGCTGCCAAGGCGATGGCCTTCGGCACGCAGAAGGCCGATCGGACGGTCAGGACATTCGAGGCTATGAACTGGTGTTCATCCAATCCGAAGGTGCGCATGTCATACGGGATCGAATCGCGCAACGCATAGTAGAGGTTCACCGCTTTCGAGCGTGCGTCGCCGGAGCCTGCGTGAGCGGCGGCAAAATCTTCCACGGTTCGGCTGTCGGCGTCGATGAATCGTGTCGATCTCAACGCTTCTTCCATCGCATTCCTCCGTAGTCGGTCGTCATGAAGAGGACGAGACTGCTATACCCACGATGCCGGCGCGATACGAAAAATGGTTGGAAGGTTGCGGAACTCGCACCTCTCCGCCCGCTGTCTGTCTAGTCTAGCCCCGCTCACCCGGCTAGCCCTTTCGTTTGGCGAAGAAGGCGGCGATCTTTGCTTTCATCGCCGGCGAGCGTCCGGCCTCTCCCTGAAGGTCGCGCTCGAGATCGAGCTGCTCTTCTGTCGCGAAGTCCGCCGCAGCGGCAATGAGGCGCTTAGTGCCGGCGAGCGCTTCGGGGTCGAGTTGTGCGAGCTTGGTGCAGACGGCCGTCGCTGCCGATTCGAGTTCCGCATCGTCGACCACCTCCCACAAAAGACCCCATTGGAGTGCTTTTTCCGCGGAGATGCGGTCCCCGAGCAGCATCATTCCGGAGGCACGAATTCTTCCGAGGATTCGCGACAGGAAAAGCGTGTTGCCGGCGTCCGGCACCAACGCAATGCCAACGAACGGCTCGTAGAAATAGCTCGACCGGTTGGCCAGCACGATATCCGCGGCCAGCGCAATACCGACGGCCGCACCGGCGCAGGGTCCGTTGACCGCAGCGACGATCGGCAGTCGGCACTGGCGCATGGCACGAACCAGGGGGTTGAAGTGCCGCTCCAACACATCGTCCAGAGCGGGAACCTCGTCCGGCCGGACAGTCGAGAGGTCGTAGCCCGAACCGAAGGCTCGACCCTCGCCGGTCATCAGGACGGCGCGAGCGGTACCCTCCGCTTCGGCCAGGACAATCGCTTCACGCAGCTCGTCCGCAGTCTGGTTGCGGTAGGCATTCAGCCTGTCCGGGCGGTTCACGGCGATACGAACGATGCCGTCAGCCAGGTTGTAGGTGATGTCCTCGAATGTCGTCATCGTCCTCCTCCGCCCAGGAACCAGCGCAATTGCGGAAGCCTGTCAGCTCCGAAAAATCCTTCGCCGTCTACCAGGAAATATGGCGAGCCCACCACCTGGGCCGAGATCGCTTCCTGGACAGCAGTCTCGAGAAGCGAGCGCCCGAGTGCTCCCTTCATGCGATCGGCGGCGGCATCCGCGGGGATGCCCACTTCGGCGGCAAGACCGGCGAGTGTGACTTCATCGGAGATGTCCCTTTGCTCGGCGAAGAAGGCTGGGAGAAGACGGTGAGCCAGGGCGATTGCCAGTCGCGGGTCGTTTTTGGCTGTCGCATGGAATAGGCGTGCAGCCAGGTGAGAAGAGAGGGGCAGCTTGGCAGGATGCCGGTAGGCGAGGCCGAAAAAGGCGGCAGAACGCTGCATGTCCTTGAGGAAATAGGCTCGCTTGGCGGATACGTCCATTGGCGGCGCGATACCGTGCGCCTTGAGCACTGCCCACATGAGGATCGGACGCCATTCGACTGCTCGGCCGAATTCCTTGCCAATCCTCTCTATTTCGCCAGCCGCGCAATAGGCATAGGGCGATGCGAAGTCGAAGTAGAAGTGGATCGGTCCTGCCATGCTCAGAACCTGAAGACGCCGTAGCCGGCCTCGCCGAGCGGGGCATTCAGCGAGGCTGAGATTGCGATGCCGAGCGCATTGCGCGTGTCGACGGGGTCGATGATGCCGTCATCCCACATCTGCGAAGTGGAGTAGTAAGCCGAAAGCTGCTCCTGGTAGGCGGAGCGTGTTTGTTCCCAGAGGCGTTGGATCTCGCCCTCGTCGACCGTGCCGCCGTTCCGTTTCATCTGATTTATCTTCACCTCGGCCAGCGTATTCGCGGCTTGGTCGCCGCCCATGACGCCGATCTGATGGTTCGGCCAGGTGAACAGGAACCTGCCGTCGAACGCGCGCCCGCACATGCCGTAATTGCCCGCGCCGAAGGAGCCGTTGCACATCACGGTGAACTTCGGAACGCGCGAGCAGCTTTGCGCCATGATCATCTTGGCGCCGTCCTTGGTGATGCCGCGCCGCTCGTATTCGCGCCCGATCATGTAGCCGGTGATGTTCTGCAGGAAGAGCAGCGGCGTGTTGTTCTGATTGCACAGTTCGATGAAGTGCCCGCCCTTCAGCGACGAGTCGTTGAAGAGCACGCCATTGTTGGCAAGGATGCCGACCTTGTAGCCCCATATGTTGGCAAAGCCGCAGATCAGCGTCGTGCCGTAATTGGGCTGGTATTCGTGAAAGCGGCTGCCGTCGACGATGCGTGCGATGATCTCGCGCATGTCGAAGGACTTCTTGATGTCGTCGGGGACGATCCCATAGATCTCTTGAGGATCATAGGCGGGCTCTTCAGACGCCTCCCGCTGGCAGTCCCATTTCTTCGGCCGGTCCCATTGCGCGACGATCTCGCGCCCCATGTGGATCGCCTCTTCTTCGTTCGCGGCGGGATAATCGCAAGTTCCCGAGACGCTGGTGTGCATGTCGGCTCCGCCGAGCTCCTCCACCGTGACTTCCTCACCGGTCGCCGCCTTGACCAGCGGAGGGCCGCCAAGGAAGACAGCGCCTGTGCCGCGCACGATCACGCTGTAGTCCGAAAGCCCGGGAATATACGCACCGCCGGCGGTGCAGTGACCGAAGACGAGCGCCAGCTGCTTCACACCCATTTTCGATAGGATCGACTGGTTTCTGAAGATCCGGCCAGCCATGTATTTGTCGGGGAACACCTCGGACTGGAGCTGCAGGAACCCGCCTGCGGAATCGCACAAGTGGATCACCGGCAACCGGTTCTCCATCGCGATGTCCAGCGCCCGCACGATTTTCTTGGCGGTCAGCGGGTACCAGGCTCCGCCCTTTACCGTCGGGTCATCCGCACGAATGATCACCTCCCGCCCGGAGACCACGCCGATGCCGACGATGGAACTGGCAGACGGGGAGTCGCCATCATACTCCATGTTGGCCGCAAGCGACGAAAGCTCGAGGAAAGGCGTACCGGGATCGAGTAGTTTCTGGATGCGCTCGCGCGGCCGCATCTTACCCTGCTTCTCCAAGCGATCCAGGTCGCGGGCAGGGCGCTCGTGGCGGGCCGCCTCCTGCTTGGCGCGAAACTCGGCCACGATACGCCGATTATGCGCGTCGAACTTGCGAAAGTCCGGTGAAGACGTGCTGATCATCGACTGGATTTTACGCATGTGATCAGGCCTTCTCGCTCTCGGATTCGAGCGTCACGATGATTTCGTCCTTTTCGAATGTCTGCCCCTCGAGGCGCAGAACATTCGCCACCACGCCGTCACGCGGCGCGGGGAGGGCTGTCTGTAGCTTCATGCTTTCGATGGTGACCACCGGTTCGCCACGCGTGACGGCATCGCCAGGCTGCTTGTGAACGAAAACGACCGCTCCCGGCATCGGCGCCTTGAGCACGTCCTGGCCACTGCCGGTAGCTGTGCTGTCGGAAAACGGGTCGACATAGTCGATCTCGAATGTGCGCCCGCCCAGCCGAACGGCCTGCCTTTGTCCGAGAACCGCGCGGGCAAAGTCGATACGATGGCCACCGATCGACATCGATTTGCGTCCGTCCCCCAGTCCCGGAAGTTCCGAGACCTCATGCTCCTCGCCATCGATCAGGAGAACAAGGTGAGGACGCCGTCGTGCGATGGTCACGTCGTGGATCTTGCCATCGAGGGCGAGCTTGATGCTCATTCTCAGTTCCTCCATCCGCCGATGGCCGCGTAGGGTTCGGGTGTCCCCACGGCGAGCTCCTGGAAGTCGCGGAAACCAAGCACGGCGGCGGCCAAAACCTGCGCAAGAACCGGCGCCGGGACCGGCGGGGTCTGAAGCTCGTGCCGGTGCTCGAGTACAAAACCGGTATGGAGATCGCCCCTTCGGAAGGCGTTGCTGTCGAGTACGCGGGCCAGATAGTCTATGTTCGTCTTCACGCCGAGCAGCGACAGGCCATCGAGCGCGGCAATCGAACGATCGATCGCTTCGCCGCGATCACTGCCGTGGGCGACGAGTTTGGCGAGCATCGGGTCGAAGTCGGCCGTGACCTTTTGCCCCTGGTCGAGCGCGTTTTCGAAACGCAGCCAATTCTCCTCGGGCACGCCGAGATATTGCACGGTGCCTGTTTCCGGCATGAAATCCCGGTCCGGATCTTCCGCACATACGCGGCATTCGATCGCGTGGCCGTGCGCTTTGACGTCGGCTTGGGTCAGCGGAAGGCCCTTGCCGGCCGCGATCTCGATCTGGGCGCGCACGAGGTCGAGCCCCGTGATCATCTCGGTCACAGGATGCTCCACCTGAAGCCTGGTATTCATTTCGAGGAAGAAGAAGCGGCCGTCGGCGCCCAGAATATACTCGACGGTGCCTGCGTTCTTGTATTTCGCGGCGGACGCCAGCCGCACGGCCGAGGCGCAGATTGCGTCGCGCAAATCCTGGCTCAAGGCAGCGGCCGGGGCTTCCTCGACGATTTTTTGGAAACGCCGCTGTACCGAGCATTCGCGCTCGAACAGGTGGATCGCGCCACCTTTCCCGTCGCCTAGAACCTGGACCTCGATGTGACGAGGCCGCTCGACATAGGTCTCGGCATAGACCCGGCCGTCGCCGAAATAACGTTGGGCTTCGCTGGAAGCGAGGCGGGCGGCCTCCCGCATATCTGCAGCGTTGCGGACAATGCTCATTCCCTTGCCGCCGCCGCCGGCGGCTGCCTTGATGAGCAGAGGAAATCCGATGGTTTCGGCCTGACTTGCGAATGCATCGATATCGCTGGTGGGCATGACCGACGGCGCCACCGCCACGCCATGCTCGGCGGCGAAGTTTCTCGCCGAGATCTTGTCGCCCATCAGCGAGATTGTTTCGGCATCCGGTCCAATGAAGACGATTGCTGCCGCGGCGACGGCCGAGGCGAAACCCGCATTCTCCGACAGGAATCCATAGCCGGGGTGGATTGCGTCGGCGCCGGTCGAACGCGCCGCAGCGACGATCTGGTCGATGTCGAGATGCGCCGCGACAGGGGTGTCGCCGTGGATTTCCACCGCCTCGTCGGCCATTCGTACATGCTTGGCATGTGCCTCGACACGGTGATGGATGGCGACGGATCGAATGCCCAACTCGCCGAGCGTTCGCATGACGCGGCAGGCGATTTCGCCTCGATTGGCGACCAGAACCTTCTTGAAGAGCGGGTCGATCATGCAGTCAGTTCCTTGCTCCAATTCTCGAGGGGCCCGCCCTTCTCGATCCAGGACGCGGGAACCTCGACGGGGAAGTCCATGAAGATCTGCGCCAGGGCCTTGCCTTGTGGATCATGGCGGAGCGAGGCTATGCCGCCGCCGCCAAGACCTTCGTGCAGAAGGAAATTCAATCCCCTGAGACCGGGCCACTCGAAGCGCTCTACCGGGCCTTTCACGAAATGGCTGAAGTAACGGCCGACCGCTTCGGGTGTTGCGCTGCGGCGTATCCATGGCAAGAACTCCGGGCGTCGTGCCAGTATGCCGATATTGCCGATGTCGCCCTTGTCTCCGCTGCGGCCGTGGGCCAGCGCGACGAGCGGGACGACGGCAATCGCGTCGGGAGCGGGCGGGAGCTCCGCGCTGACGCCTCCGGCAACGGTCTCGACCGAACCGTTCGGCAGATGGGGCGCGATCGTTTCCGTCTTCCCATCTAGCTCGAAGCTGGCATCCACATCCGTCTTCGGCACGAGAAACGAGAAGAGCCTCACCACAGGCTGCGGCTCGGGGCGCCCGCCCGCGAAACCGGTGATGCTCTGCGCCATCGCGGTTGCAGCCGGATAGATCTCCCGGGCAAAGATCTGGAGCGCGTCCCTGCTCGCGTGTCGCACCGCGATCTTGAGCACGATTTCACGGGTGGCGCCTGTTCTTGCGTGTGCTCCGTAGTTCGACTCGCTGCCGAGGATCTCGACGGATGTGTCCGCAAAGCCGTCGAAGCCCGCAGCGCGCATGATCCGTTCCGATCGCTTGATGATTGCGTCTGCAGTGGCTTGGGCTCTTGCCACCGCTTCATGACCTGCGATCATCATGGTCACTGAGGCGCGGTACCCGTCGGCGAAGGTGGCGCTCACCTTGTAGCTGTCAGTAGGAGCCGATCCGCGTGCGCCCGACACGCGGACCTTATCCGGTCCTGCCTGTTCGAGCACGACGTCGCTCCAGTCGGCTGTCACGTCGGGCAGGAGATAGCGGGTCGGGTCTCCGACCTCGTAGACGATCTGTTCGGCTACGGTAGGTGGTGCCACGAGGCCGCCGGTGCCGGAAGGCTTCGTGAGGACGAAGGTTCCGTCCGCAGCGCATTCGGCAATCGGGAAACCCATATCGTCCCAACCGGACACGTCGCGCCAATCGGTAAAGATGCCGCCGGTCGCCTGCGTGCCGCACTCGATGACGTGGCCGGCCAGGCTGCCCGCTGAAAGCAGGTCGTAGTCGCTCGGCTTCCACCCGAATTCGTGAATCAATGGGCCGAGTACGATGGCCGAGTCGACGACCCGCCCGGTTATGACGATATCCGCACCGGCGCCCAGCGCTGCGGCGATCGGGAAGGCGCCGAGATAGGCGTTGATGCTCGCCAGGCGTTCCGGCATTGGAGCACCGGAGAACATTTCGACTGCCCCAGCTCCGCGGTAGCGTTCCGAGGATGCCGACAGATCGTCGCCGCGGACCACCGCGACCTTGAGGTCGATGCCCAGCTCCCCGAAAACGGCAAGCAATGCCTCGCGGCAGGCATCCGGGTTGACACCGCCGGCATTCGTGACCACGCGAATTCGCTTGTCTGCAATCTCTCGGGCCAATGGCTTCATGACCATCGTCACGAAGTCCGTGGCGTAGCCCAGATCTCCACGTTTCGCCTTCATGCGGGCGAGGATCGACATGGTGATCTCGGCCAGATAGTCCATCACGAGATAGTCGATTTCGCCGGAACGGACGAGTTGTGCCGGGCCTTCCGGACTGTCTCCCCAGAAGCCGGCGCCGCAACCGATGCGAACGATCTTGTCCATGCCCTTCACTCCGCAGTCCACTTCGGGCTGCGCTTCTCGTTGAAGGCGGTGAAGCCCTCCTTGGCGTCCTTCGTGCGGGCCATATTGGCCAGCATGAACTGCGCGTACTCCAGCGCACTGTCCGTCGACATTTCGCGGATCTTGGCCAGGGCCTGCTTGCCCAAGCGAATGCCTGTCGGCGATTTGTCGGTGATCCGCGCAAGCAGCCAATCGAGCTTTTCGTCGAGCTCGGCTGCAGGCACGGCGTAATTGACGATGTTCTCCGCAACTGCTTCGCGCGCGGTGATCGTCTCGCCCGTGATGCAGAGCTCCATCAGGCGGCGATAAGAAACAGTCCTCAGCAGGAAGGGCAGGATCATCATCGGGAAAAGCCCGACCTTCACTTCCGTGACCCCCAGAAGCGCGTCTTCGCGTGCGACGACAAGGTCGCAGGCGCTTACCAGGCCCAACCCGCCAGCAAGCGCGTGGCCGTTCACCCTCGCGATCAGCGGAAGCCGGCAGGCATCCATGCGTCTCAGGAGGCGGGCCACATAGTGGCGCGGGTCTGCCACGTCGATGGTGAACGGGGTTCCGTCCGCCTGGAGCTGAAGATCTCCACCGGCGCAGAACGCCTTGTCACCGGCGCCGGTTATGACGACTGCTCGCACCTCGCGATCGACTTCGGCTTTGTCCAGCCCGGTCTGGATACCCTGCGCGACCTTTTCGTTGAGGGCATTGCGCCGTTCCTCGCGGTTGATTTTGACCCACAGGACGGAGTCTCGCGTCTCGATGATCACAGGTTCGGCCATTGTCTCCCCCACATCCTTTCCCGTTAGGATCCAGAACAAATGATTTCAGTTCATCAGCGTTGTCAACCAGGCCGCATGAGTTTTGCCTGAAAAATATCAAAAGCGCTTCAAGGTGGCTTTTCTGTTGAAGGCTAATTGACATTGCGTGGCGCTTCGTATGATGAAATGATCTCATTAACGAACACGGCGATGCTTGCCGGCATTATCATCGCGGGAGGATTTGAATGAACGATATCATAGGGCGAAACGACAAGCCGAACCTCTTCGACTTGGACGCCGATCACCGGATGATCCTCGAAAACGCGGACCGCTTCGCGCGCAACGAGCTCTATGGCCTCTCAGAACGTATGGACAACGAGGAGTGGTGGCCTGAAGAGGCTTTTGCGAAAATCGGTGAGAACGGGCTCTTCGGGATCACGATACCAGAGGAATATGGGGGAGCCGGCCTCGATCTCGTGGCTGCCGGCCTCGTGCTGCAGGGGCTGGCCCGCTGGAATCACGCGATGGCGCTCGCCTGGGTGGCTCACGACAATCTCTGTGCAAACAACATCTACCGTAATGGCACGGACGAACAGCGGCGGCGCTTCCTGCCCGATCTCTGTTCGGGCAGGAAGGTTGGGGCGCTAGGCCTGACCGAGCCCGGAGCAGGTTCGGATGCCATGGGATCCATGCGCACCACGGCACGGCGGGAGGGCGACCACTATGTGCTCAACGGCAGCAAGATATACATAACGAACGGACCCGTCGCCGACGTTCTGCTGGTCTACGCCAAGACCGATCGCGAGAAAGGCGCTCACGGTATTTCTGCCTTCATCGTGGAGAAGGGCATGCCCGGCTTCAAGGTCGCTCAGAAGCTGAACAAGATGGGCTATCGAGGCAGCCAGACCGGCGAGCTCCTGTTCGAGGATTGCCGCGTGCCGGCGCAGAATCTCGTCGGCGGGGAGAATCGCGGGGTTGCCGTGGTCATGAGCGGCCTCGACCTCGAGCGAGCCATGATCTCGCCCCTTTGTCTCGGCATTGCCGAGCGGGCGCTGGAGCTTTCGGTCGACTATGCAAAAACGCGCAAGCAGTTCGGCAAGCCGATCGGCTCCTTCCAGATGGTTCAATCGATGCTCGCCGACATGTATGTCCATGTCGAGACCATCCGAAGCTTCACCTATCGCGTCCTTGCGGCAGCGGCGCCTCTCGAGGTTGGCGGCGGCGGCCGAGGCGATATCCACACGCTTACGGCGGCCTCGGTGATGTATGCGGCCGAGGCGACGCACAAGGTGCTAGATCTCGCCGTGCAAGTTCATGGCGGTACAGGCTACATCTGGGAATCCGAGATCAACCGTCTGTTCCGCTCGACCAAGCTGATGGAGATCGGCGCCGGCACTACGGAGGTCCGAAAGATGATCATTTCAGGTGAACTGCTCAAGGGCATAGAACGATGAGCGCAGCGGCCGAGGAAAAGTTCGGGTTGAATGACGCCGACCTCGCTATCCGGCCAACGGTCTATGCGCCCGATTGCCTCAAGGGGCAGGTGGCCATCGTCTCCGGCGGGGCAGGCGGGATCGGCCGAGCCACGGCCTGGCTGTTTGCCCGGCTCGGTGCGCATGTGGTCGTGGCCGGCAGGAGCGAAGACAAGATCGCCGAATTGGTGCGTGCCATCGGTGCGCAAGGACTCGCATGCAACGGCCATGCTGTCGATATTCGCGAACCCGAAGCCGTCGGCGCGTTTTTCGATCGCGTCTGGAATGAGTACGGCGGTGCAGGAATCCTCGTCAACAGCGCGGGGGGGCAGTTCCCGCAGCCGGCGATCGACTTCAGCGTGAAGGGCTGGAACGCCGTCATCAATACGAACCTGAACGGCACCTGGCACATGATGCAAGCCGCGGCCCGCAAATGGCGAGACACCGGCCAGCCGGGCAGTATCGTCAACATCGTTGTCGTGACGACGCACGGACTTTACGGGGTCGCTCACACGATCGCTGCTCGTGCCGGCGTTATCGGCTTGAGCCGTAGCGTGGCGGTGGAATGGGCGCCGTTGGATATCCGGATCAACTGCATCGCGCCGGGCGCAATCGAAACGGAAGGCTGGAAGACCTATACGCCCGAAGCCCGTTCCGCCTACCCCCGGTCGAACCCGATGATGCGCGTGGGCAATGCCTGGGATATAGCAGAAGCCTGCGTATACCTTGGCGGGCCGTCCGGAAGGTTCATTACCGGCGAGCTTCTGACGGTCGACGGCGGTGGGCAGCTTTGGGGCGAAACCTGGACGACCGGAAAGCCGGATTATTTCAAGACGCCGGCTAATATCCAGGGGCGATAGATCGACCGCCAATCGCGCGGTCGCGCCATCGAGTTGCCCCTCACTGTCCTGCCGGACATCTCTCCCCGTGAAGAACGGGGAGAGAGACGCCGGCCGCTTGGGTTTCGCCAGTCGCCAACGGCGGGCGATTGGCGAAAGTGGAGACGACATCGGTCTTCTCCCCGTCCTGACGGGGAGAAGTGGCCGGCAGCCGATGAGGGGCTTGCCCGAAGGTCAATCCTCATTGCCGCGTCTGTTGCGGCGCTCGTCCCTTGAACTGCATGAACTCGATGACGACGCCGTCCGGATCCTCGGCGCAGAAGACCTCTATCCGCGAGCCGCCCAGCGTGATCAGCTTCGGCGCGCTGTAGCAGGTATGTCCCGCCTCGCTCAGTCGGGCGTGGACAGCCGCCGCGTCGAAGGTTCGCAAGCAGATCCGCCCAATGCCGGGCTGGGCAAGGCTGCGCCGCGGATGTGCCGGCTCATGCGGCGAGCGCCATTCTATCAGGTCGAGCCGCATGCCCCTTTGGTCGCCCTTCAGCATGAGCATGGCGGCTCTGCCGTCGCAGTCGTCCGGCAGTCTCAGCACGGGGCCCAGCCCGACTTCGCCGAAGCTGGCATCGCCGCAGGCAGTGAAATCAAGAACGATCTCGAAGCCGATCAACCGATAGAAGGCGAGCGAGCGCTCGAAATCGGTGCAGTTCACGTTGATGTGGAAGAAGCAAGGGACGTCACCTTGGATTGAGGCCGTGGTCTCGCTCACTTGAAGATCTGGCCCCTGAGCAGCTTGATATAGGTATCCGCTACAAAGTCCGACGGACGGACGAACTGGCCGTCGACATAGCAGAAGCGGCCGCTCAGATATTCGCGGGTGGACAGCAGCATCTGCGTCACGACGTCGATTTCATTCGGATCCTCGATTCTCAGATTGCCCCGCCTCCTCTCGTATTCGAGCGCGCGGCGGTAGCTTGCTGTCTGCATCTCCAGATGGCGGCGGAAGCCGGTCGGCGCCTGGACCATCCCCTCGCTCAGGATCTTGAAGAGATGAGGCGATTTTTCCAGGAATTCGAAGAAGCCGCATAGGCGGGCGCGCTCGCGCTCCAGCGGATCGTCCGGGGCCGTCATGACTTTTGCCCGGATCATCTCGTGAAGCTGCTCGCTGATCGCTGGGAGGAGCTGATCGAGCAGGTCCTGCCGTGATTCGAAGTAATTGTAGAAAGTTCCCTGTGCCACCTTTGCCCGCCCGGTGATCAGGGCCACGGAGGCGCCGGCATATCCCTGTTCACCCACGATCTGGATGGCGGCCTCGAACAACCGCACCCTCGTGGCTTCTGCCTTCTCGGCGCGCGTCAGGCGCGGCTTGGTTCCCGCGTCGCGGGCTATGCTTAGTGTGTCTGCCGGATTCGAGTCTGCCATGATCGCCGCGAGCCTACGGGCAGCATACGGTGCTGTCAAACCGAAATGAATTATGACTCATGATTCATTTTTGTTTACAAAACCGGAAATACGCGTAGCATGACCATTGCGAGCGCTCCTGGAGGAGTGATGCCCGGAGGCAATGTGAGAGGGGCGCCGCAAGACCGGTGGAGGCCGGTTTTTTCCAATGTCGAGCCGTTCGATCGAGCTTTGGTCTCGAAACGATCCCGGCTGTCCCAAGGGGAGAGGACAATGTTCGCATACGCACGCAGATTGCTTGCCGCGACGGCTGTTTTTGGCGCAGTGCTGACGGGCACCGCCGGAGCCGCGGAGTTCATCATATCGACGGGTCTCGGCAAGCCGCATCTTTGGGTCGGCAGCCACATGGACCCCTTCGCCGACGCCATCGAGCAGGGAAGCAATGGCGAGATCACGTTCACGCGGTTCTACGCAGGCGAACTGACCGCCGTCGGCCGGGAGTTGGACAGCTTGAACAGCGGCACCATCCATGTCGCCGCGCCGCTGCTGGCGCCCTATCACGAGGGCCGGTTCCCGCTGTCCGATGTCACCCAGCTGCCGACCTATGGCACGGATTCGCCGATGGTGACGCGGGCCTTCCAGAAGCTCCTCGACTCCGACGTGGAACTGAAGGACGGCAAGACCTTCTACCAATACGAGATCGCCGACAAGGGCATTCGCGCATGGGCCCTCGGCGCGACGGCGCCCTATTCGATCTCGACGGTGAAGAAGGTCCTGAAGGAGCCGGCGGATCTCCACGGTCTGCCGCTTCGCGCCGGCTCCGCCCTTCATACCATCGTGCTGGAAAAGCTGGGCGCGACGCCGGTGACCATGCCGGGTTCGCAGGCCTTCGAGGCGGCCTCGCGCGGCACGATCGAAGGGCTTATTATCGCCATCTCCGATTGGCCGTCCTATTCGCTCCAGCAACTGTTGCGGCACTCGATCGTCGATGTCTCCATCGGCCACTGGGAAAGCTACCTCGCGGTCAGCAACGAGATGTGGGACCAGCTGAGCGACGAACAAAAGAAGCTCTGGGACGAGACGGCGCGCGCCATCGGCACGAAGAACGCCGAACAATGGGAAGCGCGGGTCGGCACGGTCAAGGAGGAGTCGATCAGCAAGGATGGCGGGTCGTTCGTGTCGATCAACGATCTGTCGCCGGCCATGAAGGCCCACATAGACAAGGCGGCTGCCGACACATGGGTCGCCTGGATCGAAAAGACCGAGGCGAACGGGCATCCGGCGCGGGCGACGGCGAAGCTCTATGCCGAGCTCATCCAGGCCGAAGGGGGCAAGCTGCCGTCGGGCGTTGCCGAGTATCTGGCGAAGTGATCGT